>NZ_CP025583.1:1975833-2298055 GCF_002865605.1 Paracoccus jeotgali
GAGTCGACGACCTGCGCACCGCGGCCTTTGTGGTCGCAATCCGTCGGATCGCCAAGGTCTACGGCTCGCTCGGGTTGTAAAGCGTAGCAGGCTGGGGCGGTGACGCGGCGGGCTAGGTCGGTGTCGTCCCCTGCTGCGGCCGTCGAAACTGCGGGTCGTTGGAGAGGTGAGCGCCGGAGCGTCCATCCGCAGCCCTGATCATCGGCTGCCGGTTCGGGCGCCCTATCCACCGCCCGCGCTCTATCAACCGCCCGTCCGCGCCAGGTAGTCGTTGACCTCGCTCGCCTCGGGAATGGCGTCGCCGGCGCCCGGTCGGGTGACCTTGATGGCCGAGGCGGCGGCGGCGTGGCGCAGCGCCTCGGGGATCGGCCGGCCCAGATCGAGACCGGCGGCGAAATAGCCCAGGAAGCAGTCGCCTGCCCCGGTGGTGTCGACCGCGCGCGCCGGAAATGCCTGCTGCGTGAGGGTCTGGCCAGAGGCGAGATCGCGATATTCGGCGCCCTCGGCGCCCTTGGTCACCAGCATGGCCGGCACGGCGATGCCGTCGGGGAATGCCTTGGCCAGTTGCGCGGCCTCGACCGCGTTCAGCGCCAGCAGCGAGACATGGGGCAGGATCTTGCTCACCGCATCGACCGAGAACGGCGCCGAGCTATAGATCACCCGCGCCCCGGCGGCACGCGCAATCCGGGCCGCCTCGACCTGCTGCGAGGTTTCGTTCTGGATCAGCAGCGTGTCGCGCGGGCCGATGGGCGCCAGCGCCTGCGCGACCGCGTCGGGGTCGAGCCGCCGGTTCGCGCCCGGGTGCAGCACGATCGAGTTCTCGCCCTGCCCATCGACCAGGATGATGGCGTGCCCGGTGGTCTGGTGGTGCAGCCGCGCGATCCGGTCGGTTCGGACGCCGTATTCCTGCAGCCGGTCCAGCACCCAATCCTCTCCCAAGGCAGCAATCGCGCCGATATGATGCACGACCGCCCCGGCCCGCGCGGCGGCGACCGACTGGTTGGCGCCCTTGCCGCCAAGGCCCTGCCCATAGCCCTCTGCCGCCAGGGTTTCGCCCGAAGCCGGCAGATGCGGCAGCCGATAGATGTGGTCGACGTTGATCGAACCGAGATTGTAGATCGCCATGAAGCCCCCTTGCGCGATTCGCAGACTGCACCGGCGCAGGTTAAGATACCGCAAAGAAAAACGCGCCCCGGCGGGGGCGCGTTTCTGTTTCGGCGGTCTCGATCACTCGGGGCGGCGATGCTTGATCGGATACCACAGCCGCTTGTTGGTCAGATACAGCAGCGCAGCGAAGATGGTCAGGAAGATGACCGACACGAAGCCGACCTTCTTGCGGGCCATCATGTGCGGCTCGGCCGTCCACATCAGGAAGGCAGAGACGTCCTTGGCCATCTGGTCCATGGTCGCCGGGGTGCCGTCCTCGTATTCGACGAGATCGTCGAACAGGGGCGGCGGCATCGAGATCCAGTTCCCGGGGAAGGTGGTGTTGTGATAGAGCACCGTCCCGGCCTGTTCCTTGTCCTCGCCCGTATAGTGCATCAGCACGGAGTAGATGTATTCCGGGCCGCCGATGCCGTTGAAGAGCTGGCTGATCCCGGTGCCGAGCGGTCCGTGGAAGCCGGCCCGCGCCTTGGCCATCAGCGACAGGTCCGGACCCATGCCCAGGCCTTCGACGGTCGGGAAGTGGTCGGTCAGGATGCGCGCGCGGTCCTCGTCGGTTTCGGGGTCGTAGATGTCGAACTGGGCCGCATAGGCGCGGACCTGATCGACCGGCAGGTTGGGCCCACCCTCATCCGCGAGCGTCCGGAACGCGACCTGCTTAAGGCCGTGGCACGAGGCGCAGACCTCGGTAAAGACCTGCAGGCCACGCTGAAGCTGGAACTGGTCGAAGGTGCCGAACGGGCCTTCGAAGGAAAACGCGATGTCGGTGACATGCGCCTCTTCGACCTCGATCGGCGGCTCCTCGACGACCATCTCGGTTTCGCCAGAGTCGGCGAGACCGGGCTGTTCGAGGCTTTCCAGATCTTCGGCGTCGTCGGTCGCGGCCTCGTCGGCGGCCTCGACCGCTTCGGGCGCGTCCTCGGCTGCCGGTTCTTCAGCGGCGGCGTTGGTTGCCTCTTCAGCGGCCGGTTCCTCGGCGGCTGCTTCCTCGGCGGGGGCTTCGTCTGCCACCGCCTCGGCTTCAGGTTCGGCTTCCGGCTCGACCGCGGCCTCGTCGGCAGCGGCTTCGGCGTCAGCCTCGTCCGCATTGTCCTCGGGCGGGATCACTTCGGACGCAGGCTGGGCGGCCGGCGGCTCTGACGCGACCGGCGCGGTGGCCGGTTCGGTCAGGATCTCGACAGGGCTGCTCTCTGTGGCGGTATCCGTGGGCAGCGGGATCACCACAGCCTCGTCCTGCGCCCATGCGGCGGCACCGAGGCTGAGCGCGGCCACAGCCGTGAGGGTCTTCATTCTCAGGGACATGCTTGCCTCTCCTTACTCGGCAGGATGGGTGGTTGTGCCGTAATGCGCGGCAAAGTCTTCCTCGATGGTCGAGGGCATCGCATCCGGCTTTTCGATCACACCCAGCAGCGGCAGGATGATGAGGAAATAGGCGAACCAATAGGCGGACCCGGCCAGGGCGATATAGGGATAGATCCCCTCGGCGGGCATGGCACCGACCCACATCAGCACCACGAAGTCGATGCAGAGCAGCCAGAACCACCATTTGAACTGCGGCCGGAACCGGCCCGAGCGGACACGCGAGGTATCCAGCCAGGGCACCAGCGCCATGACCACGATCGCACCGAACATCGCGATCACGCCGAAGAACTTGGCGTCGATGATGCCAAAGCTCAGCCACTCGACCGCGATCACCACCCAGACATCGGCGGTGAAGGCGCGCAGGATCGCGTAGAAGGGCAGGAAGTACCATTCCGGAACGATATGGGCGGGGGTCACCAGCGCGTTCGCCTCGACATAGTTGTCGGGGTGGCCGAGATAGTTCGGCATGAAGCCGACCACGGCGAAGAACACGACCAGGATCACCGCCAGGGCGAACAGGTCCTTGATGACGAAATAGGGCCAGAAGGGCAGCGTGTCACGCTCTGCCTCTTCCTTCGAGGTGCGGCGCACTTCGATGCCGGTCGGGTTGTTGTTGCCGGTGGTGTGGAAGGCCCAGATGTGGACGACGACCAGCGCCGCGATCACGAAGGGCAGCAGATAGTGCAGCGAGAAGAAGCGGTTCAGCGTCGCGTTGTCGACGGCCGGTCCGCCCAGCAGCCATTCCTGCAGGCTCGGCCCGATGCCGGGGATGGCGCCGAACAGGCCGGTGATGACGGTGGCGCCCCAGAAGGACATCTGACCCCAGGGCAGCACATAGCCCATGAAGGCGGTGGCCATCATGCAGATATAGATCAGCATGCCGACGATCCACGTCACTTCGCGCGGGGCCTTGTAGCTGCCATAGAACAGGCCGCGGAACATGTGGATATAGACGGCCAGGAAGAACAGCGAGGCGCCGTTCGAATGCAGGTAACGCAGCAGGTGGCCGCCATTCACGTCGCGCATGATATGCTCGACACTGCGGAAGGCCATGTCCACATGCGGCGTGTAGTGCATCGCCAGCACGATGCCGGTGGCGATCTGCAGCACCAGGCAGAAGGCCAGCACGATGCCCCAGATCCACCACCAGTTCAGGTTGCGGGGGGTCGGGATCATCAGCGTGTCGTAAAGCAGCCCGACGATGGGCAGCCGGCGATGCAGCCAGCGCTCGGCGCCGGTCGTGGGTTCGTAGTGGTCGTGCGGAATACCGGACATGCTTAACCTCCTTAGCCGAGCTTCAGGGTCGACTCGTCGACAAAGGACGCCACGGGGATGTCCATGTTGCGCGGGGCCGGGCCACGGCGGATGCGGCCGGCGGTATCGTAATGGCTGCCGTGGCAGGGGCAGAACCAGCCGCCGTAATCGCCGGCGCCGTCGCCGATCGGCACGCAGCCCAGATGGGTGCAGACGCCGATCTGGACCAGCCATTCGCCGGTGTTGGTGCCGTCCGGCCCGGCGAGCGAGCGGTTTTCGTCGGTCGCGGGTGCGCCCGGGTCGATATTGGGGTTCTGGGCCAGCGGGTCGATCAGCGCGGCGTCGTTATCGGCGCGACCGGCCTCGATCTCGGCCTCGGTCCGGCGGCGGATGAAGACCGGCTTGCCCAGCCATTTCACCGTCAGCTGCGTGCCTTCGTCGATGCCGCTGACATCGACCATGATCGAGGACAACGCCTGAACATCGGCCGAGGGGTTCATCTGGTTGATCAGGGTCCATCCGGCAGCGCCGGTTGCGACGGCCCCTGCCCCCGCGGTGGCGTAATAGAGGAAATCCCTCCGCGTGCCTTCGTGTTCTTCTGCGTTGGTCACGGCTTCTCTCCGGTTCAGGCCCGCCGTCGCGGACCGGCTATGATAGATAGGGGCGCTGAATCGCCGCCCGTGCAGGGGCATCTCTAGCGATCAATTCCGCGCCAGTCCAGCGGCCCGGCGCGGTTGAAAGGGGCCAAATAGCCGCAGGTGTGGCCTTTGCGCCCCGGCCGCTTTGCATGGCTGGCGCCATCGGGACGGGCGTGACGGCGTGGCATCCACAGCGTTCATTGGTGTAGAAAGCGGCGCAACACCCGCTCCAGCTTGGCGGCGCCGATGGGGGCCATCTGCTTGGTGTGTTCGTGGCTGATCGATTCATCCGACAGGCCTGCGCCCATATTGGTGATGACCGAGACCGCCGCGCAGCGCAGCCCCAGAAACCGGCCGAGAATGATCTCGGGCACGGTGGACATGCCGACCGCGTCCATGCCCAGCACGCGGGCGGCGCGAATCTCGGCCGGGGTCTCGAAGCTGGGGCCAGAGAACCAGCCATAGACGCCCTCGGGCAGATCGACCCCCTCGGCCTGGGCTGCCGCCTTCAGGCCCGTCCGCAGCTCGGCGTCATGGGCGTCAGTCATGGGCACGAACCGCGCGTCCGACCCCTCGCCGATCAGCGGGTTGGTGCCGGCGAAGGCGATATGGTCGGACAGCAGCATCAGATCGCCGGGCGCCAGATCGCGGTTCACCGCCCCCGCCGCGTTGGTCAGCAGCAGCTTCTCGGTGCCCATCTCGGCCAAGACCTGCAGGGGCAGCCGCATCGCATCGGCCCGCCCGGATTCGTAGTAATGCGCCCGCCCGCCGAAGACCGCGACGCGCACGCCTTCCAGCGTGCCGATGACCAGATGCGGGTTGTGGCCCGACACGCCGGCATGGGGAAAGCCCGGCAGATCGGCATAGGGGATTGCGACCCCGTCCACCGCCTGCGCCAGATGCCCCAGACCCGATCCGAGGATCAGCCCGATCTCGGGCACCTCGTCGCCCGCGCGGTCACGGATCAGGCGGACAAGATCAGCGCTCTTTGACATAGGGTTCTCCGCCCGCGCGGGGCGGGATGGCGCGGCCGACAAAGCCGGCGAGGATGATGACGGTCAGGATATAGGGCAGCGCGTTCATGAACATCGAGGGGATGGCGATGACGCCCAGATCCAGGCTTTGATAGCGGTTGGCGATGGCCTCCAGCAGGCCGAACAGGAAGGTCGCGAACAGCGCGTTCCACGGCCGCCACTTGGCGAAGATCAGCGCCGCCAGCGCGATGAAGCCGCGCCCGGCGGTCATTTCCTTGACGAATCCCGCCGACAGGCCCGTCGCCAGATAGGCCCCGGCCAGACCGCACAGCACGCCGCAGATGATGATCGCCTGATAGCGCAGTCCGGTGACCGACACCCCGGCCGTATCGACCGAGGCCGGGTTCTCGCCCACCGCCCGCAGCCGCAGCCCGAAGCGGGTGCGAAACAGCAGCCACCAGGTCAGGGGCACGCAGAGAAACGCCACATAGACGAGGATCGTGTGGCCCGAGATCAGCTCGTAATAGATCGGGCCCAAAATCGGCACATCGCGCAGCGCGGCGGCGAAGGGCAGCTCGATTTCGGCAAAGCGGGCGGCGCCGGACAGGCTGGGGGTGCGGCCGCCCAAGCTGAACAGCTTTTGCCCGACCAGCACCGTCAGCCCCGAAGCGAGGAAGTTGATCGCGACACCCGATATCAGTTGATTGCCGCGAAAGGTGATCGAGGTCACGCCATGGACCAGCGACAGCGCCATCGATCCGCCGATCCCGGCCAGCAAGCCCAGCCAGACCGAGCCGGTCAGCGCCGCCACCGACGCCGCCGAAAACGCCGCCATCAGCATCTTGCCCTCGAGCCCGATGTCGAAAACGCCCGAGCGTTCGGAATATAGCCCGGCAAGGCAGGCCAGCAGCAGCGGCGTCATCAGCCGCACCGAGGAATCGAGGATCGCGAGAATGGTGTTGAAGTCCATGTCAGACCCCGCCCCTGTCGGTCAGCGCGCCGGTCATGTCTTGCGCCTTTGCGACATGAAAAACGCCTCGAGCGGGATGCGCACCATGTTGTCCAGCGCGCCGGTGAACAGGATCACCAGCGCCTGAATAACCACGATCAGCTCGCGCGGGATAGTGGTCCACAGCGCCAACTCGCCCCCGCCCTGATAGAGAAAGCCGAAAAGCAGCGCCGCCAGTAGCACGCCGAAAGGGTGGTTGCGGCCCATCAGCGCGACGGCGATGCCGATGAAGCCCGCGCCCTCGACATTGTTCAGGATCAGCCGCTCGGCCTCGCCCATGACGTTGTTGATCGCCATCATCCCCGCCAGCCCGCCAGAGATCAGCATCGCCACGATGATGATTCGCACCGGCGAGATGCCTGCATAACGTGCCGCACTCTCGGATTTGCCGAAGGCCCGGATCTCATAGCCCAGCCGCGTGCGCCAGATCAGCAGCCAGACGCCCAGACAGGCCAGCAGCGCGATGACGAAGGTGACATTGGCAGGCGTGTGCCGGCCCCAGGCGATGCCGAACAGCGCGAAAATCTCGGTCAGCTTGGGCAGATGGGTGGCGGCCGGGAATGTGGCCGAGGCCGGGTCCATGCTGCCGATCGGGCGCAGCTTGACCACCAGCACCCAGTTCAGCAGCGCCGCGGCGATGAAGTTGAACATGATCGTGGTGATGACGACATGGCTGCCTCGCTTGGCCTGCAGCAGCGCCGGAATAAAGGCCCATGCCGCGCCGAACAGCGCACCGCCCGCCATCGCCGCCAGCAGCGCCAGCGTCCAATGCGGCCAAGGGATGAACAGGCACATCAGCGCCACCCCAAGGCCGCCCAGCGCCGCCTGCCCCTCGCCGCCGATATTGAACATCGCGGCGTGATAGGCGACGGCGACGGCCAAGCCGGTAAAGATGAAATTCGTCGTGTAATACAGCGTGAAGCCCCAGCCATAGCTGGACCCCAGCGCGCCGTTGACCATGATCTTCAGCGCCGCCCAGGGGCTTTCGCCGATGGCGAGGATCACCAGCGCCGAGATCGCGAAGGCCAGCGCCAGCGAGATCAGCGGCGTCAGGATCACATCGGCCCATTTCGGCATCCTGTCCATCAGCCCATCCCCTCGGGTTTGACCAGCCGGTCCTCGCTGCGGTCGGCGGGCTGGATCTGGGCGGGCGGGATGCCGGCCTCGGCGGGCTGGGTCGGGTCGGTGACGCCGGCCATCAGCAGCCCCAGCTCTCCCGCCGTGACGGTGGCAGGGTCGCGTTCGCCCATGATCATGCCGTCGAACATCACCAGAATCCGGTCCGACAGCGCCATGATCTCGTCCAGCTCGACGCTGACCAGCAGCACCGCCTTGCCCGCGTCGCGCAGCTCGACGATGCGCTTGTGAATGAACTCGATGGCGCCGATATCGACGCCGCGGGTGGGCTGGCCGATCAGCAGCAGGTCGGGATTGCGCTCAACCTCGCGCGCGACGACGATCTTCTGCTGGTTGCCGCCCGAGAAGTTCCGCGCCGCAAGATCCGGGTCGGGCGGGCGGACGTCGAACCGGCTGATCTTGCCCTCGGCATCGGCGCGGATCGCGGCGCGGTCCATGAACGGCCCGCTACGGTATTCCGGCGCGGTGTGATAGCCGAAGGCGATGTTTTCCCAGGCCGTGAAGTCCATGATCAGCCCTTCATCCTGCCGATCCTCGGGGACATGACCGATCCCCCGCGCCCGCCGCGTCGCCGCGTCCGAGTGCCGCCCGCTGAGGTCCAGCATCTGGCCGTTCACCCGCACCTCGCCGGTGATCTTGGCGCCGGGTTCGGGAAATCCGCCCAGCAGTTCAAGCAGTTGCGTCTGACCATTACCGCTGACCCCGGCGATGCCCACGATCTCACCCGCGCGGATGTCGAAGCTGATCCCGCGCAGCCGCTCGACCCGGTCCTCGTCCCGCATCCGCAGGTCGCGCACCGACAGAACGGTCGGACCCGGCGCGGCGGGGGTCTTGTCCACCTGCAGCAGCACCTTGCGCCCGACCATCAGCTCGGCCAGTTCCTCGGGGCTGGTGTCGGCGGTGGCGACCGAGGCGACCATCTGGCCGCGCCGCATCACGCTGACGGTGTCGGTGATCTCCATGATCTCGCGCAGCTTGTGGGTGATCAGGATGATCGTCTTGCCTTCGTCACGCAAGCCGTTGAGGATACGGAACAAATGATCCGCCTCGGCCGGGGTCAGCACGCCCGTCGGCTCGTCCAGGATCAGGATATCGGCCTGCCGATACAACGCCTTGAGGATCTCGACCCGCTGCTGATGGCCGACCGACAGCTCGTCAATGGTCGCGTCGGGATCGACGTTCAGCTCGTATTCCTGCGCCAGCTCGCGCAACCGCCCCCGCGCACGCGCCAGCGAGGGGCGCAGCATCGGCCCGTCCTCGGCCCCAAGGATGATGTTTTCCAGCACGGTGAAGTTCCGCACCAGCTTGAAATGCTGAAACACCATGCCGATGCCGGACCGGATCGCGGTCATCGAATCGGTGATCTGGACCGGCTTGCCGCCGATCCAGATTTCCCCGCTGTCGGGTTTGTAGAATCCGTAAAGGATCGACATCAGCGTGGATTTGCCCGCGCCGTTCTCGCCGATGATGCCGTGGATGGTGCCCCGCTCGACCCGCAGGTCGATGTCGCGATTGGCCTGAACCGGGCCGAACGCCTTGGAGATCCCGCGCAATTCGATCGCCGGAACATCGCCAGCGGAACGAGGGGCCGCGTCCGGCCCCCCGCGCTTTTGCGCCTTTTCAGGCATCAATCGACCGGGCAGGTGTTGTCGGTCATGTAGTCATGCACCTCGATCTCGCCCGAGATGATCTTGGCCTTCGCCTCTTCGACCGCCTGCGTCATCTCCGGCGTGACCAGCGGCGCGTTGTTGTCGTCCATCGCGAGGATCACCCCGTCCGAGCGGACGTCCCAGACCTTGGTCCCGGGCTCGACATTCTCGCCGACGGTGAAGGCGTCGAACACCGCATTGTCAACGCGCTTGACGACCGAGGTCAGCACCTTGCCGGGATGTAGGTGGTTCTGGTTGCTGTCGACGCCGATGGACAGGATGTCCATGTCGGCGGCTGCCTGCAGCACCCCGATCCCGGTCCCGCCCGCGGCGGCATAGATCACGTCCGCACCCTGCGATTGCTGGGCCTTGGCCAGCTCGCCGCCCTTGACCGGGTCGTTCCAGGCGGCGGGCGTCGTGCCGGTATAGTTGACGATCACCTTGCCGTCGGGCCGCGCGGCCAGAAAGCCCTGCCGATAGCCGCATTCGAACTTGTGGATCAGCGGCACGTCCATGCCACCGATAAAGCCCACGGTCCCGCTTTCCGACGCCTGCGCGGCCATGACGCCGGCCAGATAAGAGCCCTCGCCCTCGTTGAAGACGTTGGACTGCACATTGGGCTGATCCACCGCCATGTCGATCAGCACGAATTTCGTGTCGGGATAGTCGGGCGCGACGGTGTTCAGCACCTCGCCAAAGGCGAAGCCGGTCATCACGATGGGGTTGGCGCCGGTTTCGGCCAGCCGGCGCAGCGCCTGCTCTCGCTGCGCTTCCGACTGCATTTCCAGTTCCTTGTAAGAGCCGCCGGTTTCCTCTTTCCAGCGCTGCGCGCCGGTATGGGCGGCCTCGTTGAAGGATTTGTCGAACTTGCCGCCCAGATCGAAAATCAGCGCGGGTTCGGCCGCGGCGGCACCGGCCAGCAGGCCAAGCGCGGTGGCCGAGGCCATAAGGGCTTTCATCGGGGTCATGGCAACCTCTTGTTTCAAGCGGGCGATTCTGCCCAAGGATGGGGTTGATTGTAGGGCGCAAGCCGGGCCATGGGTCAAGGCGATTCCGCTGCGACGTGGCGATGGCTGCCGGGGCGGGTCCGCAGCCGCGTTAACGGATTTTTCATCCGCCCTGTGCCAGCCTGCAGGGCATGAGTGCGAATCGATCCTTTCAGGAAGCCCCGCTGCCGCTGTTCAACCCCGACAGTGACGAGGCCGTGTGGCTGCCGGCTGGCGCTGATACAGGTGAGCCATCCGACCCGTCCACGCGGCGCGGATCACCGGCCGCGCCGTCCTATCTTGCCGATCACCGGGCGCGGTTGCGCGACCGCTTCATGTCCGGCGGGGCAGGCGCGATGCCGGATTACGAACTGCTGGAGCTGGTGCTGTTCCGCGCCATCCCCCGTCAGGACGTCAAACCGCTCGCGCGGCGCCTGATCGACAGCTTCGGCGATTTCTCGCGCGTTCTGGCCGCCGCGCCCGCCCGGCTGCGAGAGATCGAGGGCGTGGGTCCGGCCGTGGTAACCGAATTGAAGGTCGTCGCCGCCGCCGCGCAACGCATGGCGCGGGCCCGGATCATGCAGCGCCCGGCGCTTTCGGGCTGGGACGCGCTGCTCGACTACTGCCACACCGCGATGGGCCATGAGGGGACCGAGGAGTTCCGCGTCCTGTTTCTCGACCGCAAGAACATCCTGATCGCGGACGAGGCGCAGGGACGAGGCACGGTCGATCACGTCCCGGTCTACCCGCGCGAGATCCTGCGCCGCGCGCTGGAACTAGGCGCCTCGGCGCTGATCCTGGTCCACAACCACCCCTCGGGCGACCCGACTCCCTCGCAGGCCGACATCACCATGACCCAGCGCATCCAGATCGGCGCCGAGGTCATGGGCATCACCATCCACGACCACCTGATCATCGGCGCCGGGCGAGAGGTGAGCTTCCGTAGGGATGGGCTGCTGTAGCGCGCTAAGACACAAGCCTCGCAGCACGTGCCCGAGTGCCGCGATCACAAGGTGGATTGCGTGGAAACGGACTTGGCCCGCACATGATCAGATGGCACATGACCCAGCGGCGCGAAAAGGGGGGACGCGGATCTCAGGGGCGACCCGAACGGGGTGGGCAGGGGGATCGGGCGGTGTGGGAAGGCGAGTACGCATAGACTGCCGGTCTAGGACTGCCGTCAGGACGGGCCCGCGGACCATTAATAAACGTCAGGTGAAGGCCGCGGGCAAACAAGCCATCTTCATCTGCGAAGATCTGCCACACCCGTCCCGTGTCCATCGGAAACGTGTTGAACGGGCGAGCGAGCTCTGTCGCGTCCTGCACCGCGCGGGCTTGCCCTGCCGGGCGGGAGCGGCAAAGATGCGGCGGGCCATAAAGGATCGAGAGATGACGAAATCACTGACCCTGACCGCGATCACCGCCTGTCTGGCACTCGCCGCCTGCGGTGGCCCCGGCGCGCAGCCACGCACCGGCTCGGCCCCGGCCGGAGGCATTCAGGTCGATCCGGCGGCGCAATACTGTCAGGGCACCGGCGGCCAGGTCATCCCCCGCACCCAAGGCGGACGCCGCGCCGATCTGTGCCGCACCCCCGACGGCCGCACGGTCCGCGCCGCCGATCTGCTGAACGCGCATAATGACTTGTGAGCGGCGTCAGGCGTCGATTCGGCGCTGACTTTGGCGACACGATTTCGATGTTCAGGAGGACGTCCAGCAGAGCGGAAGTAACAGGCGCAGTCAATCGCTTCGCCAATCTTCATCTCGGACGCGGAGCGGCGACGCGAACTGCCTTAGGGAACGCTTTGTCATCTTTCGGCGCGGGCGCCAATCAGACGCCGCTGCCGCAGAGACGCGCAGTAGCACGCTTCAGCGCGCAACATGGAGGATCATCGGGCGTTACCTGTAGCAGACCTTCAACTTTAACCGAACGCAGCCCATGCAAAGGGGTGTCCGATAAAGTCAGTCGCCTCGGGTCAAGCTAGCCGACGCCCAACCGACACCCCAACGCTAAAACGCTGCAGACGCGCCAAGCTGCGAGGCCGCGAGGGTCCGAGACTGCGAGGCTTGCGAGACCCCGAAGCCGCGAGCCTGCCAGGCCGCAACGCCACAGTCCCCACCGCTACAACGCCGCAAACGCCTCGCGCTGGCGCTCCGTCCAGCGGACGTTGACGATCACCGCGTCGTCCTCGGGCCGCTCTTCCTCGACCACGCCCTGCTCGTGCAGCCAGGCGCGGCGGCGGCCGTCGCCGAAGTCGAGGCGCAGTTCCGCGGTCTCGCGCGGTTCGGACAGCACCGCATCCAGCGAGCGGTCGATGGCGGCGGTCAGTTCGTCCAGACCCTCACCGGTCAGCGCGCTGATCGCCTGCACGCCCTCGGTCCGGCGGTCGGTATTGCGCAGCGCGGCGCGGGTCGCGTCAGACAGCGCGTCGATCTTGTTCCACACTTCGATCAGGGCCACATCCTCGTCGATCCCCAGCGATTCGAGGATCTCGGCCACGTCGCCCGCCTGCTCTTCGGTTTCGGGATGGCTGATGTCGCGGATGTGCAGGATCAGATCGGCCTCGAGCACCTCTTCCAAAGTGGCGCGGAAGGCGGCGACGAGTTGATGCGGCAGGTCGCTGATGAAGCCCACCGTGTCCGACAGGATGATCTGGCGCCCCGAAGGCAGGCGGATCGCGCGCATCGTCGGGTCCAGCGTCGCGAACAGCATGTCCTTGGCCAGCACTTCGGCCCCGGTCAGGCGGTTGAACAGCGTCGATTTGCCCGAGTTCGTATAGCCGACCAGCGCCACGATCGGATAAGGCACCTTGGCCCGCGCGGCGCGATGCAGGGTCCGCGTCTTGACCACGCGCTCCAACTGCCGGCGCAGGCGGGTCATCTGGTCGTCGATGGCGCGGCGGTCGGCCTCGATCTGCGTCTCACCGGGGCCGCCGACAAAGCCGAAGCCGCCGCGCTGCCGCTCGAGATGGGTCCAGGCCCGGACCAGCCGGGTGCGCTGATAGGACAGCGCCGCCAGTTCGACCTGGAGCACGCCTTCACGAGTGCGGGCGCGGTCGGCGAAGATTTCCAGGATCAGCCCGGTCCGGTCGAGGATCTTCAGCCCCCAGGCCTTTTCCAGATTGCGCTGCTGGACCGGCGTCACCGGGCCGTCGATCAGCACCAGCTCGACCTCGGACTGTTCCAGAACCTCGCCCACCTCTTCCAGCTTGCCGCTGGACAGCAGATAACCCGGCGAGGGCTTGCGCAGCCGCACCACCTGAGAGCCGACGATCTCGACCCCCGGCAGCGCCATGGCCAGCGCCACGCCTTCCGCCAGCGCATCCTCGGCCGAGCGGCGCGACCCGGCGCTGCCGTCGATGTCGGGCTGGATCACATAGGCGCGGGTCGGGGCGCGTTCCGTGACATGGGACTGCGCCAATCAGTCGTCGCCTTCATAGAGGCTGATCGGCGCGCCCGGCATGATGGTCGAGATCGCGTGCTTGTAGACCAGCTGCGACTGCCCGTCGCGGCGCAGAAGCACGCAGAAATTGTCGAACCAGGTGATCACACCCTGCAGTTTGACGCCATTGATCAGGAAGATCGTTACCGGAACCTTGGTCTTGCGGACGTGATTCAGGAATGCATCCTGAAGATTCTGTTTGTCGCCGGCCATGTTTGGTCCCTGTTCTGATTGTTTCCTGAAATCTATGGGACGAATCGGGCTGTGACAAGCGGCGCTTGTCCGTCAAGGCACAGTGCTGTGTCCTTTCAGCGACGCCAGAACTCGGGCGTCAGCAGCGCCAGGATGGCCAGCGTTTCCAGCCGGCCCGCCACCATCGCCCCCGCCAGCACTGTCTTGGGCAGCAGGGCAAGGCCCGACCAGCCTTGCCAAGGGTTCGAGGCAAAGCCGGCGCTGGCCTCGAAACTGGGGGTCAGCGAGATGGTGCCGGCCAGCGGCCCGGTATTTGTCAGCGCCGAGACCGACAGCATGACGGCGGTGTCGAACTCGATCTGGTGGATCGACACCAGCAGGACCGAGACAGCAATCGACAGCGCGAACAGCATGAAGAAGATAAAGGCCAGATACGCCCCCTCGCCCCGGATGCGCCGGGCCACCGCGCCGCCGCCGCTGACCGAGGCGGGGTGGATGATCCGCTCCATCTCGCGCTGGCTCTGGCGGGCCAGGGCATAGACGCGCAGCAGTTTGACGCCGCCCGCCGTGGTCGCCACGCCGCCGCCCATCATCGCCAGCCCGGCCAGCAGCAGCCCCGGCGATTCAAGGCCCGACCAGTTCCGCGCGCCCTTCCAGTCGATCGAGTTCCAGCCCGTCGTGGTCAGATAGGACAGCGCGTTGAACAGCCACCCCCAGGTCGCCACCGCCGCATCCCTCAGCGGCAGCAGCATGGCCTGCCCGCCATCCGGGCGGGCGGCGCCGATCTCGATCGCCGCGGTGAAGTGGCGGGCGAACAGCACCGCCGCGACCAGCGCCACCACGGCAAGGCCCAGGCGCAGTTCCGGGTCGTCGCGCAGCCGTTCCGAGGCGCGCAGCGATTCGCCGCCGGGCCAGAAGCGCCGCGACAGGGCGAGCAGCAGGAAGGCAAAGACGGCGACCTCGCCGAACAGGCCGGAATGGATGCCGACCGGCCCCGAGACCGGCGAGATGCCCGAGGTCGACAGCGTCCCCATCGCGCGGCACAGCGCCACCAGCCCCGGATCGCCCGCCATCAGCAGCAGCACCCACAGCAGCAGCGTCAGCCCGGCATACCAGGGCGTCACCTGCGCCGCGAGTTTCAGGCTCTGCTCGGTCGGGCTGGCGCGCTGGCCGGCGAGGTTCAGAAGCTGCGCGCGCATCCGGTGGCCGGGCACCTCGCCCTCGACCAGCGGGGTGAACTTCTCGCTGCCGCGATGTGGCGAATCGAGGATCTCGAAACCGCCGACCTTCAGCGGCGCCAGCACCGCGACGGCGGTGACCAGAATGAACAGCCCGCCCAGCCAGCCGACCATCGCCCGCCACAGATGCAGCGGCGGGGCCAGCAGTTCTGCGGCATACAGCGTGGCGCCGGTGGTGGTCAGGCAGCTCACCATCTCCCACCAGGCGTTGTAGAGGCCGGTATCGGGCAGCGCCAGCGACAGCGGCATGGCCAGCGCCACCGGCAGCAGCACGAACGCCCCCAGCATCGTCGCCAGGGCCGAGCGGCCCTGCAGGAAGATCGTGTCGCTATTCCCCGCCACCGCCACCCCCAGCAGCGCCGACAGCACCAGCAGCAGCGCACCGCTGAACAGGAAGATGCGCCCCAGCTCGCCCAGCCCCAGCGTCGCCGCGTAACCGGCGGGGACCAGCATCGCGGCCCCGGAAAAGCCGATCAGCAGGATGAACAGCGGCAGGCGGAACAGCGTCTGCATCAGAAGAAGTCGATGGCGACCTGCAACAGCCGCTCGACCTCGTGCACGTCCGGCGTCATGGCGAAGATGCAGATGATGTCGCCCTCGGACAGGCGGATGTCGGGCATCGGCTTGATGACGCGGTCGCCCTTCAGGATCATGCCGATCAGCGCGCCTTCGGGCAGTTCGATCTCGCGGATGGTGCGGCCCGACATGGACGAGGTGGCCAGCACCTGCGCCTCGATCACCTCGGCCTCGGCATCGCCGATCGAGTAGATGTCGCGGACCCGGCCATGGCGGACATGGCGCAGGATGGTCGAGACGGTGATCGAGCGGGGGTTGATATAGGCGTCCACCCCCAGGGGCTTCATCAGCGACACCAGCGTCGGGTCGTTGACCAGGCTGACGACCAGCTTGGCGCCCGCCTGCTTGGCGCGGACGGCGGCGAGGATGTTGACCTTGTCGTCATCGGTCAGGGTCATCACCGCGTCGGTCTGGCGGATCGCGGCCTCTTCCAGCAGTTCCAGCGACAGCCCGTCGCCATGCAGCACGATGGTCCGTTCCAGCGCGTCGGCGGCCAGTTCGGCGCGGTCGCGGTTGCGTTCGATCATCTTGACACGGACGCGGTCGCGCCCGGCTTCCAGCGCCTTGGCCACCGACAGCCCGACATTGCCGCCGCCGATGATGATGACGCGGTCGGCGCGGTGGGTCTCCTTGCCGAAGATTTCCATCGTCCGGGTCACATCCTCGCGGCTGGACAGGACATAGATCTGGTCGCCGGCGAAAAGCTGGTCATTGGCTTCCGGCACGAACAGCCGCCCCTCGCGGCGGACGCCGACGACGATGGCGGTGAGGCTGGAAAAGAGTTCGTTCAACTGCCGCAGCGGGGTGTTCAGCGCCGGGCAGTCATCGTCCAGCACCAGCCCCAGCAGGCGGACGCGGCGATCCATGAAATCCTCGGCCTCGAAGGTCTGGGGCGCGCGCAGCCGCGCCAAGGCGGCCTCTGCCACCTCGCGTTCGGGGCTGATGACCACGTCGATGGGCAGGTGATCGGTGCGGTAGAGATCGGAATAGATCGCGTCCAGATAGGCCGGAGAGCGCAGCCGCGCGATCTTGCGCGGCACCTGAAACACGGAATGGGCCACCTGACAGGTGACCATGTTGACCTCGTCCGAATGGGTCACGGCGATGATCAGATCGGCGTCGCGCGCCCCGGCACGGTCCAGCACATCGGGGTGACTGGCGAAACCGGCGACGCCCTGGACGTCCAGCGCCTCGGTCGCGCGGCGGACGAGTTCGCCGTTGTTGTCGATCACGGTGACGTCGTTGCGTTCACCCGACAGATGCCGGGCGATCTGCCAGCCGACCTGCCCGGCGCCGCAAATGATGATCTTCATGCCGTCCCCCTGCGGTTGCGGCCAGCATTAGGCAGTTGCACGAAGCCGGTCAATCGCGCTTGCCCGCCCGGCTAGCGGGCCGGGGTGGGCTTGACCACCGGACCGAGATCCTCGCCCCCCGGCGGTTCGGGCGGGGCGGCGGGGGCCGGTGCCTGCGAGCGGTAGAGCAGCGATTGCCCGCCATGGAACAGATGCAGCGCCTTCGGCTCGGCGGTCAGGCGCACGGTCTGGCGGTTTAGCCCGGCATGGATGCCCGGCAGCTTGGCGATCACCGGCTCCTGCGTCGAGCCGGTGCCGAAATAGAGCAGCGTCACCTCGCCCAGCGCCTCGGTCAGATCGACGCGGCCCTGAAACAGCGCCGGCCCGTCGGTGACGCGCAGATCCTCGGGGCGGACGCCCAGATTGACCGCCAGCCCCTGATCGGAAGGCTGCGACGGGATCGGCACCTGACATTGCCCGCCCGCGTCCAGTTCGACGCCTGTCACCTCGCCGGTCGAGACGATGCGGCCGGGCAGCAGGTTCATCGCCGGGCTGCCGATGAAGCGGGCGACGAATTCGTTGATCGGGCGCTCATACAGGTCCAGCGGCGCGCCCACCTGCGCGATGCCGCCCCCGGCAAGGACCACGATGCGGTCGGCCAGCGTCATCGCCTCGGTCTGGTCGTGGGTGACATAGATCATGGTCCGGTCGGGCATGCTTTCCTTGAGCTGCGCGATCTCGATCCGCGTCGCCACCCGCAGCGCGGCATCAAGGTTCGACAGCGGTTCGTCGAACAGATACACCTTGGGGTCGCGCACGATGGCCCGCCCGATGGCCACGCGCTGGCGCTGCCCGCCCGACAGCGCCTTGGGCAGCCGGTCCAGATAGGGCGTCAGTTGCAGCATTTCGCCCGCGCGGTCGGTGGCCTGCCGGATCTCGGCCCGGCTCTTGCCCGCGATCTGCAGGGCAAAGCCCATATTGTCGCGCACGGTCATGTGCGGATACAGCGCGTAGGACTGGAACACCATCGCGATGCCGCGCTGGCTGGGCGGGATGTCGTTGACGCGCTGCCCGTCGATCCACAGCTCGCCCCGGCTGATCCGTTCCAGCCCCGCGATCATCCGCAGCAGCGTCGATTTCCCGCAGCCCGAGGGGCCGACAAAGACCACGAACTCGCCCGAGCGGATGTCGAGGTCGATGCCGCGCAGCACCTCGACCTCGACATAGGATTTGCCGATGTCGCGCAGTTTCAGGTCTGCCATCCCGCACCCCCCTCGCCCTCGATGATCTCGACCTGCCACGAGGCCAGCCCCTGCTGCGGCAGGTCCGACAGGTTGGCGCGCAGCCGCACGCGGTCGCCGGGCGCCTGACGGTCGATGAACAGCACGTCGCCCTGAACCCGCAATTCCTGCGTGCCCTGTTGCAGCGCCGCGTGACGCTGCCGCAGCGCAATGGCCTGCCGATAGTGGTTCAGCACCGAATCGGGATCGTCCTGCTGCAGGCTGACGGCGCGGCCCAGATGCTCGGCCGGGATCGGCAGCCAGGGGGTGCTCTCGGAAAAGCCGGCATTCGGCAGCGTCGCATCCCAGACCATCGGCGTGCGGCAGCCGTCGCGGCCCTTGAATTCGGGCCAGAACTCGATCCCGTAGGGGTCTTTCAGATCCTCGAAGGCGATATCGGCCTCGGGCAGGCCCAGCTCTTCGCCCTGATAGAGGCAGATCGAGCCGCGCAGGCAGACCAGCACCTGCACATAGGCGCGGACAGCGGCCTCGGTCAGCGACCAGCGGCTGGCATGGCGGACGACGTCGTGATTGGAAAACGCCCAGCAGGGCCAGCCATCGGGGGCCAGCCGCGCCTTGTCCTCGAACACCTGAACGATGCGCTGCGCGTCCAGACTTTCGCCCGACAGGAAATCGAACAGATAGGACATCTGCATCCGCGTCTCGCCCGCGGTGTAGTCCTGCAACAGCTCCCACGCGCGCTCGCTGTCGCCGATCTCGCCCAGGGCGACGGTGCCGGTCTCATCCATCACCGCGCGCAGGCGTTCCAAGAAATGCAGGTTCGCGGGCTGCGACTTGTCGAAGCGATGGCTTTGATAATTATAGGGATTGACCGCGGGCGCGGTATCGCTGCGGCGCAGTTCCGGCGGCAGGGCCGGGTTGTCGCGCAACTGCGCGTCATGGGTATAGAAGTTGATCGTGTCCAGCCGAAAGCCATCGACGCCGCGATCCTGCCAGAACCGCGCCACATCCAGCAGCGCGTCCTGCACCTGCCTGTTGTGAAAGTTCAGGTCGGGCTGGCTGGGCAGGAAGTTGTGCAGGTAGTATTGCAGCCGCCGCGCGTCCCATTGCCAGGCGCTGCCGCCAAAGATCGACAGCCAGTTGGTGGGCGGCGTTCCGTCCGGCTTGGGATCGGCCCAGACATACCAGTCGGCGCGCGGATTGTCGCGGCTGGACCGGCTTTCGATGAACCACGGGTGCTGGTCCGAGCTATGCGACAGCACCAGATCGATGATGATCCGCAGCCCCAAATCATGCGCGCGGGCGATCAGCCGGTCGAAATCCGCCATGCTGCCAAAGACCGGGTCGATGTCGCGGTAATTGCTGACATCATAGCCGAAATCCTTCATCGGTGAGGTGAAGAAGGGCGAGATCCACACCGCGTCCACCCCCAGCGACGCGATGTGGTCCAGACGCAGCGTGATGCCCGCCAGATCGCCGGTCCCGTCGCCATTGCTGTCCTGATAGCTGCGCGGATAGACCTGATAGATCACCGCGCCCTTCCACCAGTCCCGCTTGCCGTCCAACGCCATCTTCAACCGCCCTTGACCGAACCGGCCAGCAATCCGCGGACCAGATATTTCTGCATCGCAAAGAACACGACCAGCGGCACCGCGATCGAGATGAAGGCCGAGGTGGCAAGGATCTCCCACTCACCCCCCTTCGAGCCCATCAGTTCGCGCAGCACGCCGGTCATGACCAGCTGCTCGCGGGTGTTGCCCAGAAACACCGTCGCCACCAGCAGATCGTTCCAGACCCACAGGAACTGGAAGATCGCAAAGGACGCAAGGGCCGGAAAGGACAGCGGCAGGATGATGCGGCGAAAGATCTGGAACTCGGTCGCGCCATCGACGCGGGCGCTTTCGATCACCTCGCGCGGCAGCCCGGCCATGTAGTTGCGCAGCAGATAGATCGCCAGCGGCAGGCCGAAGCCGGTATGTGCCAGCCAGATGCCCAGATAGCCCTTGCCGATGCCGATATCGTTGTGCAGGCGCAGCAGCGGGATCAGCGCGACCTGCAGGGGCACGACCAGCAGGCCCACGACCGCCGCAGTCAGCAGGGCGCGGCCCGGAAATTCCATCCAGGCCAACGCATAGGCGGCGAAGGCGGCGATCAGGATCGGGATGATCGTCGCCGGGATGGTCACGGTCATGGTGTTCATGAAGGCCCGGCCGATGCCTTCGGCCTGCAGCACGCGGGCATAGTTCGACAGGGTGAAATCGGGCGGCGAGCCGGTGGTCACGAAAATCCGCTCGCCCCGCCGCATCTCGAAGGGGCGGTCGGATTCCAGACGATAGGAACCGTCCTCGGCCACCGTCAGCCGCGCGCCGTCCAGTTCCGCCGTCTCGCCCGGCCGATAAGCGGCGGGTTCGCGGGCGCGGGTGCCCCAGCCCAGCAGGGATTGATCGGGCGCCAGCACATTGCCCTCGATCACGAAGACATCGCCCTCGGCCCGCTGGTCCTCGGCGGTGCCGCTGCGGACGAAGCCGGTCTGTTCGGTCGTGGTCAGCGATTTCCACCAGCCCGTGGCCGAGATCTGGTCGCGGTCGCGAAACGACGACACGAACAGCCCCGCCGTCGGCACCGTCCACAGGATGACCAGCAGCAGCGCGGCCAGATTGACCGCCCAGATCAGCGCCGGCTTGCGGCCCGCCATGTCCTGCATCAGCGCATCTCCCGCCGGACGTTGCGGATGTTCCAGACCATGATCGGCAGCACCAGGATCATCAGCACGATGGCCACGGCCGAGCCGCGTCCGTAATCCGGGGTGCCGCGGAACATCCAGTCATACATCAGGTTTGCCAGCACCTGCGTGCCCCATTGCCCGTTGGTCATGACAAAGACGATGTCGAAGACCTTCAGCACGGTGATGGTGATGGTGGTCCAGACCACGGCGATGGTGCCCATGATCTGCGGCACCTTGATGCGCAGAAAGATCTGCCAGGGGTTGGCGCCGTCCAGAACCGCGGCCTCGATGGTTTCTTCGGGGATGCCGCGCAGGGCGGCCGACAGGATCACCATGGCGAATCCCGTCTGGATCCAGATCAGCACGATCATCAGGAACAGGTTGTTCCACGGCATCAGCGTCAGCCAGGTCTGCGGCGTGCCGCCCAGCCATTGCACGATGGCGTTCAGCAGGCCGATCTGTTCGGTCCCCGGCTCGCGGTATTCATAGATGAACTTCCAGATCACGCCCGCGCCGACGAAAGAGATCGCCATCGGCATGAAGATCAGCGACTTGCCGATGCTGCCCCAGCGGATGCGGTCGGTCAGTTGCGCCGCGATCAGCCCGAACAGCGTCGACAGCGCGGGCACGATCAGCAGCCAGAAGAAGTTGTTGCGGATCGATTCGCGGAACTTGGTGTCGCCCACCAGCCAGGTGTAGTTGTCGGCGCCGACCAGCCGCCGACCCGAGCCGTCATGCAGCGACAGCCAGAACGAGTTGATGACCGGATAGACCAGATAGACGCCCAGAAACAGGATCGCCGGCCCCAGAAACAGCCAGGGCCGGATCATTGCGGCGCGCCCGATATTGCGCCCGGCCTGCGGCCCGCGCGGGGGCAGGATCAGGTCCAGCACCAGGTTCGAGCCCCAGAACCACGCCACGCAGCCCGCCACGCCGGCCACGATGGTCCCGACCGCCATCAGAAACAGGTCCATCCAGCCCCCTTGTCAGCCCTTGGCGATGGCTACTTGATCGTGTCCCAGGTCGCCTGGATCGCATCCGCCGCGTCTTGGGCCGATTTGCCGCCGACGAAATCGACCATCCCGGTCCAGAACGCGCCTGCGCCGATCGCCCCCGGCATCAGGTCCGACCCGTCAAAGCGGAAGGTCGTCGCATTCAGCAGGATATCGTTCATGCGCCGGACGGTGTCCTCGCTGTAAGCTTCGGGGTTGACGCCGGTATGGGGGGTCAGGAAACCTTCCTGCGCCATCCAGACCTCATGGGCCAGCGGCGTCTGCAGGAACTCGATGAAGGCCGTCGCCGCCGGATTGTCGGTCAGCGCGGCGAACAGCGTGCCGCCGCCCAGCACCGGCTGCCCGGCAGAGCCATCGGCAGGGGCCGGGAAATAGAAGAAATCGGCATCCTCGCCGACCACCGTGCCCTCGGGGAAGAAGGTGGTGATGAAGCTCGCCTGCCGGTGCATGTAGCAAGCGGGCGGGCTGTCGAACAGGCCCTTTGGGCTGTCGCGGAAATCGGTCGAGGCGACGGAGCCGGTGCCGCCGGCGACGAAATCGTCGTTCTTGGCGAACCAGCCGAATTCCTCGATGGCGGCGACGACCTTGGGATCGTTGAACTTCAGCTCATTGGTCACCCAGGCGTCGTAATCCTCGGGCGTGGCGGTGCGCAGCATCAGATCCTCGACCCAGTCGGTGGCCGGCCAGCCGGTCGCCCCGCCCGAACCCAGCCCGATGCACCACGGCTTTTCCCCATCCGCCGCGATCTGTTCGGTCAGCGCCTTCAGATCCTCCATCGTTTCGGGGATCTCGTAGCCGGCATCCTCGAAATTCTCGGGGACATACCAGACCAGCGATTTCGCATCGGCCTTGTAGGGGAAGGCGTAAAGCTGATCGTCGCCGTCCGGCCCGGCATAGGTGGCAAGCTGCGCCCAGCTTTCGCCGGCGGCATAGTTGTCCACGATCCACTGCCGCATCTCGTCCGGCAGCGGCTTCAACTGCCCCTTGGCGGCCAGCCCGGCGGCCAGCCCCGGCTGCGGGAACACCGCCAGATCGGGCGGCGAGCCGGCTTCGGCGTCGATGACGATCTGCTGCTCGAAACTGTCCGAGCCGTTATATTGGACGTCGACGCCCGTCGCCTCTTCGAAATAGGGCAGGACCGATTCGAACAGGTCCTTGTCGCCACCCAGCCACGGCCCCAGAATCGTCAGCTTTTGCCCCGACAGATCGCCATGCGCGGATTTGAACTGGTCCAGACTGTCCCAGTTGAAGCGGTCATCCTCGCCCATCGGGAACACCATCGCGGCCGAGGCGGCCGCCGTTGACAGCGCGATGATCGCGGCCGAGGCCAGCAATTTCTGTTTCACGACTTCTCCTCCGTTGGACCGGCCCGCCAGCGCGGACGTCACACGGATTCTGCGTCAAAGTCGATGATTGTCAAATATTTGCTGCGCGGATCGCTCAGTTTGCCGCCGGACCGGCAGCGCCGCCAATCCGGGCCCGGCAGGCCGGGGCGGCGAAGGCGGTTTCCAGATCGGTGTTGTTGCAGACCAGATCTTCCAGCGACAGCCGGGCAAGGACACCGTAAAAGGCGCGCGCGGCCTCGATCAGCGCGTCGCGCAGGCGGCAGCTTTCGGTCAGCGGACAGGTGTTGCCCTGCCCGTCGAAACATTCGGTCAGCGGCAGTTCCGCCTCGAAATGCGAGAACACGTCCCCGACCGAGATCGCCGCCGCCGGCCGGGCCAGCGCGATGCCGCCCGACCGCCCGCGCCAGGTTTTAAGATAACCGAGTGTCGCCAGTTGGTTGACCACCTGCGCGACGTGATGGACCGAGGCGTTGCAGGCCGCCGCGACCTGACCGGACCGCGCCAGACCGTCGCTGTTGACCGCGCAATACATCAGCACGCGCATGGCAAGATTGGTTCGCATGGTCAGACGCATCGGTTTCCCCCTTTGCCATGTCGCGTAACACGGCGGCCACGGCCCCGGCTTGACCTGCATCAAAAGCGCGCAGACCTGCGGGGAAAGGATCGGGTGGAAACTGGTGCCCCAAGACGGACTCGAACCGCCGACCACCTATTTACGAAACAGGTGCTCTACCAACTGAGCTATTGGGGCCTCGGGCCGCAGATGTAACCGAGGTCGGCGGGGCGTGCAACAACAAGGTTGCGGCCCGCGCCAAGTTTGCCGCCGCTGCCGTCAGACCAGATCGAGATACAGCTCGACCGTCTCCTCGTCGCTCAACTCTGCCATATAGCGCAGCTCTTGCCGCTTGGTCATGACGAAATTGTCGATCAGGTGCTGCGGAAAGATGCGCGGGATCTGGTCACAGCGGACGAACGCCTCGATGGCGTCGGCCCAGGTGCCGGGCAGCTGTTCAAGGTTCTGGTCATAGGCATTGCCCTTGAAGGCCGGTGGCGGGTCGATCCCGTCCTCGATCCCGTTCAGGGCCGCTCCAAGGATCGCCGCGATCATCAGATAGGGGTTCACATCGCCCCCCGCGACGCGATGCTCGATCCGCCGCGAGCGGTTGCCCGAGGCCGGGATCCGAATCGCCGCCGTGCGGTTTTCATAGGCCCAGCCGATGCCGGTGGGCGCATGGGCGTTGGGCACCAGCCGGTCATAGCTGTTTTCATGCGGGGCAAAGATCAGGGTCGAGCCAGGCATCGCCCGCAACAGCCCCGCCACCGCGTGATGCATCACGTCCGAGCCGCGATCGGTGCCGTCGTCGAACACGTTGCGCCCCGACGCATCCAGGACCGAGAAATGCATGTGCAACCCGGACCCCGACCAGACCTCGTAGGGCTTGGCCATGAAGCTGGCGGCAAAGCCGAACTGGCGTGCGATGCCCTTGGTCAGCATCTTGAACAGCCAGGCATCGTCCGCCGCCTTCAGCGGATCGGGCTGGTGCATCATGTTGATCTCGAACTGACCCAGCGCGGCTTCGGAAATGGCGGTGTCGGCGGGAATGTCCATCGCCTCGCAGGCGTCGTAAAGCCGGGTGAAGAACTTGTCGAAAGCATCCAGCGCCCGCAGGCTGAGGGTTTCCGCGCCCGTCCGGCGCTTGCCCGAACGCGGGCTGGGCGGCACGCGCAGGGTCTTGCCGGAATCGTCGATGACGAAGAACTCCATCTCGGTCGCCACGACCGGGGTCAGCCCGGCGGCCTGATAGCGGGCGACGACGCGGGCCAGCGCCTGCCGGGGATCGCCCTCATAGGGGCGGCCATCGGGGTGAAACATCCACAAGGGCAGCAGCGCCGATGGCGCGTCCAGCCAGGGCATCGGCATGAAGCCGCGCTCGGTCGGCATCAGCAGCGCATCCGGATCGCCGCTTTCAAAGACCAGGGGGCTGTCCTCGATATCCTCGCCCCAGATGTCCATGTTCAGCACGGAATAGGGAAAGCGCGTCCCTTCGGACAGCAGGGCCTTGGCAAAGCGGGCGGGCACCCGCTTGCCGCGGGCCACGCCATTAAGATCGGCCGCGGCCACACGGATCGTGCGCACCTCGGGATGTTCGGAAAACCAGTCCATTGTCTCACCTGATGAGTTGCGGACGGTAACGAAGCCGTCTCGCCGCCCCCGGAAGATGCCGGTTCAGGCGCCTGTTGGCCAGCCCGAAAAGCGAAATCAGCAGCAAGGTCAGCAGGATGAAATAACCAGCGACAATGGGATAGGCGACAAAGGGGTTGAAGGTCTTGTCGGCCAGATAGCTGGCGTAATACAGCGCGTCGCCCTGTTGGGCAAAGGCCGGGAAGCTGGCAAAGAACACCAGCGTCGTGGCGTGGAACAGAAAGATCGCCTCGTTCGTATAGGCGGGCCAGGCCAGGCGCATCATCGTCGGCCAGACGATCCGGCGAAAGCGCTTCCAGCCGGTCATGCCGTAAGCGTCGGCGGCCTCAAGATCGCCTTTCGGCACCGCCAGCAACGCGCCGTGAAAGATCTCGGCCGAATAGGCGGCGGTGTTGAGGATCAGCACCACGACCGTCCCCGCCCAAGCCTTGGTCAGCCATTGCACCGGCAGCGTCAGGCCCAGCAGCTCCACGCCGCCGCGCGGCAGCAGCACGAAAAGCTGATAGGCGAGGAAGAACTGGATGAAGAGCGGGCTGCCCCGGAACAGGAAGATGAACCACTCGGCCGGTTTGCGCAGCCAGCGTTTGCCCGACACCCGTGCCAGCGCCAGCGCATTGGCCAGGAAAAAGCCGACCGACAGCGCCATCACGGCGAAATAGACGTTCCAAATCAGCCCGGAGCCGATCAGCACGACCTGCGTGCACAGGTCGATGTCCGCGCGAGGCAGCAGCCGCTCTCCCAGCCCGATCGAGCGCAGCGCGTAGTCGCCGATGGCCTGCGCGCAGCTCATGCGGCGGTCTTTCGCATCGTCTCGCCGGCCAGCGTCGCCTGCCCCACCGCCAGCCGCCGCGTCAGCCGGCCCAGCACACGTTCCGACACCGCGGTCATCAGCAGGTAGAAGACGAGGATGGCCAGGAAGTAATACAGCCGCCAGTCGGGGTGGGCGTAATCGAACGAGCTGGTCTTGGAAGAACCAAGCTGACGCGCCCAATAGACGATGTCCTCGACCCCGAGCAGGAACAGCAGCGGCGTGGCCTTGACCAGGATCATCCACAGGTTCGACAGGCCCGGCACGGCATAGGTCCACATCTGCGGGATCAGGATGCGCCGGTTCACCTGCCGCTGCGACATGCCGTAAGCCTCGGCGGTTTCAAGCTGCGCGCGCGGGACTGCCCGCATGGCGCCATGCAGCACATTGGCCGCGAAGGCGCCGAAGACGATGGCAAAGGCCAGCACCGCCAGCGCGAAACCGTAGGCGTCATGGACCCAAGGCGCACTGGTGGCGCGCGGCAGCTTGGCCGCCGCGCAGACCACGAAATCGCTGCCCTGCCGCACCGGGATCGACGGATCGCAATAGACGCGAGAGCGCAGATATTCGAACAGCTGGTCCAGCGCGATGGGCACGAACATGAAGAATACGATGTCCGGCACGCCCCGGACCATCGCCGTATAGGCCTTGCCGAACCAGCGCAGCGGCGCGAAGCCCGACCGCGCCGCCAGCGCGCCCCCGAAACCGAACAGCAGCGCCACCGGCGCGGTGATCGCCAGCAGCAGCAGCACCGTGCCAAAGCTGGCATAGAAGCGCATATGGGTGCCGGTCGTCAGATAGCATGACAACCAGCGAAGCCCCTCCAGCGATTTCGGATCGGCGCAGTATTCGAACATTCACTGTCCCGCCCCGCCGCCCTTGCGGGTGGCGGGGCGGTGTTCCTCAGCTTGCCGGCGGCGTGATCTTGGCGTCGGCCTTGTCGGCGGGCTGCCCGTCGGCGCCGAAATAGATCGCGCCCTCGCCGAACCACTTTTCGATCAGGCCGTTCAGGGTGCCGTCCTCTTTCATCTCGGTCAGGGCGGCATTCATCTTGTCGCGCAGCTCGGTGTCGGATTTGCGCACGCCGACGCCCATGCCGTCGCCAAGCGGCACATCCTCGCCCACCCAGACCAGTTCGCCATTCGATTCATTGACGGCGGGTTCCAGGAAGTCCTTGTCCGAGAATACCGCGTCAGCCTCGCCATTGCGGACCGCGGCCAGGGTTTCGTCGGGCGAGGCGAATTCCAGCAGCGTCGCCCCGGATTCCGCGACATATCCCGCCTGCAGCGTCGCGGTCTGGGCCGAGACGACGGCGCCTTCGCCGACATTGGTATCGGCCGACAGCGCGGCATAGGCCGAGGGCGCGGGCGGGAAATAGTTCTGGGTAAAGTCGATTTCCTGCTTGCGCTCATCGGTGATCGACATGCCGGCCATGATCGCGTCGAAGTTCGACGATTTCAGGTTCGGCAGGATCGAATCCCAGTCGTTCTTGACCCAGACGCAGTCCAGTTCGGCGCGCTTGCAGATCTCGTTGCCGACGGCGATGTCGAAGCCGTCCAGCTCTCCGGCCGAGTTGATGATGTTGAACGGAGGATAGGCGCCTTCGGATGCGATCCGCACCGGATCGGCCGCGGCGATGCCCGCAGTCATCGCCATCGCCGCTGCGGCAATCATCAGTCTTTTCATGTGTCACGCTCTCCTGTTGGGGATCATTGCGCCATGGTGGCGCTGAGAAATTGGCGCAGCCGGTCGGATTTCGGCGCGCCAAACACCTGATCGGGCGGACCTTCTTCTTCGATCCGTCCCTGATGCAGGAATATCACCTTGTCGCTGACATCGGCGGCCAGCCGCATGTCGTGGGTGACAAGGATCATGGTGCGGTGCTCGCCGGCCAGATCCTTGATGACCCGCACCACCTCTTGTTGCAGTTCGGGATCAAGGGCGCTGGTCGGCTCGTCAAAAAGCAGGGCCTTGGGCTCCATGCACAGGGCGCGGGCGATGGCGGCGCGCTGCTGCTGGCCGCCCGACAGCTGCGCGGGCCAGGCGTCGGCCTTGTCGGCGATGCCGACCTTGGCCAGCAGATCGCGGGCGCGGGCCTCGACCACGGCTGGCTTCTGGCCTAGCACGGTGACCGGCGCCTCCATCACGTTCTGCAGCACGGTCATGTGCGACCACAGGTTGAATTGCTGGAACACCATCGCCAGCTGGGTCCGCATCAGCGACACCTGATCGCGGCTGGCGGGTTGGCGGGCCTTGCCCTGCCCCTTCCAGCGCACCGGATCGCCCAGAAACAGGATCTCTCCCGCATGGCTGTTTTCCAGCAGGTTGCAGCAGCGCAGCAGCGTCGATTTGCCGGACCCCGACGACCCGATCAGGCTGACCACATGCCCGCGCGGCGCGCTGAGCGAGACACCCTTCAGCACGTCCAGCGGGCCATAGGATTTCTGCAGGTCGCGAATCTCGATGACCGGGATGTCTGAAGTGCTGTCGTTCATGTCATCGCTCATCTGGCGCGATTTGATCCCCGATTGCAACGGTTACATGCGAAGCCTAGGTTCGGGCAAACGGCAAAAGTGGTTGGACATGAAGATCGGCATTCTGCAAACCGGGCAATCCCCGCAAGAGCTGCGCGCGACGCTTGGCGACTATCCGGATTTCTTCCGGCACCTGCTGGCCGGGCGCGGCCTTAGCTTCCAGACATGGCATGTCGAGGCGATGGAATTTCCCGCCTCGGTCCATGACGCGGATGGATGGCTGATCACCGGATCGCGGCACGGCGTGTACGAGGATCACCCCTTCATCGCGCCGCTGGAACAGTTCATCCGCGACGCCTTCGACGCCAGCGTGCCGATGGTCGGCATCTGTTTTGGCCACCAGATCATCGCGCAGGCGCTTGGCGGCAAGGTCGAGAAATTCGCCGGCGGTTGGGCGGTGGGTGCGCAGGAATACGACTTCGGCGGCCAGACCCTGACGCTGAACGCATGGCATCAGGATCAGGTGACCCGCGCCCCCGACAGCGCCGAATTGCTGGGCACCAACCCCTTCTGCGCCAATGCCGCCCTGATCTATCCGGGCCGGGCGCTGACCATTCAGGCCCATCCCGAATTCAGCGACGAATTCGTGCAGGGGCTGATCGACACCCGCGCCCGCGGCGTCGTGCCCGACCCGATCCAGGACCAGGCCGAGGCGCGGATGGGCGGCAAGCGCGACAACGCCCAGATCGCCGACCGGATCGAGGCGTTCTTTCGCGACAACCGCGCCGCAAGCAAGCCCGCCGCATGACGCGGCAGGCACGGACAGCGCAAAAACCCACAGGACACACATGACCCCCGACTGGCTGAAACAGATCCCGCAGGCCGCCCAGGACTATATCGCCGGGCGGCGGCTGGACGAGGTCGAATGCATCGTGGCCGACATCGCAGGCGTGGCACGCGGCAAGGCGATGCCTGCCTCGAAATTCGCCCGGCAGGACAAGTTCTACCTGCCCAACTCGATCTTTCTGCAGACGATCACCGGCGAATGGGCCGACAACCCCACCGGCGCCTTTACCGAGCCGGACATGATCCTTGTCCCCGACTATTCCACCACCACCGCCGCCCCGTGGAGTGCCGATTGCACGCTGCAGGTCATCCATGACGTCTTCGACCAGCAGGGCGCGCCGGTGCCGATGGCGCCGCGCAACGTGCTGAAACGGGTGCTGTCGCTGTACGAGGCCCGCGGCTGGCGCCCCATCGTCGCCCCCGAGATGGAGTTCTTTCTGGTCGCCCGCAATGTCGATCCGAACCAGCCGATCATCCCGCCCATGGGCCGGTCGGGCCGACGCGCGGCCGCCAAACAGGCCTACTCGCTGTCGGCGGTCGATGAATACGGCAAGGTGATCGACGACATCTATGACTTTGCCGAGGCGCAGGGGTTCGAGATCGACGGCATCCTGCAGGAAGGCGGCGCGGGCCAGATCGAGATCAACCTGAACCACGGCGATCCTGTGCGGCTGGCCGACGAGATCTTCTTCTTCAAGCGCCTCATCCGCGAGGCGGCGCTGCGCGAGGACTGCTTTGCCACCTTCATGGCCAAGCCGATCGAGGGCGAGCCGGGATCGGCCATGCATATCCACCACTCGATCATCGACATCGCGAGCGGGCGGAACATTTTTTCCGACGAACAGGGGCGCGAGACGCCGGCCTTCCTGAACTTCATTGCCGGGATGCAGGCGCATCTGCCGGCGGTGATCGCGCTGCTGGCGCCCTATGTGAACAGCTATCGCCGCTATGTCCCCGACTTCGCCGCGCCGATCAATCTGGAATGGGGCCGCGACAACCGCACCACCGGGCTGCGGGTGCCGGTCTCCAGCCCGGAATCGCGGCGGGTGGAAAACCGGCTGGCGGGGATGGATTGCAACCCGTATCTGGGTCTCGCCGCCTCGCTTGCCTGCGGCTATCTGGGGCTGGTCGAGGGCAGCGATCCGCGCCCCGAATGTCTGGGCGACGCCTATATGTCCGAGGACGAATTGCCGCTGACCCTCGGCGACGCACTGGACATCATGGTCGAAAGCGAGCCGATCGGTGAGGTGCTGGGGAAGGAATTCGTGGCCGTCTATGAATCGGTCAAGCGCAATGAATACAAGGAGTTTCTGCAAGTCATCAGCCCGTGGGAACGCGAACACCTGCTGCTGAACGTCTGACGCCGATTGCGGACCCGCCAAGCATGAACCTGCTGTTTTCCAACGACCGCCGCGGCGAATACCCCCCGACGGTCTATGCCGAACAGGTGCCCCCGCTGCCGCCCTTCGCGCCCCTGCAGGGCGAGACGCGGGCGACGGTGGCCATCGTCGGCGGCGGCTATACCGGGCTGTCGGCGGCGCTGCATCTGGCCGAACGCGGCATCGACTGCGTCCTGCTGGAGGCGCATCGCGTCGGCTTCGGCGCCTCGGGCCGCAATGGCGGGCAGATCGGGTCCGGCCAGCGGCTCGACGTCGAAGAGATGGAGGCGCTGGTCGGCCGCGACCGAGCCCGCATCTTCTGGAACATGGCCGAGGACGCCAAGCGCCTGACCCGCGATCTGGCCGCCCGCGCGGGCGTCCCGGTCCGCGACGGCGTCGCCCACGCCTTCCGCAAGCCCGCCGAACTGGACGCCGCGCGCCGCCACATCGACCATCTGGCGCAGCATTACGACTATGACCAGATCGAGGCCCTGTCGCCGGATGCGTTCGGCGCCCTGATCCCCTCGCCCGCCTATCAGGGCGGAGAGCTGGACCACGGCGCCGGCCATCTGAACCCGCTGGCGCTGGCGCTTGGCATGGCGCGGCTGGCGCAGCAGGCGGGCGCTGTCATCCATGAAAACAGCCATGTCCACCACATCGCCTTCGCCCGTGATGCCACCGCCAAGACCATCGTGCAGACCGGCAGCGGGCGGGTGATCTGCGATCATGTCGTGCTGGCGGGGAACGGCTATCTGGGCGGGCTGTCGCCGCAGGTCGCGGCACGGGTGATGCCGATCAACAATTTCGTCGTGGCGACACCGCCCTTGGGCGCGCAGGCGCGTCAGGTGGCCAGCCGCCAGATCGCCGTTCATGACACGAAATTCGTCGTCAACTATTGGCGGCTCGATGATGAGGGGCGGCTGATCTTTGGCGGCGGCGAGAATGTCAGCTATCGTTTTCCCAGCGACATCGCCGCCAAGGTCCGCAAGCCGCTGGCGCAGATCTATCCGGCGCTGGCCGATGTGCCCTTCACCCATGCCTGGGGCGGGACGCTGGCGATCACCATGAACCGGCTGCCCTGCTTTCTGCGCCCGGCCCCGAACGCGCTGTCGGCCAGCGGCTTTTCCGGCCATGGCGTGGCGCTGGCGACGCTGGCCGGGCGGCAGATGGCCGATGCGGTGGCCGGTCAGGCGGTGGGCTTTGACGCCATGGCCGCGCTGCCGACCTCTCGCTTTCCGGGCGGCGAGATGCTGCGCTTTCCCCTGCTGGTCGCCGGGATGAGCTGGTTTGCGCTGCGTGACCGGCTGGGCATCTGACCGGCCACGCAGAGCGCGGCTTCAGCCCAGACGCGGAAACTCGATCTTGGGGCAGCGGTCCTGAATCACCGTCTTGCCGGCATCGCGGGCCTTGGCGGCGGCCTCGTCATGGGTCACGCCAAGCTGCATCCAGATCACCGACAGGTCGGGCAGATGCGTCAGCGCGTCATCGACGATCCCCGGCACCGCCTCCGAGCGGCGGAAGATGTCGACCATGTCGACCTGCACGTTGCTTGGGATCGAGGCGAGATCCTTGTAAACCGTCTCGCCCAGAATCTCCTCGCCGGCGTGGCCGGGATTGACCGGGATGATGCGATAGCCGCGGCCCTGCAGATAGCGGGCGACGCCCCAGCTTGGGCGTTCGGATTTCGGCGACAGGCCGACCACCGCGATGGTCCGGACAGTGTCGCGGATCTGGCGGATGGTTTCGGTTTCGGCGGCGGGATCTTGGGATGTGGTCATGTCGTCCTCACTTTCACCGCGACGTTTTCATAGAAAAAGCGCCCGGTCTAGGACCGGGCGCAAGTCGCGGAACGAGGGACAGTGATCTGAGCGCGGCCGTTCCGTGGCATCGCGCCCGTTCTCATGATATGGGAAGCGATTCGCGGATTCCAAGCCCCTTCGCCATTTCGTGAACGAAACGCGATCAGGGCTTGATCTTGATCCACATCGCCTTGGCTTTCATCAACAATTCCCGTGGATGCGAGGCAAGGGTCTGCTTGCGGCTGGCGCTGCCGGCAAAATAAACCCGCTGCCCGATGGTCAGGAATTGCTGGGGATCGCCGGGTTCGGACCGACCTTCGGTCAGGGCGACCACGCACAGCCCGTCAAAGCCCGGGGTGTAGGCGCGGGGGTTGGCCTCGAACAGGGCGCGGTGTTCCTCGGACGCGAAATGATACTCGCGCCCGCGCCAGGTCGTGACCACATCGGCACGCCCCGCCACCGCACGGTTCTGCGTGACATAGGCCACCGGATCGTAACCGCCCAAGGCCCAGTCCCGCGCCAAAGCTGGCAGCGGCAGGGCGATCAGGACGGCAAGGGCAAGGGTTTTCAGACGTGTGTCAAACATGGCTTTTCTGGCTGGGTTCAACCTGACATGGCATCCGCCCCCCGGCCTGTCCATGATTCGAGGCCGGTCCTCAAGCCGAATTGAAACGTCGTGCGGTGGCGTAAAGCGCGACCGCCGCCGCGTTCGACACATTAAGTGAGCCAAACGGCCCGGCAAAGGGGATACGCGCCAGCGCGTCGCAGGTCTCGCGCGTCTTCTCGCGCAGGCCCGGCCCCTCGGCCCCCAGCACCAGACAGATCGGCCGCCCGGCGGCGGTGTCGAGCACATCTTCCAGCCCCAGATCGGCATCGCCGGTCAGGCCTATGCAATAGAACCCGGCATCCTTCAGCGCCTGCAACCCGTCCGAGAGGTTGCCGATTCGCAGATAGGGCTGGCGTTCCAGCGCCCCCGAGGCGGTCTTGGCCAGCGCCCCGGTCTCGGGCGCGGCGTGCCGCGCAGGCGCCACGACGGCACGCGCGCCGAACACCTCGGCCGAACGCAGCACCGCGCCGACATTATGCGGATCGGTGACCCGGTCGAGCGCCACGACCAGCGGCGCCCCCTCGCCCGTGATCGCGCGTTCGGTCAGGCTGCCCCAGTCCAGCGGCCGCACCTCGAGCGCGCAGCCCTGATGGACGCTGTCGGGCGGCAACCCCACCTCGCGGTCGAAGATGCGGGCATCGGTGATCTCGGGCTCCAGCCCGCCGGTGTCGCCCAGCCGGCTTAGCGCATTGCGCGTCACCACCAGCCGCAGCTTTTCCCGCGCCGGGTTGGCCAGCGCATCGCGCACGGCGTGCAGCCCGAACAGCCAGATGGTCTCGGCGGCCGAGGCCTTTTTCGCGCGTTCCTTGGCAATCACCCAGTCGGGCTTGCGGTTGGTGCTGTCTGCCATGGCGATCCCCTTGTTCCCGCACCCTTCTGCGTGAAGCGCCCGGCCCGTGCAAGCGCGACCGAAATTCTGCCTGATTCCGGCTTGACGCCCCGCGCCGTCATGCTTAGACCACGCCCGACGCCGAAGGCTCGGCGGGCGACGTGCTGCAAGGTGCGGCAGCGGACTGTAACTCCGCCGGGGAGACCCATGCCTGGTTCGATTCCAGGGTCGCCCACCATTTCCCCCTTATCATTTGACGCGGGCAGATCGGTGCGGATTGTTTCAGCGCCCCTCCGAACGAATAATGCCCGCCAGTGACGGCGGGCATTTTGCCTGTCGGCGATGTCGCAGGATTTACATCCGCGAGGCGACGTTTTCCCAGTTGACCAGCTTGTTCAGGAAGTTCTCCAGATAGGCCGGGCGCTTGTTGCGGAAGTCGATGTAGTAGGAATGCTCCCACACGTCGCAGCCCAGCAGCGCGGTCTGGTTGAAGCACAGCGGGTTCACGCCGTTTTCGGTCTTGGTCACTTCCAGCTTGCCGTCGGCATTCTTGACCAGCCAGGCCCAGCCCGAACCGAACTGGCCGGCGCCCGCTTCGGAAAACTTCTTCTTGAAGTCGTCGACCGAACCAAAGCTGTCGGTGATCGCGCGTTCCAGCTCGGACGGCATGGCGCCCTGATTGGGGGTCATCATCTCCCAGAACTGCGCGTGGTTCCAGTGCTGGCTGGCGTTGTTGAAGATGCCGTTCTGCGCGACGGCGTCTTTCTGATAGGTGCCCTTGACGATTTCCTCGAGCGATTTGCCTTCCCATTCGGTCCCGGCAATCAGCTTGTTGAGGTTATCGACATAGGCCTTGTGGTGAATGTCGTGGTGGTATTCCAGCGTCTCCTTGGACATGCCGCCGGCGGCAAGAGCGTCATGGGCATAGGGAAGATCGGGAAGCGTGAAGGCCATGTTGTCATCCTCTGGTCTGCGCGGGTGGTGACCCGCATGTGTTAGGTCCGGGAGGGCAACGCGATGCTGCCTTCACCGGTTCCAGAGGCCTCGTAACACACGCTGCCGAAAAGGAAAAACCCCTTCGACGCGGGCGCGGCCCGGTCAGCGCCGGCAGGACGTCCCTGCCGGCGCGTGTTTGGCGTCAGTTGCCGACCGGCTCTTCCGTGGTCGGGGCCGTGGTGGCGTCGGGGGTCACGTCGGCCACGGGCGCATCAGCGGCCGGGGCCTCGACCACCGGGGCGGCCGGGGTCACGCTGTTATCCTCGACCGTGACGGTGGTCGCGGGGGCGTCGGCGGTGGTCGCGGTGTTGCTGCCGCTCATCAGCCAGAAGACCAGCGCCACCGCGACGACCAGTGCGCCGACGATGAAATAGAGGTTGTTGTTACTCGACTCGTTGGGGTTAGCCATTTTGTAAGCTCCGATGGATAGTGTCAGCCCAACAATGCGCGGCAGGGCGTTTGGGTCCGCCCATCTGCAACAATGTGCCGCAGGGTGATGCAGTCCGGCAACGCAATCCTGGGGTCGGGCGGGCTTTTGCCTTGCCGCGAAAGCGCCTATCAAGGGCCGACTGAAAGGAGCGTCCATGTTCTTCTGGCTGATCGCGATTGCCCTGACCCTGATTGTTGCGCTGGCGGTGCTGCAACCCTTCTGGCGCAGCGGGGCCGGGCTGGCAGAGCCTGCCGCCGCCTATGATCTGCGCGTCTATCGCGACCAGCTGGCCGAGGTGGACCGCGACCTCAAGCGCGGCATCCTGGACGCCGCCGACGCCGAGCGGCTGCGGACCGAGATCGGGCGCAAGATCCTCGACGCCGACCGGGCGCTGTCGCGGCAGTTGACGACGCCGCGCGCCGTGGCGCGTCACGCCGCCGCCCCGGCGCTGATCCTGCTGGCGCTGTCGGTGCTGGCGGTGGGGCTTTACCTGCGTCTGGGTGTGCCGGGGCTGCCGGATATGGGTCTGTCGACCCGGATCGCGCAGTCCGAGGCCAGCTATGCCAGCCGCCCCAGCCAGCAAGAGGCCGAGGCGCGACTGGCCGAGGCCGCCGGCGTGCCCGCCCTGACCCCGCCCGCCGACCCGCAATTCGTCGACCTGATCGAGAAGCTGCGTCAGGCCGTCGCGCAGCGCCCCGACGATCCGCAAGGGCTGGCCCTGCTGGCCCGGAACGAGGCGCGGCTGGGCAATCTGGCCGCCGCCCGCAGTGCGCAGCAGCACCTGATCGAGGTTCTGGGCCCCAATGCCAGCGCCGCCGACCACGCCTTTCTCGCGGGGCTGATGACCGAGGCCGCCGGCGGTGTGATCACCCCGGAAACCGAGGCCGTCATCGCCCGCGCCCTGCAGGCCGATCCGCGCGACCCGCAGGCGCTGTATATGACCGGTCTGCTGCAGATCCAGAACGGCCGCCCCGACCGCGCCTTTCCGATCTGGCGCGACCTGCTGGAAGCCAGCCCGCCCGATACCCCCTGGGCGGTGGCGATCCGCGGCATGATCCGCGATGTGGCCTGGCTGGCCGGTCAGCCCGATTATGTCCCGCCCGCGACCGAGGCGCCCGGCCCCGACAGCGAGCAGGTGCAGGCCGCGAGCGAACTGAGCGCAGAGGACCGGCAGCAGATGATCCAAGGCATGGTCAGCCAGCTCGAGGATCGGCTCTCCGCCGAAGGTGGCCCAGCCGAGGATTGGGCGCGGCTGATCACCTCGCTTGCCGTTCTGGGCGAGCAGGACCGTGCCCGCGCCATCCATGCCGAGGCGCTGACCCGCTTCAAGGACCGTCCCGACGATCTGGCCACCATCGAGGCCGCCGGGCGTCAGGCCGGGATCGCCGGATGATCCACGAGGATCTGGCCGCGTTTCACGCCACCCTGCCCCGTGTCGGCGGAATTGCCGGGCTTGATCTGGGCACCAAGACCATCGGCGTCGCGGTCAGCGACGGGCTGCGGCAGGTCGCCTCGCCGCTGACGGTGATCAAGCGGCAGAAATTCACGCTCGACGCGCAGGCGCTGCTGAAGATCCTGACCGAACGCGGGCTGGCCGGCATCGTGCTGGGCCTGCCGCGCAACATGGACGGCTCGGAAGGGCCGCGCGCGCAGTCGACCCGCGCCTTTGCCCGCAACCTGTCGGCGCTGACCGATCTGCCCATCGGGTTCTGGGATGAACGCCTCTCGACCGTCGCTGCCGAACGCGCGCTGCTCGAGGCTGACACCTCGCGCCGCCGCCGCGCCGAGGTCATCGATCAGGTCGCGGCGGGCTATATCCTGCAAGGCGCGCTGGACCGGCTGCGGCATCTGGGCTGAGCGGGCGCTGTGACGCGCGCAACGGCCTGACCGCGCCCGCTACCCGCGAAAGCGGTCATAGATCTTTTGCGCCAGCCCCTCGCTGATGCCATCGACGGCCATCAGATCGGCGACGGCGGCGCGGCTGACCGCCTTGGCCGAGCCGAAATGCGCCAGCAGCGCGCGTTTGCGGGCCGCGCCGATGCCGGCGATCTCGTCCAGCGGCGTGGCGCTGACCGCCTTGGCGCGCTTGGCGCGGTGGGTGCCGATGGCCCAGCGATGCGCCTCGTCGCGCAGGCGCTGCACGAAATACAGCACCGGATCGTTCATCCGCAGCGCAAAGGACCGCTGGCCGAAGCGGTGGAACTCTTCCTTGCCGTGGTCGCGGTCCTGCCCCTTGGCGACGCCGACCATTGGAATATCCTCCACCCCCATCTCGGCCATGATCTCGTGCACCGCGCTGACCTGCCCGGCCCCGCCGTCGATCAGCAGCAGATCGGGCCACGCCTCGGATTCGCGGTCCGGGTCTTCCTTGAGCAGCCGGGCAAAGCGGCGGGTCAGCATCTCGCGCATCATGCCGAAATCGTCGCCGGGGGTGATCTCGGTGCCCTTGATGTTGAACTTGCGATACTGGCTCTTGATCCAGCCTTCGGGGCCGGCGACGATCATCCCGCCCACCGCATTCGTGCCCATGATGTGAGAGTTGTCATAGACCTCGATCCGGCGCGGCGCGGCGGGCAGGTCCAGCGCGGTCGCCAGCCCCTCGAGCAGGCGGCGCTGGGTAGCGCTTTCGGACATGTGGCGGGCCAGGCTTTCGCGGGCGTTGCGCAGGGCGTTTTCGACCATCTCGGCCTTTTCGCCCCGCTGCGGGACGCCCAGCACGACGCGGCGGCCAGCGCGTTCTGACAGTGCCGACTGCATCAGGTCCATATCCTCGACCCCATGCGACAGCAGCACCATGCGCGGCGGCACCTTGTTGTCGTAGAACTGCATCAGAAACGCCTGCATCACCTCGTCCGGCGATTCCGCACCGCCGAGACGGGGGTAGAAATCGCGGTTGCCCCAGCTCTGATTGCCGCGAATGAAGAAGACTTGCACGCAGGCCTGCCCGTTTTCCATATGCAGCGCGACGATATCGGCCTCGGCAATGCGGCGAGGGTTGATCGCCTGCACCGACTGCACCGCCGTCAGCGCCTTGATCCGGTCGCGCAGGGCGGCGGCGCGCTCGAACTCCATCGCGTCCGAGGCGACGGCCATCTGCTCGGCCAGATCGGCCTGAATCTTCGTCGAGCGGCCTTTCAGGAACTGTTCGGCGTCCGAGACCAGCGCGCCGTAATCGGCCTCGCTGATGCGGCCGACGCAGGGGGCGCTGCAGCGCTTGATCTGGAACAGCAGGCAGGGCCGGGTGCGGCTTTCAAAGACCGCATCGGTGCAGTTGCGCAGCAGAAACACCCGCTGCAACTGGTTCAACGTCCGGTTCACCGCCCCCGCACCGGCAAAGGGGCCATAGTAATCGCCCTTTTCCGACTTCGCGCCGCGATGCTTCTTGATCTGCGGGAAGGGGTGCGACTTGGCGACGAGGATGTTCGGAAAGCTCTTGTCGTCGCGCAGCAGCACGTTGTAGCGCGGCTTGAGCTGCTTGATCAGGTTCTGTTCCAGCAACAGCGCCTCGGTCTCTGTGCGCGTGGTCAGGAACATCATGCTGCGGGTTTCAAGGATCATCCGCGCGATCCGCGCCGTATGCCCCTGCCCGCGCGCATAGTTCGACACCCGCGCCCGCAGGTTGCGGGCCTTGCCGACATACAGAACCTCGCCCTTCTCGCCCAGCATCCGATAGACGCCGGGGCTGGAGTCGAGATTGCGGACATAATCGGCGATCAGCGCCTGTCCGGTCAGGGGAGGAGTGTCAGCGGTCATGTCGTCAAATGCGGTCATCGGCGATATGGTGATTCTGACCTTGGGCTGCAAGTTCGGCGCTGCAAAGGCAAGGGGAAAGCTGTCCACTGAATCTGTGGATAACTCTGTGGGCGAGCTGTGGCGTTCGTGGCTTTTCCGTGCGTATCATGGCCGTTTCCAAGATTGCCTGTTTTTTAGGCAGATTTCCAATGCTCTGATTTATCTGGCTATTTTATGTGATGAGGGCAAAGCACTGATAAACAAGCGGGATTTCTTAACGCGTCATCACGCCGCTGTCAGAAAGTGGACAAACCGTCGCAATCCCGCCGACCAAGGGGCATTTCAGGCCCCGACGCAGGGGAAACTGGCCCGATCCGCCTCGCGCGTCTGCGGCCCCGCTGGCTCGCCTCAGGTCGCCAGCAGCCACGCCGTATAACCCGCATAACCGGCCAGCAGCACGCTGCCGGCCCGGCGCCCGATCTTGATGTCGCGCAGCAGGAACGGCCCCAACAGTAGCGTCACCGCCAGCATCACCCACAGGTCAAAGCGCAGCATCTCGGGCGGCACGGCCAGCGGGCCGAAAAACGCCGTGATCCCCATGATCGCCAGGATGTTGAACAGGTTCGAGCCGATGACATTTCCCATCGCCATATCCGCCCGCCCGCGCAGCGCCGAGGCGACCGAGGCCGCCAATTCCGGCAGCGAGGTGCCCACCGCCACCAGCGTCAGCCCGATCACCGCATCGCTGATGCCCAGCCCGCTGGCGATATCGCTCGCCCCGCCGACCAGCAGCCGCGCGCCGATGGGCAGCGTGACCAGCCCCACCGCCAGCCACAGCGCGATGCGGCGGCCGGGGGCGTGGCCGACCTGCATCTCGGGCGCGGGGGTGTCGTCCTGCGAGGACTGGCGGATCTGCAGAAACAGCGTCGCCGCCAGCCCCGTCAGCAGCACCGCGCCGTGCCACCACCGGAGCGGACCGGCGAAACACAGCACGATCAGCAGCAGCGAGGCGAGCATCGTATAGCCCCAGCTTCGCCGCAGTTCGGGGTCGCGGCCCAAGACCGGCGCGATCAGCGCGGTCGCGCCAAGGATCAGCAGGATGTTGGCGATGTTGGACCCAATGACATTGCCCAGCGCGATGCCCGGCGCCCCGCGCGCCGCCGCCGCGACCGAAACGATCAGCTCCGGGGCCGAGGTGCCGAAGGCCAGCACCGTCAGCCCGACGATCACCGGCGCGATGCCCAGCCGCAGCGCCAGCGCGACGGCGCCGCGCACCAGATACTCACCACCCAGAACCAGCAGCGCCAGCCCGGCCAGGATCAGCAGGATATCAACGATCAAGGCGCAGCCACCCCAGAACCTTGCGGATCAGGCGGCGATAGCCCGGCCCCGCCATCAGCCCCAGCGCGATCAGCGCCAGCAGGATCAGCAGCGCGCCCTTTACCATGCCCCGAACCTCTGGAAGGCCGCGCGTTCGTTCAGCGCGCCCAGGGTTTCGTCGGCCAGATCGGCGGCCGAGATACCGAAGCGACGCAGGAAGGGGCGCGGCGCGCCATAGGTCTGGAAGCGGACCTGATCGCCGAACAGATCGCGCATCCGCGGCACCAGATGGCCGATGCCGTCGATCAGCCCCATCCGAAGCGCGGGGGCGGCCAGCCAGAACTCGCCGGTGAACAGATCGTCATCGCCCTTCAGCCGCGCACCACGCCGGCGCTGCACCTGCTCGATGAAGATCGCGTGCATCTGGTCCAGCAGGCGTTGCAGCCGGGCGACATCCTCGGGTTTTTCGGGGCGGAACATGTCCAGCTGCGCCTTGGACCGGCCGGCGGTGTGGATGCGCCGCTCGATCCCGTGGCGGGCGATGAAATCCTGCAGCCCGAACCGGCCCGAGACGACGCCGATCGAGCCGATGATCGAACACTCATCCGCCCAGATCTGATCCGCCGCACTCGCCAGCCAATAACCGCCCGAGGCCGCCACATCCTCGACAAAGGCGTGGACCGGCACCTGATGGCGCTGCGACAGCCGGCGGATACGCGCGGCGATCAGCGAGGACTGGACCGGCGAGCCGCCGGGCGAGTTGATCGCCAGCGCCACGGCCACCGGCCGGCCGCGACGAAATGCCCGCTCAAGGACCGGGGCCATGCCCGCATCGTTCAGGCCCCCGGTCCCGCCGCGCCCGGCGATGCCAATGGCGCCTTGCAGGCGGACGACGTTGACACGCGTGGCGGGGTTCAGAAATGGGACTTTCATCCGACCCAGATAGGGCGCGCGCGCCTGCGGGACAAGCTTCGCGCGTTGCAATCGGCCGTCACCCGAAGCATATAAGACCCCGACACGACGGGGGACCCGATGACCTATCTCGATTTCGAAAAGCCGCTTGCCGATATCGAAGGCAAGGCCGAGGAACTGCGCGCGATGGGCGCCAAGACCGACAATCTGGATGTCGAGAAGGAAGCCGCCGCCCTGGACCGCAAGGCCGGCGCGCTGCTGCGGGACATGTATGGCTCGCTGGATGCGTGGCGCAAGACGCAGGTCGCCCGCCACCCGGAACGGCCCCATTGCAGCGACTATATCCGCGCGCTGTTCGCCGATTACACGCCGCTGGCGGGCGACCGGACCTTTGGCGACGATCACGCCGTCATGGGCGGGCTGGCGCGGTTCAACGACGCCCCCTGCGTGGTGATCGGCCATGAAAAGGGCAGCGACACCAAGTCGCGGATCACCCATAATTTCGGCATGGCCCGGCCCGAAGGCTATCGAAAGGCGATCCGACTGATGGATCTGGCCGACCGCTTCGGCCTGCCTGTGATCACGCTGATCGACACCCCCGGCGCCTATCCCGGCAAGGGCGCGGAAGAGCGCGGCCAGTCCGAGGCGATTGCCCGCGCGACCGAGAAATGCCTGCAGATCGGCGTGCCGCTGGTGTCCGTCATCATCGGCGAGGGCGGCTCGGGCGGTGCGGTGGCGTTTGCGACCGCGAACCGCGTCGTCATGCTGGAACACTCGATCTATTCCGTGATCTCGCCCGAGGGCTGCGCCTCGATCCTGTGGAAGGACGCCGAGAAGATGCGCGAGGCCGCCGAGGCGCTGCGCCTGACCGCGCAGGATCTGAAATCGCTGGGCGTCATCGACAACATCGTGCCGGAACCGTTGGGCGGGGCGCAGCGCGACCCCATCGCCGCGATCCGCGCGGTGGGCAAGCAGATCGCCGCCTCGCTGAAGGAGCTGGACGGCAAGCAACCGGCCGATCTGGTCCGCGACCGGCGCGAGAAGTTCCTGTCCATGGGCCAGAAGGGCCTGGGCTAAGCCGCTTTTCGCGCCCGGTTTCACGCCGGAAACCCAGCCTTGCCAAGCCGGGCCGTGCTGACTAGATAGGCCCGTCCGCAAACGAAAGGCCCGAGTCTTGGAAAACGTCGTCCTGACCGTCCATCTGATCCTTGCGCTGCTGCTGATCGGCATCGTGCTGCTGCAACGCTCCGAGGGCGGTGGGCTTGGCATGGGCAGCGGTGGCGGTGGCGGCGGTGTCATGACCGGCCGCCAAGCCGCGAATGCCATGTCGCGGGCCACCTGGATTCTGGCCGGCGCGTTTCTGATCACCTCGATCGCGCTGACGGTCATTGCCGCGCGCAGCAGCGTCGGCGGCTCGGTCCTCGATCAGCTGGGCGTGACGCCCAGCAGCGAGACGACGGGCAGCACGCCGCAACTGCCGACCTATGCCCCGCCGCCCGGCGTGGGCCAGCCGGTCAGCCCGCCCGCCCCTGATGCTGCGGCCCCTGCGACGGATAGCAGCGCCGCCGCACCGGCCCTGCCCGCAGCCTCGGCCCCCGCGGCCATCGCGCCCGCACCGGCAACGGCACCGGCAGTCGAGGCACCCGCGCCCGCAGCGGTCGAACCGGCAGCACCGGCAGTGGAACCCGCCGCCCAAGCCCCTGCCGAACCCGCAGAGGCTGCACCCGCAGAGGCCGCGCCCGCTGAACCGGGGGCACCCGCCGCCCCGGCTGAACCGGCCGCGCCCGCAGCCGATCCGGCCCCCGCCAGCCCTGCCCTGCAGCCCGACGCAGCCCAGCCCGTCGCGCCGCCTGCGGCCAACTGAGCACAAGAAATTGCGGGCGCAAACCACTGCGCCCACGACAGCTTGCGGTCCGCGTTGCGGCCACGGGATTATTCGGTTATATCTTTAGCCCCGTGAACGGCGCCTCGCGCGACCGCGCATCAACCTGATTCGATCTCACGGGGGCCGCATGGCGCGTTACATCTTTATTACCGGCGGCGTGGTGTCCTCGCTTGGCAAGGGACTGGCATCGGCGGCCCTGGGCGCGCTGTTGCAGGCGCGCGGCTTCACCGTCCGCCTGCGCAAGCTGGACCCCTATCTGAACGTCGATCCCGGCACCATGTCGCCCTTCGAACATGGCGAGGTCTTCGTGACCGATGACGGCGCCGAAACCGACCTCGATCTGGGCCATTACGAACGCTTTACCGGCGTCTCGGCGCGGCAGAGCGATTCCATCTCGTCCGGGCGGATCTATTCCAACGTGCTGGAAAAGGAACGGCGCGGCGAGTATCTGGGCAAGACCATCCAAGTCATTCCCCACGTCACCAACGAGATCAAGCAGTTCCTCGCCACCGGCGATGACGAGGTCGATTTCATGCTGTGCGAGATCGGCGGCACCGTCGGCGATATCGAGGGGCTGCCGTTCTTCGAGGCGATCCGCCAGTTCATTCACGAGCGTCCGCGCGGCGAATGCATCCTGATGCACCTGACGCTGCTGCCTTATCTGGCCGCCTCGGGCGAGTTGAAGACCAAGCCCACCCAGCACAGCGTCAAGGAACTGCAATCCATCGGCCTCGCCCCCGACGTGCTGGTCTGCCGGTCGGAACATCCGATCCCGGAAAAGGAACGCGCCAAGATCGCGCTGTTCTGCAATGTCCGTCTGGATGCCGTCATTCCCGCCTATGATCTGAAATCCATCTATGAGGCCCCGCTCGCCTATCACCGCGCGGGCCTCGATCAGGCGGTGCTGAACGCCTTCCAGATCAGCCCCGCCCCGCGTCCCGACCTGACCCGGTGGGAGGATGTGATCGACCGCCTCACCCACACCGATGGCGAGGTCAAGATCGCCATCGTCGGCAAATACACCCAGCTCGAGGATGCCTATAAATCCATCGCCGAGGCGCTGACCCATGGCGGCATGGCCCATCGCGTCCGCGTCCGCTCGGACTGGATCGCGGCCGAGGATCTGGAGGCCAAGGACGGCGAGCATCTGCTGGACGGCTATCACGGCATCATCGTGCCCGGCGGTTTCGGCGAGCGCGGGACCGAGGGCATGATCACGGCGGCGAAATACGCTCGCGAAAAGGACGTGCCCTATCTGGGCATCTGCCTTGGCATGCAGGTGGCGGTGATCGAGGCGGCGCGCAATCTGGCGGGCATTGCCGATGCGGGGTCCGAGGAATTCGACCACGAGGCTGGCAAGGCCCGCTTCACGCCCATCGTCTATCACCTCAAGGAATGGGTGCAGGGCAACTACAAGGTCCAGCGGACGCTGCATGACGACAAGGGCGGCACGATGCGGCTGGGCGCCTATACGGCCGTGTTGAAGCCCGGCTCGCGCATCTCGCAGGTCTATGACGACGCGACCGAAATCGAGGACCGCCACCGCCACCGTTACGAGGTCGACAGCCGCTATATTCCTGATCTGGAAAAGGCCGGGCTGTCGTTTTCCGGCATGTCGCCCGATGGCCGGCTGCCCGAGGCGATCGAATATCCCGACCATAGCTGGTTCATCGGCGTGCAGGCCCACCCCGAGCTGAAGTCGAAGCCGTTCCAGCCCGCGCCGCTGTTCGCCAGCTTCATCGGTGCCGCCAAGGAAGGCGCGCGTCTGGTCTGACGCGCTGCTGCGGCCCGGATGCGTCCGGGCCGCAGGGCCGCACGGCTAGATCAGCAGGACCTGCGTGCCGATATTGGCGAAGCCGAACAGTTCCTTGATATGCTCGTTATACAAGCCGATGCAGCCGTTCGAGGATTTGCGGCCGATCTTGCGCGTGTCATGCGTGCCGTGGATGCGGTAATATTGCCAGCTCAGCCACAGCGCATGGGTGCCCAGCGGGTTGTCGGGGCCCGGCGGCACGAAATCCGGCCATTCCGGGTTGCGCTGCTTCATCTCGGGCGTGGGCGCCCAGCTTGGCCCCTCGACCTTCTTGATGATCTCGGACCGGCCGCGGCGGGTCAGTTCCGATGACACCGGGATCGAGGACGGGTAGAGGCGATAGATGCTCTCATCCTCGGACCAGTAATGCACGCAGCGCGACGTGATGTCGCACAGGATCGCGCCATTGGCGAGGCCGCTGAAATAGGGCCGCCAGTCCTGCGCCCGAAAGCTGGAAATATTGCGCCGCTGATCGGCGCCGTCCTCATACTGCACCTGACCCGCATCCGGGGTCTGCTGCGCCAGCGCCGGCGCGGCCAGCCCGGTCACGCCCAATGCCGCCCCCGCGATGACGAATCGGCGGCGGTCCAGCCCGCGCGGGGCGCCGGTTGTGGCAGCGTCAGTGCCGGTTCTGCGAGGGGCCTCGGTCATTTCTGTCTCCTGCTCTTGCCGTCTGTCGCGGCTTGTCGATCCTTTCACCGATATGTCCGCCTGACGGATTCGGGCAATTCAAACTGTCGTCAGCCGGGCAAAGCGATCACGAATGTTGTGGAAATCACGCATTCTTGGCTTTGTGCCGGCAGCGGCTTTGCGTAAACATGACGAAAAATCCGAGGGGCAGTATGAAGCAGTTACTTTTCCTGGCGGCCATCGGCCTGTCGCTAGCCGCCTGTGCGCCGCGCACGCCGGGCGCGCAGATGGGGCCGGACGGGCAGCCGATCCCGGTCGCCTATACCATCACCGGACCCGAGGCCGCGGCCATCCCCGGCCGGGTGCTGTCGCAGGTCAACATGCTGCGCGCCGGATCGGGCGCGCCGCCCCTGACGCTCGACCCGGCGCTGAACGCGGCCTCGGCGGCGCATTCGCGCGACATGGCGGCGCAGAACCGGGCGTGGCATTTCGGCTCGGACGGGTCGTCGCCGCTGGATCGGGCGCAGCGGGCCGGCTACCCGGGCCAGCTCGTGGGCGAAAATATCAGCGAAAGCTATGAAAACGACATCGCCACGCTGCAGGCCTGGATGCAGGCCCGCGACACCCGCGACGTGATCATGGACCCGGTGGCGACGACGCTGGGGATTGCCTGGTATCAAGAGCCTTCGCGCAAGATCTGGTGGACGTTGCTGACCGGGAAGTGACCCCTAGAACAGCAGGTCAAAGGGCGTGATCACATCGCCCGCGACGTCTATGCTGAAATCCAGCCTGCCATCGCCATCGGTGTCCAGTTGCAACTGGACCCGATCCGACAGGCTGGACATCCGCACCTGCGGCTTGCCGCCGCCGGTAAAGGCCGCCTCGCCCAGCCAGACTAGGCCGCGCCCAAAGCCGGACAGGTCGATCAGGTCGATGCCGCTTTCGAAATCGGTGATCAGGTCGGGCAAGGGCGGCGTGCGTCCCGGCTCGGGCGTAAAGACAAAGACATCGGCGCCGCCCCCGCCGGTCAGCGTGTCGCGGCCGGTGCCGCCGATCAGCGTGTCATCGCCCGCATCGCCGAACAGGCGGTCGTCGCCCGCCCCGCCATTCAGCACGTCATGGCCGTTGCCGCCCCACAACATGTCGTTGCCGTCATCGCCGAACAGCATATCATTGCCGTCATCGCCATACAGCCGGTCATCGTCGCTGCCGCCGTAAAGGGTGTCGCGTCCTGCCCCGCCGCGCAGCGTGTCGCGCCCCTCTTCGCCGTTGATCAGATCGTCGCCGTCCCCGCCCTCGGCCAGATCGTGATCCGGCCCGGCATAGATCGTGTCATTGCCGTCCCCGCCCAACAGCGTGTCATTGCCGCTCTGCCCATACAGCAGATCGTCGCCGTCCATCCCCATCACCAGATCATTGCCGACCTGGCCGTGTATGCGGTCATTGCCGCTTTCGCCATACAGGATGTCATCGCCCGGCCCGCCAAAGATGCGGTCATCGCCGGACGCGCCATAGATGGTGTCGTTGCCGCCGCGCCCGTAAGCCACGTCGTTGCCGATGCCCAGATAGACCTCGTCCCCGCCATTGCCGCCAAAGACGGTGTCGTCGCCCGGCCCGCCATTGGCGTAGTTATAGCCATTGCGCATCTCGATCCGGTCATTGCCCATGCCGCCACAGACGCGAGAGTTCGCGCCCTGCGCGATCAGCCAGTCATTGCCGGCATCGCCATATATCGTGTCGCTGCCCCGGCCGCCCTTGACCAGATCATCGCCCGGCCCGCCAGAGATCAGGTCGTTTCCCGCCCCGCCCAGAATCAGGTCATTGCCCGGCCCACCCTTGAGGGTGTCGTTTCCGTCGCCGCCCAGCATCCGGTCATCGCCCATGCCGCCCAGCATCAGGTCGTTGCCATTGCCGCCGAACAGCCGGTCATCGCCCAGCTGCCCCAGCAGCCGGTCGTCGCCATCGCCGCCGACCATGTAGTCCGAGCCGAAGCCCCCGCGGATGGTGTCGTCCCCGTTGCCGCCCCACAGCCAGTCATCGCCCCAGCTGCCGACGATCATGTCGTCGCCGCCCATCCCGTTGATCTTGGCGGCCCCGCTTCCGGCCGCGATCTGGTCGGCGCGGTCGGTGCCATAGCGGGTCAGCGCGATGGGTGCCGGCAGGGGCGGGACCTTGCCGGGCTTGTAGCCCTGCCCGTCGCCCGGCGGCGCAGGCGGGCTGGCCGAGGTCGGCGGCGAGGCGAGCGGCGGCGTGACCAGATCGGCATAGTCGATGTCGTTGGCGTAATGGGCCAGCCGGAACATCGACTCGGTGAAGAAGGACGGGCTCAGCATGGTGCCGCTGGCGGTGATGATCTCGATCCGCAGCGGCCCGGCGATCAGCGCCGCGCCGGTCGCGGTCGGGATGATGCGCAGCTGCGCGACGCTGCGGATGAAAGCGAGCTCGGACAGGTCCAGCATGTCCTCGCCCGGCACGAAGTCGTGGATCGTGACCAGTTTCGTGCCATGCCCCGGCACGAAGATGTCGCGCCCCGCCCCGCCGCGCATATGGACCACGCCCTCGCGCGCGATCAGGATATCGTCGCCCGCCCCGCCATCCAGAACCGAGGACGCGCCGGTGCCGATCAGGATGTCGTCGCCCGCCCCGCCCGTCACCCGCCCGCTGCCCTTGGTCGAGACCCCGATCCGGCCGGGGTCAAAGCTGAACTGGCTGACGCCGCTTTCGCTGGAGCTCGCGACGAACAACTGGATCTTGCCGCCCACGACCCGCGCCTCGATGGCCGAGACATCGGCGAGCGACAGGCCGGCATCATCCTCGATCACGCTCAGCAGGATCAGCCGGCCCTGCCCGTCCAGCGTGAAGACCGTGATGCCGTCATCCGCGCCGCCGACAAAGATGAAGGCGCGGCCATTAACCTCGGCGGTGGCAAGCGCGGTCGCCGACTGAAACCGCGTCAGCCGCGAATCGACCACGTGATCGGTCAGTGCAATCGCCCCCGCCGCCGAGATGCTGAAGACGCTGACCGAATCGCTTTCGCCGCCGGTCACCACCAGAAAACTGCCGCTTGCGGTGGTGACGCCCTGCACCTCGCGCGGGGCCGAGATGCCGATGGTGCTGTCCAGTCCGATATGGCCGCGCAGCGACAGCCCCGTGGGCGAGACCTGAAACACCGCCAGCGTGCCCGACAGCGCCGAGGTCGTCACCGCATAGCTGGCGCCCGAGACGCTGACGACCTCGATATCGGTGAACTCGCCATCGCTGACCCCGCCGGGCGCGGTCTTGCGGTCGATCAGACCGGGGCGGCCGTTGCCGTCCAGCCGGAACAGCGACAGGTCCATGCTGCCATCCCGCCCGGCCAGCATGTAGCTGCCGCCCTTCTGGTCGAACACCTTCAGCGCGACAACATCGGCGGGCATGTCGGACAGGGCGACGCGTTCCGACGGCTTGCCGGAACCGGACAGCCCCAGACCGAATTCCAGCCCGTTGCTGAACCCCGACCAGACCAGCCGCGGCTGGCCGTTCTGGGTGATCACCGACATCTCGGGCGTGCCGAGCATCAGCCCGTATTTCGGCGGATCGGCGCGGCCAAGCGCCTGCGCCGCCGTGGCGGCATCCGAAAGGGCAAAGGTGGCGCTGTGCCCCTCTCGGGTCGAGGTCACCAGCAGCGGGCCGCTGGCGGTATCGACCACCAGCAGATCGGCGATATTGCCGCCATGCTTCTTGAAGTTCGACGCCAGCTGCGCGACATGGCTGACCGTCAGCATGAGATTGACCTTCCGACATCCTGCATCAGGCCAAGCTGGCAGGCGGGGGTTAATTTCCCCTTGCCACAGCGCACGCCCTGGCCCCTTGTCGGCAGGGAAATAGCTAACATGCCGCGCAACGGCGCCCCTACCCTCGCCACGGTTGCGGTGCGGGGCGGGCTATGGCACTTCAATGGCGTCTTCAGATGGGGGTGGCAGGATGCAGATCGAAGAGACCGCTTTGCCGGGGGTGATGGTGCTGACGCCGCAGCGGCATGGCGATGCGCGCGGGTTTTTCAGCGAAAGCTGGAACCGTCAGACGCTGCAGGCCGCCGGTCTGGACCTGCCCGACTTCGTGCAGGACAACCACTCGCTGTCGGCGCAGCCGGGCACGCTGCGCGGGCTGCATTATCAGGCCCCGCCGATGGCGCAGGGCAAGCTGGTGCGCTGCGGGCGCGGTGCGCTCTATGATGTCGCCGTCGATGCGCGTCTGGGCAGCCCCAGCTATGGCCAGTGGGTCGGCGTCACGCTGAGCGCTGCGAATGGCCGCCAGCTATGGATTCCGCCGGGGTTTCTGCACGGTTTCGTGACGCTCGAGCCGGACACCGAGGTCATCTACAAATGCACGCAGTATTATTCGCCCGAACATGACGGCGCGGTGCGGTGGGATTCGGTCGGCATCGACTGGGGTGTCGAGGCGCCGCTGCTGTCCGAGAAGGACCGCCTTGCCCCCGCCTTCGTCCAGTGGGAAAGCCCCTTCACCTATGAGGGCACGGCATGAAGATCCTGATCACCGGCGGCGCCGGGTTCATCGGCTCGGCGGTGGTCAGGCAGGCGGTGGCGGCGGGGCATCAGGTGGTCAACCTCGACGCGCTGACCTATGCCGCAAACCTTGAGAACGTCGCCAGCGTGGCCGATGCGCCGGGCTATGTCTTTGAACATGCCGACATCCGCGACCGCGCCGCGCTGGACCGCATCCTGCGCGCGCATGACCCCGACGCGATCATGCATCTGGCGGCGGAAAGCCATGTCGACCGCTCGATCGACGGGCCGGGGGCCTTTGTCGAGACCAATATCACCGGCACCTACAACCTGCTCGAGGCGGCGCGCGCCCATTGGCTGGCGCGCGGCAAGCCTGCGGGCTTTCGCTTTCACCACATCTCGACCGATGAGGTCTTCGGCTCGCTCGGGCCGCAGGGGCAGTTCACCGAGACCACGCCCTATGACCCGCGCAGCCCCTATTCGGCCTCGAAAGCGGCGTCCGACCATCTGGTGCGCGCTTGGCACGAGACCTATGCCCTGCCCGTCATCCTCAGCAATTGCTCGAACAATTACGGGCCGTTCCACTTCCCCGAGAAGCTGGTGCCGGTGGTCATCCTGAAAGCGCTGGCTGGCCAGCCGATCCCGATCTATGGCGATGGCGGCAATGTCCGCGACTGGCTCTATGTCGAGGATCACGCCGACGCGCTGCTGACCGTGCTGACCCGCGGCGAGATCGGGCGCAGCTACAATATCGGCGGCGAGAACGAGGCCACGAACCTCGAGCTGGTCCAGACCATCTGCGCCCAGATGGACGAGCTGCATCCGCAAGGCGCGCCCCATGCCGATCTGATCAGCTTTGTCGCCGACCGCCCCGGCCATGACCGCCGCTATGCCATCGACCCGACCCGCATCCGGACCGAGTTGGGCTGGCGGCCCTCGGTCACGCTCGAACAGGGGCTGCGGCGCACGGTCGACTGGTATCTGACGAACCGCGACTGGTGGCAGCCGCTGCTGGATCGCGACGGCGTCGGCACCCGTCTGGGCGCAGCGGAATGACCGCGCAGGACGGCGCCGGGCTGCTGGTCTTTGGCCGGACCGGACAGGTCGCGCGCGAGCTGGCACGGCTGGTCCCGCAGGCCGTCTTCGCCGGCCGGGACCGGGCCGATCTGACTGACCCCGCCGCCTGCGCCGCACTGATCGACGCGACCCGTCCCGCCGCCGTCATCAACGCCGCCGCCTATACCGCCGTCGATGCTGCCGAAACCGACGCCGACACCGCGCGTCTGGTGAACACGGACGCCCCCGGCGCCATGGCCACCGCCTGCGCCGCGCTGGACATTCCCTTAGTCCATATCTCGACCGATTACGTCTTTGACGGCAGCGGCGCGGCGCCGCGTGCCGAGGATGCGCCGACCGCGCCCCTGGGCGTCTATGGCCAGACCAAGCTGGACGGCGAGACCGCCATCCGCGCCAGCGGCGCGCAAGCCGCCATCCTGCGGACCAGCTGGGTGTTCTCGGCCCATGGCAGCAATTTCGTCAAGACCATGCGCCGCCTCGGCGCCGAGCGTGACGGCCTGAACATCGTCGCCGACCAGATCGGCGGCCCGACCGCCGCCGCCGACATCGCCCGCGCGGTGGTGACCATGGCGCGCGCCATGCAGGCTGACCGGGCGGTGGGCGGGCTCTATCACTTCGCCGGGTCGCCCGACACCAACTGGGCCGGCTTTGCGCGCGAGATCTTCGCGCAATCGGGCATTGCCTGCACCGTGACCGAGATCCCCAGCAGCGCCTATCCCACCCCCGCCCGCCGGCCGCTGAACTCGCGGCTGTCCTGCGCCGCGATCGCGCGGGATTTCGGCATCCAGCGCCCCGACTGGCGCGCGGCATTACGACAGGTCGTCAAGGAGTTGAGCGCATGACCGCACGCAAGGGCATCATTCTGGCCGGAGGCTCGGGGACGCGGCTCTACCCGATCACCATGGGCGTGTCCAAGCAGCTTCTGCCAGTTTATGACAAGCCGATGATCTATTACCCGGTCAGCGTGCTGATGCTGGCCGGCATCCGCGAGATCGCCGTCATCACCACACCCGAGGATCAGCTGCAGTTCCAGCGTCTGCTGGGCGATGGCAGCCAGTGGGGGCTGTCCTTCACCTATATCATCCAGCCCGCGCCCGAGGGTCTGGCGCAGGCCTATGTGCTGGCCCGCGACTTCCTCGACGGCGCGCCCTCGGCGATGGTGCTGGGGGACAACATCTTCTTCGGGCATGGGCTGTCGGAACTGCTCAGCGCCGCCGATGCGCGCGGCGCGGGCGGCACCGTCTTCGGCTATCGCGTGGCCGATCCGGAGCGCTATGGCGTGGTCGATTTCGACGAGGCCGGCCGGGTCCGCAGCATCATCGAAAAACCCGCCCGGCCGCCCTCGCATTTCGCGGTGACCGGGCTCTATTTCCTCGACGGAACCGCGCCCGACCGCGCAGCACAGGTCCGCCCGTCCGAGCGGGGCGAGCTGGAGATCACCACCCTGCTCGAAAGCTATCTGCATGACGGGCTGCTGACGGTCGAGCGGATGGGCCGCGGCTATGCCTGGCTCGACACCGGCACCCATGGCAGCCTGCTCGACGCCGGCAATTTCGTGCGCACGCTGGAACGCCGGCAGGGGCTGCAGACCGGCTGCCCAGACGAGATCGCCTTCGACCAGGGCTGGATCGACCGCAGCCAGCTGGAACACCGCGCCAACCTGTTCGCCAAGAACGATTACGGACGCTACCTGACCGGGCTGCTGGGATAAGGCTCGGTGGCTTCGGCCAGCCGGTCGATCAGGGCGGGCAATTCACGGAAATCCGAGAAGCGGGCGAATTGCGCCAACTGCGCGGCCAGCGTCTTGCGGTAACCTTCGGTGAACAGCAGGAAGGGCACGCCGGCGCTTTCCGCCGTGGCCGCGTCGATCTCGCTGTCGCCGATATAGGCGGGCGCGCCCGCGTCCTCCCCCATCCGCGCCAGCACCTCTCCCAGGGTCGCCGGATCGGGCTTGCGCGGCAGCCCGCTATCGCCGCCGATCACCTGATCGAAACAGTCCAGCAGGCCCAGATGCGTCAGCACCGCCCGCGCCGGCGCCAGCGGCTTGTTGGTGCAGACGGCGAGGCGATGCCCGGCCCGCGACAGGGTCTGCAATGTCGCGGCGACCGAGGGATAGGGCTGGGTCAGCCCGACCGCCGTCTCGTATCGCGCCAGAAACGCCTTGTTCATGTGTCGGGCCAGCGCTGCGTCCTTAATCCCCCGCGCCGTCATCATGCAGCCGACCAGATGCGGCACGCCATGCCCGATAAAGCTGCGGATGGTGGGCAGATCGAAGGCGTCCAGCCCCTCGGCCGCCGCCACCTCATTCGCGACGGCGTGTATGTCCGGCGCGCTGTCGATCAGCGTCCCGTCCAGATCGAAGACCAGCCTCATTCCGGACGATGCGCCTCGGCGGCCTCGCGGATGGCGCGAATGTTGCGGCCATAGACCTCGGCCTCGGCGACCGAGCCGCCGCGGAAGACGGCCGAGCCCGCGACCAGCACATCCGCCCCGGCCCGCGCGACCAGGGGCGCGGTCTTGGGATCGACCCCGCCATCGACCTGGATATGGATCGGCCGGTCCCCGATCATGCCGCGCAGCCGGGCGATCTTGTCGATCTGGCTGTGGATGAATTTCTGCCCGCCAAAGCCGGGATTGACCGACATGACCAGCACCAGATCGGTCAGATCCAGCACGTATTCGATGGCTTCCAGCGGCGTGCCGGGGTTCAGCGAGACGCCGGCCTTCTTGCCGGTGGCGCGGATCGCCTGCAGCGTGCGGTGGATATGCGGGCCGGATTCCACATGCGCGGTGATCAGGTCGGCCCCGGCCTCGGCATAGGCTTCGATATAGGGGTCGACCGGTGCGATCATCAGATGGACGTCCATGAAGGTGGTGACATGGGGCCGGAACGCCCGCACCGCCTGCGGCCCAAAGGTCAGGTTCGGCACGAAATGGCCGTCCATGACATCGACATGGACCCAGTCGGCGCCCTGATCCTCGATGGCGCGAATCTCACGCCCGAAATCCGCGAAATCGGCCGAGAGGATGGAAGGAGCGATCTTGATGCGGCGGTCAAACGTCATGATTTCCTCGACTGGGCGGACAGGGTTGCCCGAGGGTTATGGCCGAAACCCCGCTTGCGTCAACCGGACAAAGCCTCGCGGTCCGCCGGCGCCCGCCGCAGCCGCCCGGCCAGCGCCGCCAGATAGAGCGCGGCGTTGCCGGGGCGCGTCTGCCGGTAAAGCCCGATCCGCGCCATGCTGCCGGCGGCGCGCCAGCCGGGCTGCGACAGGGCGGCGTCGAACTGCGCGAAAATCCGACGGTTTTCCGGGGTCAGCGCGTCGGCAACGGCGCTCAGCGCGGCAAGATTGGCCTGCAGCCAGCGCCCGTAATCGCCAGCGAAAAGCTGACCCAGCCGCGCGCCCATCGCCCGCAGGCTGTCGTTGCGGCCCTTCAGATTGGCCGGGTGCTGGCGATAAAGCAGCACCTGTGCGTCGTCGCGCACCACCTCCAGCCCCGCGCCCGAGATGATCTGATAGAGCCACCAGTCATGCGATTCGATGCCAGCCTCGATCGCCGGCCCCGCGCAGGAGCGCGCGAGCACGACGGCATGGGGCGGCAGCACGCAGGTATTGCCCGCCGTCACTGCCTGCACCAGCGCATTGCGAAAGCCGAACGGCCCCGGCATCGGGCGCGAGGGCGCCAGCGGCCGCAGATCATGGTCGCAAATCGTGGTCCGGGCGGCATAGATCCCGGCGCCGGGACGCGCCGTCAGCGCCATCAGCGCCCGCGACAGCTTGTCGGGCCGCCAGACATCGTCCTGATCGGCCAGCGAGAGATACTCGCCCGGCTCGGGCAGCGCCATCATCGACAGGAAATTCCGCGTGGCCCCGCCCGCCGGGCCGGCGATCAGCTGGACCTGACCGGGGGGAAAGCGTGCGGCGAAGCGGCGAACGATCTCCGGTCCGTCATCGGTCGAGCCATCGTCCGACACCACCAGCCGCCAGTCGCGATGATCCTGCGCCGCGATGCTGTCCAGTTGCGCGTCCAGATGACGCGCCCCCTGAAACAGGCCCAACCCGATCATCACCCGTGGCAAACCAGTCTCCTGAAAGCTGATACCGGCTGATGCCCCAGCAGGGCGCGGGCTGCAAGCGGTGGCGATGCGGCCAGGGGCGGAGGGCTGGTGCCGCGTTTACGCTGAATCCTGCCGCGCGATATCCTCGATCAACACATCGGTGACGATGCCGCCGCTGGCCTGCACCGCCGCCGCGACCAGCGCCTCGCGCAGTCGGCGCATCCGCGGCTCGATGGTGTAGTTGCCGTCGAAGCCGCCGGTATTGGCCTGGATCAACAGCGTGCCGAGCAGCGCGTCGCGCAGCCGGAACTCCTGCCGGAACACCTCCTCCTGCCGCTCGGCGGGCATTTCCAGTGTCAGCGTCAGCACCATCATGCCCTGCAGCCGGTCGCCATGCATGACCGGGATGAAGAACTGCGACGGAAAGCGGAAATAGGCCGAGGGCGCAGCCTTGCCCTCGGCTGTCGCGACGGGCGGCGCCTCGTGGCCGGGATCCGCCCCTTCGGCGGTCTCGGCCTCGCTCGGCTCGGGGGCGGGCCGCAACCAGTCCCCAGCCACGAGACCGCCCACGCCCGCCAACAGGATCAGAACCGCCTGGATCAACCTCGCGCGCATCATGTGGCTCCGTCAGTAGGGCAGGATGATGTCAGCGAGTTGCTGACCATAGCGCGGCTGCTGGACGTCCATGATCTGCCCGCGCCCGCCATAGGAAATCCGCGCCCCGGCGATCCGGTCATAGGCGACCTCGTTGTTGCGCCCGATATCGCCGGGCCGGACGAAGCCCGAGACCAGCAGCTCGCGCATCTCGAAATTCACGCGCACCTCTTGGCTGCCCTGGATATGCAGCGTCCCGTTGGGCAGCCGGTCGATGACGGTGGCAGCGACGCGCAGGGTCATCTTGTCGCGCCGCGAGACCTGCCCCGCACCCTTGTAGCTCGACGAGGATTTGGCGTCGGCCAGATCGTCCATCGAAGCGCCCGTCGGCATCCGCCGGGTCAGGCTTTGCGACAACCCGCCCATCTGCGGGATCGAGACGTCATCCTTCGCCGAGCGCGAGCGGTTCGAGCTGTTCGAGATCTCGGCCTTGTCGTCGATCTCGATCACCACGGTCAGGATATCGCCGCGCGTGGCCGCCCGCCGGTCGCGCACCAGCGAGCTTTGCTCGCCCGCCCACAGCGAGGCCCCGGCCTCGGGGCGCTGCGGGGTCTTGGGCAGGAAGAGTTCGGGCGAGGTCATGGCCTCGAACTCCGGGGTGCTCTGCGGCTCGGACATGGTGGGGGGGCGGCCAAGATGGTCGGTCCGGTTGCAGGCGCCGAGCGCGAGCAGCGTGACCGCGGCGAGAAAAGCGATGCGGGTGTTCATTTGTTCTCCGTCGGGCTCGAGGTTGCGACCAGGGTGCCGTCGTCGCGGACAAGGGCGGTAATCGTGCTGCGCGAGCCGAGGTTCATGACCCGGATGACGTCGCCCGCCGCGCCTTCACCAAGCGCCCGGCCTTCGGTCTCGATGCGCAGGGCGCCGGCGTCGAAGGCGATGCGGACAAGCTGGTTGCGCGAGACCAGCACCGGCGCGCGCAGGGCGCCGGCGGTGACGGGACGCCCTTGATAGATGGCCATTCGCGTCTGCATCCCCACTGCCTGCGCCGGGTCGGTGATGCCGCCATGGGCGCCCTCGTCCCAGGTCAGATCGTCGGGGGCGATGACGGTGCCGGCCTGCAGGTTCCGGGTCGCCACGATGGCCGCGCCGGACGCCCCGGGCAGCAGCGCGATCAGCAGGATCAGAAGCCCGCGCATCACCGCACCTGCACGGTGGCGCCAAGGATCTGGTCGGCGGCGGTGATGACCTTGGCATTCAGTTCATAGCCGCGCTGCGCCTTGATCAACTCGGTGATCTCGCGCACCGGATCGACCGAGCTGTCCTCGAGATAGCCCTGCCGCAGCGTCCCCAGCCCCTCTTGCCCCGGCGTCGCCACCATGGCCGCGCCCGAGGCGTTGGTTTCCAGAAACAGGTTCGAGCCGATCGCCTCGAGGCCTTTCTCGTTGCTGAACCCGGCCAGCGTCAGTTGCCCCAGCATCTCGGGCTCGACCTGATCGCCGAAATAGGCATAGACCTCGCCGGCCGCGTTGATCGAGATGCTGCGGGTCTCCTCGGGGATGGTGATGCCGGGCGCAACAGCAAAGCCGTCAGAGGTCACGATCTGCCCATCCGCCGAGCGTTTCAGCGCACCGTCGCGGGTATAGGCGGGCAGGCCCGACGGCATCGTAACCTCCAGATAGCCATGCCCGTCGATGGCTACGTCCAGATCGCCGCCGGTCGAGGTCAGCGAGCCTTGGGCGATGTTGACGGTGACGGCGGTGGGACGCGCGCCCAAGCCCAGCTGGATGCCGGCAGGAATCACCGTGCCGTCCGAGGCGGAAATCGTGCCCGGACGCATCGCCTGCTGGTAATGCAGATCGGCGAATTCGGCGCGGCGGGCGTTATAGCCGGTGGTGGACATGTTCGCGAGGTTGTTCGAGATCACCTCGACGCGGGTCTGCTGGGCACTCATCCCGGTGGCAGCGATTTGCAAGGCTTTCATGGTTTCTCCATTCAGCGGGTCAGGGCCGTGATGGCGTCGCGGATGCGACGGTCCTCGCGGTCGAGCAGGTTGGCGCCCATCTCGTAGGCGCGTTGGACCTCGATCATGCGGCTGATCTCGGCGATGGGGTCGACGTTCGAATCCTCGAGAAAGCCTTGCTGCACGCGGGCATCCTCGGCCGGGGCCAGAGCGGCCTCGTCGGCGGTGAACATCGTGCCGCCGCTGCGCAGCATGGTCGCGGGGTCGGGCGTGGCGAAGACGCCGACGCGACCGAAGGCTTCGCCATCGGCCGACAGCGTGCCGTCGGCCCCGACGGCGACCTGTCTTGCCCCCGGCGGCACCGCGATCGGCGCCAGCCCCTCATCCAGCAGCCGATGGCCGGCGGCGGTCATCAATTCGCCCTCGGCCGAGACGAGGAACGCGCCGGCACGGGTCAGTCGGGTGCCCTCGGGTGTCTGGAGGGCGAAAAACCCGGACCCGTCGATGGCCAGATCATAGGTGCCGCCGGTCTGCGAGATCCCCGCCTGTCCCAGATCGAGCAGACGGCCGCGGGCATGGGCCATCGACAGCCCCTCTCGCCCGTCGCCGGTCGCGGTCAGATATTCCGAGAAGATCACCCCCTCGCGACGATAGCCGTTGGTCTCGGCATTGGCGATGTTGTTGGCGATGACCCGCATCTCGCGCATGAGACCGGATTGGCGGGTCAGGCTGGCATAGATGGCGTTGTCCATGTCTCAGCCGCCCCCGACCAGCGGGATGATCGCGTCGGTGAAGAAGCTCGACAGGATCGCGGTCATGAAGCTCATCGAGACCCAGAACACCGCCAGCATCAGCCCGACCTTGGGCACGAAGGTCAGCGTCATCTCCTGCACCGAGGTCAGCGCCTGAAAGAGGCCGATCAGCACGCCGGTCATCAGCGCCACCGCCAGCAGGGGCGCCGACATCCGCACCGCGATCCACAGCGCCTGCCGGACGAGGTCGAAGATCAGGTTCTCATCCATGTCAGGCCGGCATCCGCAGGATTTCCTGATACGCCTCGACCACCTTGTCACGGATCGCGACAACGGTATCGAGCGCGAGTTCGGCCTCGCTCAGCGACTGGACAAGCTGATGCGTCTCGGTGGTGCCCGACATCGCGCCGACTGCGTCCGTATCGGCCGCGTTCATCAGCTTTTCAAAGCTCTGCGCGGCCTGGCTGAACCCGGTTTCGGCCTGGGGCTGCGGGGTCGCGGCCTGGGTGGCGCGCAGATAGGCGGACACGGCATTGCTGGCAGAAATCATGATATCTCCTTTCAACGGCGCAGCAGATCGAGAAGCGAGGCGGACATCTGCCGCGACTGCTCGAAGATGCGCAGATTGGCCTCGTAACTGCGGCCGGCCTCGCGGGCGTCGGCCATTTCGGTGACCAGATCGACGTTCGAGCCGCGATAGAAGCCGCGCTCGTCGGCCATGGGATGCGCGGGATCGTGGATCTCGGGCAGTTCGCTGCGGTCGAGACGCGGCTGCGAGGCGGTGACAAGCCCGCTCGGCCGCCCCCGCTCCATCACCGCATCAAAGCTGACCAGCTTGCGCCGATAGCCGGGCGTGTCGGCATTGGCGATGTTCTCCGAGACATGGCGCAGCCGATCGGCCTGCGCCCGCATACCAAAGGCCGCGATGCGGGTGGCGGTAACCGGACCCTCCATCGCGTCAGCCCTTCCGTCCGATGGCCGAGCGCAGCATGTTCAGCGAGGACCGATAGACCGCCAGCGACAGGTCGTGCTGACGCTTGGCCTCGGCGGTGCGGACCATCTCATCCTCGAGCGAGACCGAGTTGCCGTTCGGCGCCCGCCCCCCCTGATCCTCGGCGATCCGCACCGAGGCCGCGCCGCCGCGCGCGTCCAGATGCCCTGCGCGGGTCGCCCGCAAGGCGTCGCCGGCGGCCCTTCGGTAAGTTTCGGAAAACGGCTGCAGGTCGCGGGCCCGAAAGCCCGGCGTGTCGGCATTGGCGACATTGCCTGCGATCACCTTTGTGCGTTCCGCCGCATGGGCGGTCATGGCGCGCGCCATGCGTATCGTCTCTAGCCCGTCCAACATAGAGGCTTCTCCTCTGCTGCGATAAACCGGGTCTTAACCCCATTTGGTTTAGAAACCGTTTCGAGCCGCAGATTTTCCGCGGCGGGATCAGGGGGAAAGTTTGGATAGCATCGCATCAATCGCACGGCGGATCGAAACCCTGCGGCCCACACGTCATTTCGGGCGCGTGGCCGAGATCCGGGCCGGGCTGGTCCGGGTCAGCGGGCTGAACACCCATGCCAGCATCGGCGACCGCGTGCTGCTGTCGGCGCCACGCAACCTGACAGGAGAGATCGTGGCGCTTGGGCCGCAGACCGCTGATATCGTGGCAGAATCGGCCGTCGACGGTCTCGCCATCGGGGCCGAGGTCGAGCTGCTGTTCGCGCCGCGTCTGGCGCCCTGCGCGGCTTGGATCGGGCGCATCGTCGACCCCTTCGGGCGGCCGCTGGACGGGCTGCCCCTGCCCCATGGCGGGGCCGAGCGCAGCTTTACGGCACCCGCCCCGCCCGCCGTCACGCGGCGACGGCTGGGGCAGCGGCTGGATACGGGGCTTGCGGTCTTCGACACGCTGCTGCCCATCGTGCGGGGGCAGCGAATCGGTCTTTTTGCCGGGTCAGGGGTCGGCAAATCGACGCTGCTGTCAAAGCTGTCGCGGGGGGTCGAGGCGGATCTAGTCGTCATCGCGCTGATCGGCGAACGCGGGCGCGAGCTGCGGGAGTTCGTCGAAAACGTCCTTGGCCCCGAAGGCATGGCGCGCGCCATTGTCGTCGCTGCGACCTCGGACCAGTCGCCGCTGATTCGCCGTCGCTGCGCCTGGGCCGCCATGGCGGTGGCCGAGCATTTTCGCGACAACGGCCAGCATGTCCTGTTTCTGGCCGATTCGATCACCCGCTTTGCCGAAGCGCATCGCGAGATCGCGCTGACCGGCGGCGAAAGCGCCTCGGATCGCGGCTTTCCGCCCTCGACCTCGCATCTGATCATGTCGCTGGCCGAGCGCGCCGGGCCCGGCCCCGAGGGCGCGGGCGATATCACCGGGATCTTCAGCGTTCTGGTGGCGGGATCGGATATGGACGAGCCGATTGCCGATATTCTGCGCGGCGTGCTGGACGGTCACGTTGTTCTGGACCGCGCCATCGCCGAACGCGGGCGCTTTCCGGCAGTGGATGTGCTACGCTCGGTCTCACGTTCGCTGCCGCAGGCGGCGAGTGCTGCGGAAAATGCGCTGATCGGACGCGCGCGGGCGGCCCTTGGCAGCTATGCCGAGTCGGAATTGATGATCAAGGCGGGTCTCTATGCGACAGGCAGCGACCCGCAACTGGACGAGGCGGTGCGGCTTTACCCGGCGCTCGATGCCTTTGTCGCGCAGGACAGCCCGCAGGGCGCAAGCGCCAGCTTTGCGATGCTGACGCAGGCCCTGCGCGGGCATCGGCCGGCGGCGGTACGGTGAGGCGGTCACGGAACCAACGCCGCTGCCGGAGGTTGAGCGGCGATATCTTCCAAAGCCCCGGACCAGGGTGACTTTTCATTCCACTTCAAGGAATTGCCGTGGCTTTGTCCGAATTCTTCATCCGCTATCTGGAATGTCGTGACGCGCTGAGTGCGGCCGAACGAAACCGTCTGCTCTCGCTGCCGACGCGCCGCGTGCGGTTCGACAGCGGCGGCGTCATCGTCGCGCAAGAGGCGCTGGTGACGGAAAGCTGCCTGATGATCGCGGGCATGTCGGCGCGCGTCCACAACCTGCTCAGCAACCGCGACCGGGTCATCACGGCGCTGCATGTGCCGGGGGATTTCGTCGATCTGCACGGCTTCGTGCTGGCGGGGCTGGAGCATTGCGTCGTGGCGCAGGGCCCGGCCGAGGTCGAGTTCGTCTCCCATGACGTGCTGCGCGAGCTGACCCGCGAATGGCCGCATCTGACCCGGCTGTTATGGATGTCGACCGCCATCGACGCGGCGATCCACCGGCAATGGCTGGTCGCGGCAGCCTCGCTGCGGTCGAGCGCGCATCTGGCCCATCTGCTGTGCGAGATCTATGTCCGGCTGCGCTCGGTCGGGGCGGCGCGCGATCTGAGTTTTGCGCTGCCGCTTTTGCAGCGCGATCTGGCCTGCATCCTTGGCTATTCGCCCATCCACATCAACCGCGCCGTGCGCGATCTGCGCGAGCGGGGGCTGCTGCGCTGGTCGGGGGCCGAGATCCGGATTCTCGACTGGGACCGGCTGAGCACGCTGGCGCGGTTCGATTCAGCCTATCTGGATCTGAACAAGCTGCACCGATAGACGGTGCGTCATTCGCAGATGCGCCAGCCGCCCTTGCGCGCGGCGCTGTCGAAATGCAGGTGCGTGTCATGCGCCGCGTTCGATCCCGGTCCCAGAACCGTGGTGAAATAGAGGCAGGCGCCATGGCGCACCGCTTTTTGAAACGCTTCCGCCATGCTGCCCTCGGCCTCGCGGGACGCGATGTCGATCCGGCTGCCATCGCTGAAACCGAAGCCCGTGATGTCGATGGCCGCGCCTGTGGCGTGTTCAGATAGTTTCGCGCTGCCGTCGCCGACCCGCTCGCGGCATTGATAGCCGGGGCCGGTCGCGATTCGCTCGACCCTCGGCGCGCCGGGCAGGGCCGCGGCGGCGGGCGCAACTTCTCGGCGCAGCCAGAGCGCGAGGCGCAGGGCGGTCTGGCAGGTCGTGACGGGTGCACCGTCGACGGCCACGCCTGCGCCAAGATCGGTCAGCAGGACCGGCCGCACGATGCCGCAGGCCGGGTCAGTGTCAGAGGCGATCGGCGGTTGCGGCTGGAAGCGGACGCCGAGCGCGTGAAGGGCTAGGCGGCAGACTGCGAACTCCGCCTGCGCGAGGGCTGGTGGCATTGGCGGTGTCGCGGGTTCCGGTGCTGCGGCCTCTACCACAGCGGCGGGACTGTCTGCCGGTTGAACCGCCGAGTTTGCAACCTCGGGACGGGCGAGCGGGCGAGCGGCTAGCCCCGACGTCGCCTTCTGCTCTGCCCGAGGCGGTCGCGCGGGCTCACCGACCTCTTGCGCCCAAACCGCCACGTTCACCCCCAGTGCGCCCAGCAGCACCGTCAGCGCCAGTCGCGCCACCGGTCAGCGTCCGTGGTTGATCTGCGGCCGCGAGGTGGCGTTGGCCGCAGGGGTGGGCTGAGTTGCCGCCGGTTCCGGCTCGACCGCCACCACCGGCAGGTCCGTCGCCTGCTCGACCGCCGCTGCCAGCGGGTCGGTCGGGCCGCCCGTCAGCCCCACCGGGCGCGGCAGGGGCGCACGCGTGGCGGTCAGCGTCAGCGACCCCCGGTCCGCCGTGCCTGCCGCCTGACCGGCGATCGGGGCGGGGGATGTCTCGCCCATCACGCTGGCGATGGACTGGTCCTTTTCCAGAAACTCGACCGAGGTCTCGCCCGGCTGCACCATATGCGCCAGTTCCTCGGCATCCCAATTCGTCAGCCGCACGCAGCCATGCGATTCGCTGACGAAGAGGCGCGAGGGCGTGGGCGTCCCGTGCAGCCCATAGGTGGGCTTGCTGAGCGCGATCCACACCGTCCCCACCGGCCCATTCGGGCCGGGCGGCAGGGTCAGAACCGATTTATTCTCGCCCTGGGTGAAATTGATCGAGGGGTTATAGGTATATTCCGGGTTCATCGCGACGGTGCGGACCTTGTGCGTCCCGCTGGGCGACGGGGTCTGCGCCGAGCCGATGGTCGCCGGATAATTCACCACCATGTGACCGCTCGCGTCAAAGCCCGCGACGCGGTTGGTGGCCTTTTCGACCAGAATCCGCGTCACGCGGCCGGTCAACGGCTTGGCGGGCGCGATCACGGTGATGGTGACGCCCTCGGCCAGTTCGACGCCGGGGTTCAGCGCGGCGAGGAAGCGTTCGTCCATGTGGAACCGCTCGCCCAGCTTTTCGGCGATGCTGGTGTAACCCAGCGTCGTCATATTGGCCTTTTCCACGTAATCCGACGGAATATGCGTGGTCAGATTCGCGGCATCCTCGGCGGTGACGGTGTATTCGACCGTCATCGCACGCCCGGCATGGGCCTGCAGCGCCTGCCAGACCTGCATGTCCATCTCGCCATCGGCGGGCAGACCGCTGCGCCGCTCGAAGGCGGCGATGGCGCTGCGGCTCATCCCGCCCGCGATCCCGTCGATCACGCCTGGCGAGATGCCCGAGCGATCCAGCATGATCTGCACCTTGGCGGTCAGCGCGGATTGCCCCGACGGCAGCGGCCCGCCGGAATAGTCCGCCGTTTCAATCGCCTCGGCGGTGATCGGCGCGGCCTGTGCCGGCCGAGGTGCGCCAAGGGCCATGGCGGCCACCAGCAGCAGGACCAGCAGCGCCCGGGGGGCAGGTCGAGAGGTGGCGGTCATCATCAGGGCTCCTGCGGGTGAATGGCGTCTGTCACGGCGTTGGCCCAAGCCCGCTCAAGGCGCAAGAGCGAAGCGGTGCCCCGGCGGATAAACTCTGCGCGAATAGGACAGCGCCCGCCCGGCGGTCCAGACCGTGCGTTCGACCGCCAGCACCGGCTGGTCGCGCTCGGCCGACAGCGCCTCGGCCGATTCGCTGTTCAGCCGCGCGGCCAGAACCTCGATCCGGGTCGAGACATGGGTCAGCCGGCGGATCATCCATTCCAGCGGCTCGGCCTGGCTCAGCATCTCGTCGGTCAGCCGCAGGCCCGGCAGTTGCGGCAGATAGCCGGTCATGAAGCAATAGGGCGCGTCATTGGCCAGCGCCTGCGCCGCATAGCGGGTCAGCGGCTGCGCGGGCGGCAGGTGCATCTGCGTGGCCACCGCCTCGGGCGCGGGGACGACGCGCTGGCTTAGCAGGCGATAGCCAAAGCGGGCGCCGGTGCGCTCGACCTCTTCGCGCATGGTGGTCAGCTTGTGGCAGCCATCGCTCAGCGCATGGTCCGCGACCCGCGTGCCGACGCGCCGGCGGCGATGCACGATGCCGTCGCCGGCCAGCGCATTCAGCGCCCGGTTCACGGTCGAACGCGCGCAGCCCAGCCGTTCGGCCAGCTGGTTCTCGGTCGGGATCAACTGGCCGGGCCGCCACTCGCCGCTGCGGATGCGGCGCAGGATCTCGGACTGCACTGCCTGCCATGTCAGACGGCCCTGCTCGCCCGTGGGGCGCAGATCGGTCTCTGTCGTCCAGGAACCAGACCGTTCTATCAGCATGGCGCGATGAGACTCCGTGATTCGGGGCAGGGAGGAAAGCGCGAAAGGTAAGCCATTCTGTCCGAAGCTCCAGTGGTGCCGTTGCGTCTCTCTCAATCATCGGGGTGGTAACTGAACTAGATCGTATGGATTAACACGGAAAGCCAGCCTTGCGTTGCCTAATCGACCCGCAGGCGGCAAACAGGCGCCGATCCACCGCCCGCCAGCGACCACAGGACCGCCCATGCCAGACGCCCTTCCCAGCCCCCTGCCCGACTTCACGTTGGAGATCGCCGCGCAGCAGGCCGGCGCGTTCCGCATTGCGGGCGTGGACGAGGTCGGCCGCGGGCCGCTGGCGGGGCCGGTGACGGCGGCGGCGGTGGTGCTGCGCGCGGGCCATGTGCCGCAGGGCGTGAACGATTCGAAAAAGCTGACCGCCCGCCAACGGCACGCCGCCGCGGCCGAGATCCGCGCCTGCGCCGATTACGCGGTCGTCCATGTCTGGCCGGCCGAGATCGACCGGCTGAACATCCTGCGCGCCTCGCATCTGGCCATGTGCCGGGCGCTGGCGCAGCTGCACCGGCCCGCCGATTTCGCGCTGATCGACGGGCATATGCTGCCGCAGGGCCTGACGGTGTCGGGGCAGGCGGTGATCCGCGGCGATGCGCGGTCCGTCAGCATCGCGGCGGCCTCGATTCTGGCCAAGACCGCGCGCGACAGGCTGATGGTGGATTTGGCGCAACAGTTTCCCGGCTATGGCTGGGAGAGCAATGCCGGCTATCCGACGCAGGCCCATCGCCGGGCGCTGGTCGAGTTGGGGGTGACCCCATATCATCGGCGTTCCTTCGCGCCTGTCCACAACATGTTGTGTAAAGCCACAAGCGCAACCGGTTGATTCAAATAAATAAATTGACGGCGATTCGCTGGTGACTCATCATCTGCCACATACCAGACCGGCACCAAGCCGGCAGAGCATGAGGCACAGATGACTTCCAGACATGACGCGTCCGCGCGACCGCTACCGCTTAACCAGATCCTCGCCGGCGATTGCATCGAGGTGATGAACGCCCTGCCCGAAGCCAGCGTTGACCTGATCTTTGCCGACCCGCCCTATAACCTGCAGCTGCGCGGCGACCTGCACCGCCCCGACAATTCCCGCGTCGATGCCGTCGACGACCATTGGGACCAGTTCTCCAGCTTTGCCGCCTATGACCAGTTCACCCGCGAATGGCTGGCCGCCGCCCGCCGCCTGCTGAAGCCGAACGGGGCGCTATGGGTCATCGGCAGCTATCACAACATTTTCCGCGTCGGCGCCGAGCTGCAGAATCAGGGGTTCTGGATCCTCAACGACGTCGTCTGGCGGAAATCCAACCCGATGCCGAATTTCCGCGGCAAGCGGCTGACCAACGCGCATGAGACGCTGATCTGGTGCTCGAAATCGGAAGCGTCGAAATATACCTTCAACTACGAGGCGCTGAAATCGCTGAACGAGGGCATCCAGATGCGCTCGGACTGGGTGCTGCCGATCTGCAATGGCGGCGAGCGGCTGAAGGACGAGCACGGCGACAAGGCCCACCCGACCCAAAAGCCCGAGGCGCTGCTGCATCGCGTGCTGATCGGCACCACCAACCCCGGCGACGTGGTGCTGGACCCGTTCTTCGGCACCGGCACCACCGGCGCGGTCGCCAAGATGCTGGGCCGCGATTTCATCGGGATCGAGCGTGAGGACGGCTATCGCGACGCCGCGTCGAAGCGCATGGCCCGCATCCGCCGCCTGCATGCCGAGGCGCTGGCCACCTCGACCGGCAAGCGCGCCGAGCCGCGCGTGCCGTTTGGGCAGGTGGTCGAGCGCGGCATGTTGCGGCCGGGTGAAGAGCTGTATTCGACCGGCAATCGCCACAAGGCCCGCGTGCGCGCAGATGGCAGCCTGACCGGCGGGCAGATCAAGGGCTCGATTCATCAGGTGGGCGCGCGGCTGGAAGGTGCGCCGTCCTGCAACGGCTGGACCTATTGGCACTTCAAGCGCGAGGGCAAGATGATCCCCATCGACGCGCTGCGCCAGCAGATCCGCGACGAGATGGACGAGCGCCCGAACTGATGTGACACGAATTTCCTTCGCCATGTCCGGCAGCCAGGCTCGTTCGGCGCGGACACACTTGCCCTGCCGTCTTGCGATGGCAGGGCCTTTTCACATCGCTACAGCGCCCCGCGCGGCATCGGCAGCTCGCCCCGGTCATAGGGCCGCCAGTCGCCGATATCGGAATAGAACTGCCGCCGCCACGCCCGCACGCGCGGGTTCATCCGCCGCCGCCACAGGGGCGGGATCATGGCCAGAAAGGTCATGCCAGGATAGCCGAAGGGCAGTTGCGGGGCCTCGGTCTCGGGATAGGTCTGCAACAGCGGAAAGCGCCGGTCGGGCTTGTAATGGTGGTCGGAATGGCGCTGCAGGTTGATCAGCAGCCAGTTCGAGACCTTGTGCGAGGCGTTCCAGCTATGCCGTGGCAGGACGTGTTCGTACCGCCCCTCGCCCAGATGACGGCGGGTCAGGCCGTAATGCTCGACGTAATTCGTCAGTTCAAGCTGCCAGATCGCGACGAAGGCCTGCCACAGAAACAGCAGCAGGCCCTGCCATCCCCCCAGCAGCAGCGCCAGCGCCAGCATTGCCAGTTGCAGCAGCCCGTACTTCCAGAACGGGTTGCGCCGGTCCCAGACCGGACGCCGGGCGCGGGCCAGCAGGTTGCGCTCGGCCTGCCAGGCGCTGCGCGGGCCGTGGCGCAGGACGCGCCAGAAAAAGCGGTGGAAGCCTTCGTTATACCGCGCCGAAACCGCGTCGCGGGGGGTGCCGACCCAGGCGTGATGAACCAGCAGATGCTCGGTCCGGAAATGGGAATAGAGCGTGCTGGCCAGCAGCAGATCGCCCAGAAACCGCTCCCATTTCGGGCGCTGGTGCAGCAGTTCATGGGCGTAGACCATGCCGATGGTGCCGCTGGCCACGCCGATGCCAAAGAACAGCCCCAGCTTTTCCCAGCCGCCAAGGCCCGAGCGGGTGGCGTAGAAGATCGCGCCGAAGATCAGCGCCAACTGCACCGGGCACCAGATCACGGTGACGGCGCGATACCAGAACAGATCGGCAGGCGCCTCGGTGTCGGGGTTGTCGAGGTTCAGCCCCAGCACCACATCCAGCCCGGTGACCAGATACCACGCATAAAGCGGCATCAGCGCCCACCACCAGCCGCCCCATGCCGCAGCCAGCACCGCCAGCGGCACCAGCCCCAGCGACATCCAGAACGGCATGGCGTGACGAAAGCTCATGCCGCCTTATAGACGCGGTTTCGCGGCAACGGAACTGCGGCGAGACGCCCTGCCCGCGTCCGCGTCAGGCCCGCACCAGCCGGTCATAGCCTTCCGCGATCTGGCGGGTGATCTGGCCCACCTGATAGTCATGCGGGCCGATCTGCCCGACCGGCGTGACCTCGGCCGCCGATCCGGTCAGCCAGCATTCGCTGAACCCGGCCAGTTCGTCCGGACGGATGCGGCGTTCATGGACGTTGAAGCCCATCTCGACCGCCATCCGGATCACGCTCTGACGGGTGATGCCGTTCAGGAAACGGTCGGCCAGCGGGGTGTGGATCTCGCCATCCTTGACGAAAAAGATGTTCGCGCCGGTGGCTTCTGCGACATAGCCCTCCCAGTCGTAGAACAGCGCGTCCGAGCATCCCTTGGCCTCGGCCGCGTGCTTGGACATGGTGCAGATCATGTAGAGGCCGGCGGCCTTGGCGGCGGCGGGGATGGTTTCGGGGTCCGGACGCTTCCAGCGGCTGATGTCCAGCTTGGCGCCCTGCCATTTCGCGTCGCCGTAATAGCTGCCCCAGGCCCAGGCGGCGATGGCGACCCGGATCGGGTTGCGTGCCGATGAGACCCCCATATCCGGCCCCGCGCCGCGAAACGCCACCGCGCGCAGATAGGCGTCGGTCAGCCCGTTCACCTGCAAAAGCTCGGCCTTGGCTGCGTCCAGTTCCTCGGCCGACCACGGCACCGGCATGTCCAGCAGCCGCCCCGATTCGATCAGCCGCAGCGAGTGTTCATGGCCCTTGAAGATCTTGCCGCCATAGCAACGCTCGCCCTCGAACACCGACGAGGCGTAATGCAGCGCGTGGGTCAGGACGTGGACCTGCGCATCGCGCCAATCCACCATCTCGCCGTCCATCCAGATCTTGCCGTCCCGCTGATCGAAATTCGCCATCGTCCTGCCCCTTGAGCCATACGTTTTGTTGCGCCCTGACCTGATCTAATGGTCTTTAATTGCGCGATACCGTCGATTCGCTAACTTTTCATCCTTGGAAAGTCAACAAGGCTGACGTAAAAAGAGACCGCAATGACGGAGGCCCCATGACCCGACCTGCCATGCAGCCCGCGCCCGGACCGACCCTGACCGCCGGCCCCACCGACCGGCAGATCCGCGGCGGGATCGAGGCGTTCTTCTTTGCCTATCGCGCCTTTACCGCCGACCCGGACCAGATCCTCGCGACCATGGATTACGGCCGCGCCCATCACCGGGCGCTGCATTTCATCGCCCATCGCCCCGGCATGACGGTGTCGAGCCTGCTCGACATCCTGGGCGTCACCAAGCAGTCGCTGAACCGCGTCTTGCGGGCGCTGCTGAAGGATGGGTTAGTCGAGCAACGCATCGGCAGCCGCGACCGGCGCGAGCGTCTGCTGTTCCTGACCGAGGCCGGCGCAGAACTGGAAACCCGGCTGTCGCGCCCGCAGCATGACCGCGTCCGCGCCGCCTATCGCGCCGCCGGTCCGCATGCCGTGGCCGGTTTTCACGCCGTGCTGGAGGCGATGATGGACGAGGACACCGCCCGCAGCTTCCGCGAGTTCCGCCATGACGAGGCGGCGGAATGACCGACAGCGCGCATATCCTTGTCGTCGACGACGATGAACGCATCCGCGCCCTGCTGCGCAAGTTTCTGGTCCGGCAAGGCTATATGGTCTCGACCGCGACCGATGCGGACCATGCGCGCAAGATCCTGCGCGGGCTGGAATTCGACCTGATCGTGCTGGATGTGATGATGCCCGGCGAGGACGGGATCGCGCTGACCCGCGACCTGCGCCGCCGGATGCAGACGCCGATCCTGCTGCTGACCGCGCGCGGCGAGACCGAGGACCGGATCGCGGGACTGGAGGCCGGCGCCGACGATTACCTGCCCAAGCCCTTCGAGCCGCGCGAGTTGCTGCTGCGCATCTCGGCGATCCTGCGGCGGATTCCGCAGGCGCAGACCGTGGTGCCGAAATACATGACGCTGGGACATCTGCGCTATGACACCGAGCGCGGCGAACTGCTGGACGGCGACGGCCATATCCACCTGACCGGGACCGAGGCCGCGCTGCTGCGCCGTCTGGCCGAAACCCCGGGCGAGCCGGTCAGCCGCGCCGATCTGACTCAGGATCTGGGTCGCGGCCCGGCGGATGAGGGCGAAATCTCGGACCGCGCCATCGACGTCCAGATCACCCGCCTGCGCCGCAAGATCGAGGCCGACCCGAAGGAGCCGCGCTATCTACAAACCGTGCGCGGCGCGGGCTATCTGCTGATGCCGGATTAGGGGCGCGGCGGGGGGCTTACCCGTGCGCTGTAGCCGACTGCCGTTATGGGATCACCCGGACGCTATCGCGTGGTGCTGGCAATAAGTTCACAGGACGCGGTGACCATAGCCCTTCAATCAGCCGCGTCCGACCACGCGGCTCGCTGCCGGTCTGTCCCGCCCCGCCGACCGCTGCACGACGTGGCGAAGTTCCCCAGCCCCCGCAGCGCCCGCGCGCCATCACATGGCGCGCAGCTGATTCAGGGCGGCGTCGAGGCGGGACAGGTCCTCGTCCAGATTGGCCAGCTTTTGCCGGGTTTCCTCGATCACCTCGAACTCGGCGTTCTCGACGAAACGCGGGTTGCCCAGCCGCTTGCGCAGCCCCTCGGCGTCCTTGGCGGTCTTCGCCTGCTGCTTTTCCAGCCGCGCGGTTTCGGCGGCGATGTCGATCACCTCGCCGATGGGCAGCGCCAGCGACGCGCCGGGGGCGGACACCGCGATCATGCCCCGACCGGCCACGCCATCGACCGGGGCGGTGACGCGGGCCAGACGCTCGATCAGCGGCGCATTCGCCTCCATCGCGGCGCGGGCGGTGGCGTCGGCCTCGGTCACGATCAGGTCAAGCCGGGCGCCCGCCGGCACCCCCATCTGCGCGCGGGCCGAGCGGATGTTCTCGATCAGCGTGATCACCCAGTTCATCTGCCGGTCGGCCTCGGCGTCGATCAGGCTGGGGGGCAGTTCGGGCCAGTCACCATGAACCAGCATCCGGTCCCGCTCGCCGGTCAGCGCCCACAGCTCTTCGGTAACGAAGGGCATGATAGGGTGCAGCAGCGCGTAACACTGGTCCAGCACCCAGCCCATCGTCGCCCGGGTCTCGGCCGCATCCTCGCCGTCGAACAGCGGCTTGGCGAACTCGACATACCAGTCGCAGACCGTGCCCCAGACAAAGGCGTAAAGCCCCTGCGCGGCGTCGTTGAAGCGATAGCTGTCCAGTGCCTGATCGGTGGCCTGGACGGCGCGGGCGACCTCGCCGATGATCCAGCGATTCACGGTATGGCGCGGGCTGGGCCGGTCGCCGCCGCCGCGCACGCCGTTCATCTGGGCAAAGCGGGTGGCGTTCCAGATCTTGGTGACAAAGTTGCGGTTCGCCTCGACATGCTTCGGCCCCAGCTTGGGATCGCGGCCCATCGCCGCCATCGAGGTCAGGGTAAAGCGCAGCGCGTCGGCGCCGTAAGCGTCGATCAGGTCCAGCGGGTCGATGACATTGCCCTTGGACTTGGACATCTTGGCGCCCTTTTCGTCGCGCACCAGCCCGTGGACATAGACGGTGTGGAAGGGCACATCGCCCACCACCTCGAGCTGCATCATCATCATCCGGGCGACCCAGAAAAAGATGATGTCGAAGCCCGTCACCAGCACGTCGGTCGGGAAATATTTCCGCATCTCGGGCGTGTCCTCGGGCCAGCCCAGCGTGCCGATGGGCCACAGGCCCGAGCTGAACCAGGTGTCGAGCACGTCCGGGTCGCGCCAGACCGGATAGACCAGCCGCGTCGGGTCCTGCGTCAGGTTGTATTCCGCCAGCCCCGCCGCAAAGGCGTCAATGGCGGCATCGCGATCCGCGACCTCGATCACGCGCGACACCTCGAGCGGCTGCGGCAGCCCGGCGATGGCGTCGCGGAACTGATCGGCCACCTCGGCGATGCCGGTCCCGGCGCGGTGGATGTCGCCGCGATGGACCAGCCCGCTGGACAGGATCTCGAACAGTTCGACCTCGTCCAGCGCGCCGTCGCCCTCGTCATCGGTGAAACCCCGCACGGAAAGGTCAAGCCCGTACCAGACCGGGATCTGGTGGCCCCACCACAGCTGGCGGCTGATGGTCCACGGCTCGATGTTTTCCAGCCAGTTGAAATAAACCTTGCGGTGCTGTTCGGGCAGGATCTGGGTGCGGCCCTCGCGCACCGCGTCCAGCGCGGGCTGCACGATGCGGGCGGTGTCGACGAACCACTGATCGGTCAGCATCGGCTCGATCACCACGCCAGAGCGGTCGCCAAAGGGCTGCATGATCGGCTTGGCCTCGACCAGCGGCCGCATTTCCAGATGCTCGGCGCCGGTTTCCGGCTCGATTTCCTTGTGCAGATAGGTCACCGCCAGCTTTTCGGCGGTGATTTGGTCGATCACCCGCCGCCGCGCCTCGAACCGGTCCAGCCCGCGCAGATCCTCGGGCACGAGGTTGACGGTCGAGACATCGCCCACATCCTCGCCCCGCGCGGCGGCGGTGGCGATCTCGGCGCTCTCGGCATAGCTCAGCCCGTCGACGCGCATCGCGCCCTTGCCGTCCATCAGCGTGTAAAGCGGGATGTTGTTGCGCAGCGCCACCGCATAGTCGTTGAAATCATGTGCGCCGGTGATCTTGACCGCGCCCGAGCCGAAATCGGGGTCGGGATAATCGTCGGTGATGATCGGGATCAGGCGGCGCAGCTGTTTCGGGCCGACCGGGATCTCGACCAGCTTGCCGACGATCGGGGCATAGCGCGCATCGCCCGGATGGACCGCCACGGCACCGTCGCCCAACATGGTCTCGGGCCGGGTGGTGGCGATGCTGATATAATCGCGGGTCTCGCGCAGGGTGACGTTGCCGTCGGCATCGCGTTCGACATATTCATAGGTCTCACCGCCCGCGAGCGGGTATTTGAAGTGCCACATATGACCCGGCACTTCGCGGTTCTCGACCTCGAGATCCGAGATCGCGGTCTCGAAATGAGGGTCCCAGTTCACCAGCCGCTTGCCGCGATAGATGATCCCCTTGGCATACAGGTCCAGGAACACGCGGATCACCGCATCGTGGAAATTGCCGCCCTGCCCCTCGGGCGCGCCGGGGGCGCCGGACATGGTGAAGGCGTTGCGCGACCAGTCGCAGCTGGCGCCCAGACGCATCAGCTGGTTCATGATCGTATCGCCGGATTCCTGCTTCCAGGCCCAGACCTTGTCCAGAAACGCCTCGCGCCCGATCTCGCGCCGGCCGGGCTCGCCGCGTTCGGCCATCTGGCGCTCGACGACCATCTGGGTGGCGATGCCGGCATGGTCCTGCCCCGGCTGCCACAGCGTGTCAAAGCCGCGCATCCGGTGCCAGCGGACCAGGATATCCTGCAAGGTGTTGTTCAGCGCATGCCCGATATGCAGGCTGCCGGTGACATTGGGCGGCGGGATCACGACAGAGAAGCTCTCGGCCCCCGGCTTGGCATTGGCACCGGCGGCAAAGGCGCGGTGGTCCTGCCAGGCGGCGCTGATGCGGGCCTCGGCGCTGGCGGCGTCGAATGTCTTGTCCATGGTCATGGTGATCCCCTGATCTTTGCGATTCCTCCTAACGGTTTCGCCGCGGCAGGCCAAGAGCCAGACCGGCAAAGGGGAAACGCCGCGACCGGGCGTCAGGATCGCCCGCCACCGGCAGGGACGCGCCGCTAGCTGGTCAGCCCCAGCACATCCATCATGTCGTATTCGCCCGGACCCTTGTCCTGACCCCACAGCGCCGCCCGCAGCGCGCCGCGGGCAAAGATCGCCCGGTCGCTGGCCAGATGGCGCAGCACGATCCGCTCGCCCTGCCCGCAAAAGATGACGTCATGCTCGCCCACCACATCGCCGCCGCGAATGGCGGCAAAGCCGATGCTGCCCTCGGCGCGGGGGCCGGTGATGCCGTCGCGGGCGGGGGTGCGCAGGTTCTCCAGCGCGTCGTTGCGGCCCTGGGCTGCGGCCTCGCCCAGCATCAGCGCGGTGCCCGAGGGGGCATCGACCTTGTGGCGGTGATGCGCCTCGACGATCTCGATGTCCCAGTCTTCTCCCAGCGTCGCGGCGACCTTGCGGGTCAGCCCGACCAGCAGGTTCACCCCAAGGCTCATGTTCCCGGCGCGCACGATGGGCGCGTGGCGGGCGGCGCGCGAGATGGCGGCCAGATCATCCTCGGACAGCCCGGTCGTGCCGATCACATGGACGGCGCGGGCCTGCGCGGCCAGCTCCGCGAAACCCACGGTCGCGGCGGGGGTGGTAAAGTCGATGATCGCCTGCGCCTGCGCGATGGCCGAGACCGCATCATCGGTGACGATCACGCCGTTGGCCGCCCCGCCCATCGCCTGCCCCAGATCCTTGCCGATCCAGTCGCTGCCCGTGCGTTCGACCGCCCCCACCAGCCGCGCCTGATCCGACCCGAGCACCAGCCGCGCCAGCATCTGGCCCATCCGCCCCGACACGCCCGTGACCACGATTCCCGGCTGTTCCATGCTCGCCCCCGTTCCCGACTGCCTTTGCCCCCTCGCTTAGTCCATTGCGGCCCGCGGCCCAAGCCCCTACATCTGCGGGCATGGCACAGAACCGCTTTCAAACCGGGCCCGGCCCGTCGCAACGGCAGCTTCGCGTGGGCGAGCTGATCCGGCATCGCCTGTCCGAGCTGCTGATGCGCGCCGACGTCCACGACCCGGACCTGAACCGCCACTCGATCACGGTGGGCGAGGTCCGCACCTCGCCCGACCTCCAGGTTGCGACGGCCTATGTCATGCCGCTTGGCGGCGAGGGCGCCGAACAGGCCCTGCTCGCCCTGCGCCGCAATGCGCGAGAGCTGCGCCACATGGTCGCCAAGGGGCTGAACCTGAAATACGCGCCCGAGCTGCGGTTCCAGATCGACGAGACCTTTGACCGCATGGACGAGACGCGCCGGCTGTTCGCCGACGAGCGCGTGCAGCGCGACATCGCCGCCGACGATGATGACGACGCTCTGGACTGATCTGCGCCGCCGGCTGGGGGTGGTCGCGGGCGCGCTGCTGGCGCTTGGCCTGCCCGGCGCGGCTGGCGCGGCCGACTGTGACAAGCTGGACCATGACGGCCAGGGCTACGCCGTCTGCACCGTCACCGCCGACGAAGAGCCGCGTCTGGGCCTGTGGCTTTACGACGGTCGCGGCCGCCCGCTGAACCATTTCGGCAGCCTGCGCAAGCATCTGGGCGGTCAAACGCTGCTGTTTGCCATGAACGCCGGGATGTATCACAGCGACTACGCGCCGGTCGGGCTGTTCCGTTCCGGCGAGGAAGTGCACGGCGCCGTCGTCACCGGCGAAGGCGGCGGCAATTTCGGGCTGTTGCCCAATGGCGTCTTCTGCACCGGCGGCAAGACACCGTTTCAGGTCATCGAATCGCGCCGCTTCAGCACCTCGGCGCCCGCCTGCCGGCTGGCCACGCAATCCGGGCCGATGCTGGTCATCGACGGTGATCTGCACCCGCGTTTCCTGATCGACAGCGACAGCCGCTATGTCCGCAACGGCGTCGGCGTCTCGCAGGACGGGCAGACGGCGTGGTTCGCGATCTCGGACCGGCCGGTGACGTTCCACGAATTCGGTCGGCTGTTCCGCGACGGCTTGCAGGCGCGCGACGCGCTGTATTTCGACGGCTCGATCTCGCGCCTTTATGCGCCGGCACTCGGCCGCAGCGATTTCGGCTGGCCCTTGGGGCCGATGATCGGACTGACCGCACCGGCTGGCTGAGGCCCTTTGGTTGACGGCGGGCGGGCGGCGCGCTATCGCCAGCGGCTTTCAGGACAAAGGGGGGCCAGATGGCTCGCAAGAAGGGTCGCGACATTTCGGGCTGGCTGATCGTGGACAAGCCGGCGGGGATCGGCTCGACCGATGTGGTGGGACGGGTCCGCTGGGCGCTCGATGCGAAAAAGGCGGGCCATGCGGGCACGCTCGACCCCGACGCAACGGGGGTGCTGGCGGTGGCCCTGGGCGAGGCGACCAAGACCGTCCCGATCCTGACCGAGGCGCTGAAAGCCTATGAGTTCACCGTCATCTGGGGCGCCGAGACGACGACCGACGACGCCTCAGGCGAGGTGCTGGACCGCAGCGACGCCCGCCCCGATGCGGCAGCGATCGAGGCCGCGCTGCCGCAGTTTCAGGGCGACATCATGCAGGTCCCGCCGGCCTTTTCGGCGGTCAAGCTGGACGGCGCCCGCGCCTATGATCTGGCGCGAGAGGGCGAGCGGCCGCAGCTTGCCGCGCGCCCGCTCTTTGTCGATGAGCTGACGTTGCTCGCGACGGATGAGGGGACGGCCACGCTGCGAATGGTCTGCGGCAAGGGCGGCTATGTCCGCAGCATCGCCCGCGATCTGGGGCGCAGTCTTGGTTGTCTGGGCCATGTCGCCCAGCTGCGCCGGATCTGGTCCGGCCCCTTCGATGTCGAGGATGCGGTGCCCTTCGACCTGATCGACCGCGCCAATCAGGCCGAGCTGGAACAACGCCTGCTGCCCCTTCAGGCGGCGCTGACCGATCTGCCCGAACTGCGCGCCACCGATCAAGGCGCCGCTCACATCCTGAACGGCAACCCCGGCCAGGTCCTTGGGCACGCGCAATTCGGCGAAGAGGTCTGGGTCAGCCATGACGGCCGCGCCCTCTGCCTCGGCCGCTATCTGGGCGGTGAGGTGCAGCCAGACAGGGTGTTCAACCTGCCGCTGCCGGAGGGGTCGGAGGCGTAACGCTGCGGGAGCAGTTCGAGGTGGCGTTCGGCGCGGTGGAGCGGCTGCCGCGTGCGCCCCAGAGAATGGCATTGCTGCTGATCTGGCGGGGCTGTCGCGGTTCGCCGCGCCGGAAACTGCCCCCCGAGCGGAATTGATCGCTGAACCTTCACAGCCGCCTGAACCGGCATCGCCCACCATCCTCAGAGTCGCAGCGTCCCTTGGCCACGGGCAGTTGTCATCTGCGCGGCCCTCACACCGGGTCACACCTCCACCAGTTTGCCCTCCCGCTACATCTCTAAGGCCGCACCCACCGGCCGGCGGGCGCCGCGGAAGGGGCCCTCGCCCGCCGCGTCGATGCGGGCAATGGCAGAGGCGATGTCCTCGTGGATGACCCGCATCTGCCAGGCGGTCGCGTGGATCATCCGCCCGTCGCCGCAGGCCATCGCGACATGGCCGGGCCAGAACAGCAGATCGCCGCGTTCTGCCTGCTCGACCGGCTCGAACGCCGCCTTTTGCAGATCGGCGTCGCCGGGGCAGGACATGCCGCAGGCAAACAGCGCCGCCTGCATCAGGCCAGAGCAGTCGATCCCGTGGCGGCTGTTGCCGCCCCACAGATAGGGCGTCCCCAGCAGGCTTTCGGCGGTGGCGACGGGATCGGTGGCAAAGCGGTCCGAGATCGCCTGAACCGGCACCCAGCCGCCGGTGGCGAGGCGGGCAAAGCGCCCCTGCACCTCATCCACCGTCAGCCGCGCATTCATCGGCAGCCAGCCCGCCTCGCGGGTCTTCATGTCGGGCGCGGGATAGATATGGGTTTCGGGGGCGCTGACCCGGTGCGTGATCCGGGCCTGCCCGTCCGTCAGATCCGAGGTCGCGACCCAGCCGCAATAGCCGTCGCGGCTGGCCTGAACGAAGGCCCAGCCGTCGCGCCGCTCGACCACCGTGACATCCGCGCCGAAGACCAGTTGCCGGTCGCGCTTGCCGTCCGGCGCGGCCAGCAGCTCGGCCAGCACCACCCCGATCCGCGCCGGTTCGCCGTCTGTGACGCGGCGTCCGTCGGCGTCAGCGGCGGCCGAGGACAGGATGACGCGGTCCGTCGCAGGGGTCAGGCGGCGGTCGCTCATTTCACCAGCAGGTCCGGCAGGGCGCCCAGCAGCGCCCGCGCGCCCTGCTGCACGCCGCCCTTGGTGCGGCCGGGCGCGGGCTTGGGCTGCCAGCCATAGATGTCGAAATGCGCGTAACGCCCCGCACCCTCGGCAAAGCGGCGCAGGAACAGCGCGGCGGTGATCGACCCCGCCATGCCGCCCGAAGGCGCGTTGTCGAGATCGGCGATGCCGGGTTCGATCATCTCCTCATAGGGCTGCCAGAAGGGCATCCGCCAGACCGGGTCCCAGTTGCGCTGCCCGGCGCGCATGATCGCCGCGGCCGCTGCATCATCATCGCAGTAAAAGGGCGGCAGGTCCGGGCCCAGCGCCACCCGCGCGGCCCCGGTCAGCGTGGCCATGGTGATCAGCCAGTCGGGCGTCTCCTCGGCGGCCAGCGCCATGGCGTCGGCGAGGACAAGACGGCCCTCGGCATCGGTGTTGTTCACCTCGACCGTCAGGCCCTTGCGGCTGGTCAGGATATCGCCCGGCCGGAAGGCGTCGCCGGCGATGGCGTTCTCGACCGCCGGGATCAGCACGCGCAGGCACAGCCCCTCCGCCGCGCCGGTTTCCACCAGCATCTGCGCCAGACCCAGCACCGTGGCCGCCCCGCCCATGTCCTTTTTCATCAGCGCCATGCTGGAGGGCGACTTGATGTCCAGCCCGCCGGTGTCGAAACAGACCCCCTTGCCGACCAGCGTCAGCGTCGGGCCGCTGTCGCCACGGCGCAGGTCGATCAGCCGGGGGGCCTGCGCGCCCGCGCGCCCGACCGCATGGATCAGCGGCAGATTTCCGTCCAGCAGCGCCTGACCCGCCGTCACCTCGACCGAAAATCCGTGCCGCGTCGCCAGATCGCGGGCGGCGGCCTCGAGATCGTCCGGGCCCATGTCGTTGGCGGGGGTGTTGATCAGCTCGCGGGTCAGGAACTCTGCCCCGGCCATGGCGAGCAGGCGTTCGGCGTCCACGCGCGGGGGCGCGACCAGACGGGCCTTGGCGCCTTCGGCCTTGCGATAGCGGCCAAAGGCGTATTGCGACAGCAGCCAGCCGAGCGCCGTCTCGGCCGGGTCGACGCCGTCGGGCCAATTGTCGATGCGCCACGCGCCTGCGGGCAGGGCCGCGGCCACCTGGGCGAGCGCAAACCGGCTGCGCGGGGGTGTGTCGCGGTGGGGGCCGATGCCCACCAGCGCCCCGGCGATCCCGCCCGAGGCATCGGGGATCACGCAGAGCTGATCGGCCTCGCCGGTAAAGCCGCAGGCCTCGACCCAAGCCCGCGCCGCCTCGTCCAGGGCATCGGGCAGCTCGTCGGGAGCCTCGTCGCGAACCAGCCAGAGCGGGTAAGAGGCGGCATCTGCGGGGGCGAATTCGGGGGTCATGGCGGCCTCGATCTATGGTTTTGCGCGCAGCATGTCACCGCGAAACGCCGGCTGCAAGCACACGCCCCGGCCCCTGCCCCACCGCTAACCGCCGCCCGAATCCGCGTTCCAGTCGCAGTCCCAGATCCCGGTCAGCGAGACATTCGCCAGCCGCAGCATCCGCGCCGCCGTCGCCCCCAGCGCCACCGCATCGCCGCGTTTCGCGCAATCCGCCACATCCACCGCCACCCCGGCCAGCGAGACCAGCCCCAGCTGCCACGCCATCCGCGACAGCTTTTCGGCCTGCGCGATCACCTGCCCCTCGCATCCCTGCTGCGCCAGATCGCAAAGCGTCCGCGCCGTCATCGCCATCTGTTCCAGCGCAAGCTGGATCACGCTTTCCCCCGCCACCTCGCCCAGTTCGGTGACGATCCGCCGCAGCTGCGCCGAATCCATCCGCACCTCTTCCGCGACTGCCAGCGCCGCAACCTTGTCCGTCATTCGCCATACCCTTTGCGTCCAAGCAGCTTAGGCGAACATGGCAGCGGGCTGTTATGATTTCCTTACCCGGCGCCGGAAAATATCGCTCGAATTGAAGGCATTCTGCGCCTATCTACGGGGTGCGCGAAAGGAAAGGACCACAGATGCACAATGCGAGAGTTCTGCCGCATTACCTTGTCAGCCGGTATAATGGCTGGCGCGCCACGACATTCGCGGAAAACCGGGCCTGGTACAGCCGTCTGGCCGATGAGGGGCAGCGCCCCCGCGCGATGGTGATTTCCTGCTGCGATTCGCGGGTGCATGTCACCTCGATCTTCGGGGCCGATACGGGCGAGTTCTTCATTCACCGCAACATCGCCAACCTCGTGCCGCCCTATACGCCGGACGGCAACCAGCACGGCACCTCGGCCACGGTCGAATATGCGGTGCTGGCGCTGAAGGTCGCCCATCTGATCGTCATGGGCCACACCAAATGCGGCGGCGTTGCCGGGTGTCATGCGATGTGCAGCGGCAAGGCCCCTGATCTGGAGGAGGATTCCAGCTTTATCGGTCGCTGGATGGATATTCTGCGGCCGGGATATGAACGCATTTCGGACCTGCCGGAACCCGATCAGGTGCCGGCGCTGGAACGCGAGGCGGTGATGATCTCGCTGGAAAACCTGATGACCTTCCCCTTTGTCCGCGAGGCGGTCGAGACCGGGCACCTGACCCTGCACGGCCTGATCCACGACATCGGCGACGGCACGCTGCTGCAGTTCGACGGCCCGGCGGGGCGGTTCGTGCCGGTCTGATGCGGCGCTTCACCGCCGGCATCTGGGTTCTGGTGCTGGGCTATACGCTCAGCCAGTTCTACCGGACGTTTCTGGCGGTGCTGGCGCCCCGGTTGCAGCAGGATCTGGGGGCCGGGCCGGACGATCTGGCGATCTCGTCGGGGATCTGGTTTCTGGCCTTTGCCGCCATGCAGGTGCCGGTCGGGCGCAGTCTCGACCGGATCGGGCCGCGGCGGACGGCGGCGGGGCTGATGCTGGTCGCGGCGGCCGGGGCGGCTGTCTTCGCCAGCGCCACCCTGCCCTGGCATCTGCATCTGGCGATGGTGCTGATCGGCATCGGCTGTTCCTCGGCGCTGATGTCGGCCTATTACATCTTTGCCCGCAACTACCCTGCGCGGGATTTCGGGATGCTGGCAGGCGTGTTTGTGGCCCTTGGCGCCTCGGGCAATCTGCTCAGCGCCGCGCCGCTGGTCTCGCTGACCGAGGCGATGGGCTGGCGCTCGGCGCTGTGGCTGATGGGTGGGCTGACGCTGGCCATTGCCGCCGCCAAATGGCTGGTCGTCCGCGATCCCCCGCATCTGGACGCAAGCCACCCCTCGGGCGGGCTGCGAGAGGTGCTGCGGTTGCGCGCGTTGTGGTTCATCCTGCCGCTTTTTGCGGTGAATTACGGCGCCTCGGCCGCGATTCGCGGGCTGTGGGCCGGGCCATACCTGCAAGAAGTGTTCGACGCCTCGCAGGACAGGGTCGGGCAGGCGACGCTGCTGATGGGGCTGGCGATGATCGCGGGGAACTTCCTTGCCGGTCCGGCGGTGCGGGTGATCGGCTCGGTCCGGCGCACGATCATCATCGGCACCAGCGCGACGATGATCTCCATCGCGGCGCTGTGGCTGTTTCCGGCCAGCAGCCTGGGGCTGTCGGTTCTGCTGCTGGCGCTGGTGGGCTTTACCGGCGCCTTCTATGTGCTGATGATCGCGCATGGCCGCGCCTTTCTGCCGCCGCATCTGGTCGGGCGCGGGGTCACCTTTCTGAACATGTTCTCGATCGGCGGGACGGGGCTTTTGCAGTTCGGCTCGCGTCCGGTCTATAACGCGGCGACCGGGCTTGCCGGTCCTGCCGCCGCCTATTCGACGCTGTTCCTGTTCTTTGCGCTGCCGCTTGCGTTAGGCTTGGGGCTGTATCTTCTGACCCCCGAGGCCCCGGATGACTGACCCCAGCAAGATCGAGGTGATCGCACCGAACCTCAAGCGCCGCCTGTCGGGCGTCACCGCGACGGTGGTGCGCCTGATCCCGGTGCAAGAGCGGATGATCGGCATCGTCACCACCGGGCCGGGCCTGCCCGACAGCCTGCCGCATGTGACGCTGACGCAGGCCGCGAGCCTGCCGCGCGACCAGTGGCGAGTCTGGCACGCGCGGCGCAACACGGAAATGGCGCTTGGGCTGCTGCTGCGGCGGGTGCTGGGGCGGCGGTTTAGGCTGCTGTTCACCTCGGCCGCGCAGCGCGATCATAGCGGGTTCACCAAATGGCTGATCCGCCAGCAGGATGCGGTGATCGCGACCTCGCCACAGGCAGCGTCCTATCTGGAGCGAGAGGCGAGCGTCATCCTGCACGGCGTCGACACCCAGGTCTTTCACCCCGCCGCCGACAAGCGCGCGCTGCGGGACAGCCTTGGGCTGGACCCGGATGCCGTGCTGATCGGCTGTTTCGGCCGGGTGCGGGCGCAGAAAGGCGTCGATCTGCTGGTCGAGGCCGCGCTGCGGCTGTTTCCCGACCGGCCCAAGGCGCAGTTGATCCTGACCGGCCGCATCACACCCGACAATGAAAGCTTCGTCACCGGCCTGAAGACCCGCATCGCCGCCGCGGGCCTTGCCCAACGGGTGCGGTTTCTGGGCGAACTGCCGTGGGAGGAGGTCGTCTGCCATTATCAGGCGCTCGACCTCTTTGCCGCCCCGGCCCGGTGGGAGGGGTTCGGGCTGACCCCGCTCGAAGCGATGGCCTGCGGCGTGCCGGTGGTGGCAAGCCGGGTGGGCGCCTATGAGACGCTGATCGAGGACGGCGTCACCGGCTCTCTGGTGCCGCCGGACGATGCGGACGCGCTGACCGAGGCGGTGGCGGCATGGCTGGACGATCCGGCACGGCGCGAGGCCGCGGGACACGCGGCGCGCGATCACGTCACCCGCAATCACGCCATCGAGGACGAGGCCCGCGCCATCGTCGCCGTCTATCGAAAGCTGCTGGCATGACCCCGCTGCGCTTCATCGCCGCTCGGCTGCTGCGCAATGACGCGATGCTGTCCAGCCTGTCGGTGCCGCAGGGGCAGTTGCTCGACCGGCTGGCCGAGCGCAGCGTGGCGCTGGTCGGCAATGCGCGGGCCCTGCGGGACAGCCGGCAGGGCGCGGCCATCGACGACCATGATCTGGTGGTGCGGATCAACCTGGCGCCCATGCCCGCGCCTGAAAGCCACGGCACGCGCACCGACTGGCTGGGTCTGGCCACCCGCCTGCCCCGTGCCGAGCTGGCGCGGATCAAGCCGGGGCGCATCCTGTGGATGTCGCACAAGCGCAAGCGGCTGGATTATCGCAGCGCCCATTCGCCGGGCTTCTATCTGCACCCGCTGGCCGATCATCAGGCGCTGCGCGCAGAGCTTGGCGCCCCGCCCAGCACCGGGCTGATGCTGATCGAGCTGCTGCTGCGCGGGGATCTGTCGCGGCTCGATCTTTACGGCTTCGACTTCTTCGCCTCGAAATCGCTGACCGGCAGCCGCGGCGCCGATCAGGTGCCGCATGATTTCGACGCCGAGGCCGCATGGGTGGCCGCGCGCCTGACAGCCGACCCGCGCCTGCATCTGCACCGCCTCCGCCTGGCCGGTTAGGACCGGCGGGCGGGGCAGCGGACGGCGGCTATTTGCGCAGCACGCCGCCAGTGGCCTTGCCGACCTTGTCGATGATCTTCGCGGCCACGGCCTCGATCTCGGCATCGGTCAGGGTCTTGTCGCGCGGCTGAAGATGCACGGTGATGGCCACGGATTTCTTGCCCTGACCCATCTGCGCCTCGGCCTTGTCGCCGATGAACTGGTCGAAGACCTGCACCCGCTCGATCAGCGCCTTGTCGGCCCCGGCGGCGGCGTTGACGATGCTGGACGCCTCGACCCCGCGATCGACGACAAAGGCGAAATCCCGATCCGCGCCCTGCAGGGCCGAGGCGTTCAGCGCCGGCCGCGTCGTCACGCGCGTCTTGGGCAGCGGCACGTTCGGTAGGTGGATGGTAAAGGCCACGGCCGGGCCCTTGACGTCCATCTGACGCAGAATGCGGGGATGGACCTCGCCAAAGCTCGCCAGACGGTTCGGCCCAAGCTGGATGTTGCCGGCGCGGCCGGGATGCCACCAGCCGTCCAGCTTGCGGTCGATCTGGGTGCGGGCGGGGGCGCCGATGGTCTGCAGGATCGCCTCGGCATCGGCCTTGGCGTCATAGATGTCGACCGCCCGGCGCGAGCCATGCGGATCGCGGGCGGCATTGGCCCCGACCAGCAGTCCGGTCAGCCGCAGCGATTGCTGCCCCGGCTCGCCGCCGGAAAAGACCGGGCCGCATTCGAACAGCGCCAGATCGGCAAAGCCGCGCGCCTGGTTGCGCGCCGCCGCCGCCAGCAGGCCGGGCAGCAGGTCGGGCCGCAGATGGGTCATCTCGCTGCTGATCGGGTTCTCGATCCGCACCGCATCCTGCCCGCCACCGAACAGCGCCGCCGAGTCCTGATCGACAAAGCTGTAGGTGACACATTCGTTATATCCCAGCGCGGCGGCCATGCGCCGGGCCTCGCCCTCGCGCCGCTGCAACGGGGTCAGCACCGGCTGCGGCACGCCGGGACGCGGGCGCGGCAGGGGCTGGCCGACCAGCCGGGTCAGGCTGGCGATGCGGGCGATTTCCTCGATCAGATCGGCCTCGCCCTGGATATCGGGCCGCCAGCTGGGGACATGGGCCATGTCGCCATCCATGCGAAAGCCCAGATGTTCCAGCGTCTGGCGCTGCACGGTATCCTCGATCTGCATCCCGACCAGGCTGACCACGCGGTCGGTATCCAGCCGATAGGCGCGCGCGTGGTCCGGCACCTCGCCCGCCGTCACGACGTTGGACGCCTCGCCGCCGCACAGGTCCAGCACCATCCGGGTCGCGAGTTCCAGCCCCGGCAGGGTGAATTCCGGGTCGATCCCCCGCTCGAACCGATAGCGCGCGTCCGAGTTGATGCGCAGCGCCCGGCCCGTGGTCGCGGTGGCGATGGGGTCGAAATAGGCGGCCTCGATGAAGACATCCGTCGTTCCGGGCTGGGCGCCGGTCTCGGCCCCGCCCATGACGCCGGCGATGGACAAAAGCCGGCTGGCATCGGTGATGACCACCGCGCCTTCGGGCAGCGCATAGGTTTTGTCGTCCAGCGCCTGCAGCGTCTCGCCGGCCAGCGCCCCGCGCAGATGCAGGTTCCCATCAAGCTGCGCCATGTCGAAGACATGCAGCGGCCGGTTCAGGTCGTGGGTGAAGTAATTGGTGATATCGACCAGCGCATTGATCGGCCGCAGACCGATGGCGCGCAGCCGCTTTTGCAGCCAGTCGGGCGACGGCCCGTTGGTCACGCCGCGCACCACCCGCCCGGCAAAGAACGGCGCGCTGGCCGCGATTTCGGGCGCGATCGAGACCCCGGTCGGGCAGTCGAACTGCCCTTCGACCCGGATCTGCTCCAGCGGCTTCAGCGTGCCCAGACCGCGCGCGGCCAGATCGCGGGCGATGCCGCGCACGCCCAGCGCGTCGGGGCGGTTGGGGGTGATCTTGATCTCGATCACCGGGTCGATCCGGTCGGGCGCATGTTCGGCCAGCCAGTCGATGAAGCGCTGCCCGACCTGACCCGAGGGCAGCTCGATGATGCCGTCATGCTCGTCCGACAGCTCCAACTCGCGTTCCGAGGCCATCATGCCGTGACTTTCGACGCCCCGGATGCGCCCGACCGACAGCGTGGTGTCGATGCCGGGAACATAATCGCCGGGCCGCGCCAGAACGCCGATCAGCCCGGCACGCGCATTGGGTGCGCCGCAGACGATCTGCGCCTCGCCGCTGTCGGTTTCGACCCGCAGGACGCGCAGCCGGTCGGCATCGGGATGCTGCTCGGCATGGGTGATGCGGGCCAGCCGAAAGCTGGCCAGCCGGGCGGCGGGATCGCTGATCTCTTCCACCTCGAGACCCAGATCGGTCAGGGCCTCGGCGATTTCGTTGACCGTGGCGTCGGTTTCCAGATGGTCCTTGAGCCAGGACAGGGTGAATTTCATGGCGCACCTTGATCTTCGCGCACCCCGAACCGAGGCCGCAGGCGGATTTACAGCCTTGAAACGAACGCGGGCCGGGGCGTCAACCCCGCTTGGCCTTGTCACCCCCGGATTTGCCGGTGGCGCAAGGGGGCGGGCGGCCGGTTGGCAGCGCCGTGAGCCTGCGACAGATCGACCGCGGCCGGGGCTTCAAGGCATCGTGACGGCGGGAAACTCTTTACTCGATTAAAATGGTCGCGTAAGTCGGAAACACGACTCGTTTCAACTGACAGGGAATTGCCCATGCCTCGATTGCACCTCGCCGCCGCCGCTTTTGCCAGCCTTGCCCTCGCCTCGGCCGCAAGCGCCGCAGAATATCCCATCGGCGAGCCGCAGGAAGGTGGCGGGCTGGAAATCGCGGCGGTCTATCTGCAGCCGATCCAGATGGACCACGAGGGCATGATGACCCCGGCGGCCGAATCTGACATCCACCTCGAGGCCGATATCCACGCGCTTGGCGGCAACCCGAACGGGCTGGCCGAGGGCGAATGGGCGCCCTATCTGCAGATTGGCTATACGCTGACCAAGAAGGGCAGCGACTGGACCGCCGAGGGCAAGATGATGCCGATGGTCGCCAATGACGGCCCCCATTACGGCGACAACGTCAAGATGGACGGGCCGGGCGAATATCATCTGGAACTGTCCATCGCGCCGCCCGACGGGATGCAGTTCGGCCGCCACACCGACCCCGAGACCGGCGTCGCGGCATGGTTCGACGCCTTCACCAAGGATTACGACTTCACCTTTGCCGGCACCGGCAAGAAGGGTGGCTATTGATCCACGACCGGCGGGCCGCACACCCCGGCCCGCCACCCCGTGACCTCGCAGGAGACTGACATGAAACCGCTTTTGACTGCCGCGCTGTTTGCCGCCGGGCTGTCGCTGGTTCCGGCGGGCGCGCTGCGCGCCGCCGACATGCCGGTGATCGAGGTGACGCTGAATGACGGCGTGGTGACGCCGCAGCATATCGAGGTCGAGGCCGGAAAGCCCTTCAAGCTGGCGATCCGCAACATCGGCACCACCGCGGCCGAGTTCGAAAGCCTGCGCCTCTACAAGGAAAAGGTGCTGGCGCCGGGGGCGGAATCCTTCCTGGTCTTCCGCAAGCTGTCGCCCGGCACCTATCCGTTCTTCGAGGAATTCCACATGAACCTCGACAGCGCCAACGGGACCATCACCGCGAAATAGACCGGAGACAACCATGCTGACCCAGATCCTTTTCATCGTCTGGCGCGAAAGCGTCGAGGCGCTGCTGGTCGTCGGAATCCTCGCCGCCTGGATGGCCGCGAACGAAACCGCCGCGGCGGGGCGGAAATATCTGTGGGGCGGGGTTCTGGCCGGGCTGGCGCTTGCGGCGGTGCTGGCCGGCGCGCTGATGGTGTTCGCCAACGCCCTGTCGGGCGAGGCGCAGGACTGGTTCCAGACCGCGCTGGTGCTGATCGCGGGCGTGCTGATCGTGCAGATGGTCAGCTGGATGCACGCCCATGGCCGCACGCTCAAGGGCGAGCTGCATGACGGGCTGTCGCAGGCCACCCGCCAGCGCCACTGGTGGGGGATCTTTGCGCTGGCGCTGATCGCGGTCGGCCGCGAGGGCAGCGAGACGGTGGTGTTCCTGTATGGCATCCTGTCCGCCGGGGCCGATGCGGTCGGCGGGCTGCTGCCGGTGATCGGGGCGATTCTGGGCGGCTTTGCGCTGGCGCTGGCGACCTATGGGCTGTTGCAGCTTGGCCGGCGCTGGCTGTCCTGGCGGCTGTTCTTTCGCGTGACCGAGGTGCTGCTGCTGCTGCTGGCCTGCCAGATGTTCACCAGCGGCGCCGAAAAGCTGATCGGGCTGGGCGTGCTGCCCTTTACCGATCCGCTGTGGGACACAAGCTGGCTGGTCAATGACATGAGCCGCTGGGGCGGGCTGGTCGCCGGGCTGACCGGCTATCGCGCCATGCCCGGCGCGGTCACGGTCGCGGTCTGGGTGGTCTATTGGGGGGCGATCTACGCGATCTCGTCCTGGCAATCGCGCCAGACCCGGCCCGCCACGGGGGGCGCGGCATGACCGCCATCGACTATCGCCACGCGGCCTCGGTGCCGCAACCGTCCCGGCTGGCGCGCGTGGGCCTGTGGCTGCGCGACCATCGCCGGGCGATCATGGCCATGCAATGGGCGGTGGTGCTGATCTATGCCGTGCTGCTGATCGGGCCGGCGGTGCTGCCGCTGCCGCCTTCGGGCGCGCATATCTGGAACAACCTGACGCTGCTGGCGCAGTTCCTGTTCTGGGGCGTGTGGTGGCCCGGGGTGCTGATCTCGATGCTGGTCTTCGGGCGGCTCTGGTGCGGCATCTTCTGCCCCGAAGGCGCGCTTTCCGAATTCGCCGCCCGCCACGGTCGCGGCCGCGCCACGCCGCGCTGGATTCGCTGGCGCGGCTGGCCCTTTGCGGCCTTCGTGATGACCACGGTCTATGGTCAGTTGATCAGCGTCTATCAATATCCGCTGCCGGTGCTGGTGATCCTTGGCGGTTCGACCGCCGCCGCCATTGCGGTGGGCTATATGTATGGCCGCAACAAGCGCGTCTGGTGCCGCTATCTCTGCCCGGTGAACGGGGTGTTCGGGCTGCTGTCCAAGCTCGCGCCGGTGCATTTCGGCGTCGATCAGCAGCAATGGAACGCGCCGGTGCAGCGGCCCGAGGCGATGCAGCCCTTTACCTGCGCGCCGCTGGTCGCCGTCAAGACGATGAAGGGCGCCAGCCCCTGCCACATGTGCGGGCGCTGCGCCGGGTTCCGCGACGCCGTCGAGCTGAAATCCCGCCGCCCGGATCACGAGGTCGTCCATGTCGCGGGCGAGACCGCCAGCCATTGGGACAGCCTGCTGATCATCACCGGGCTGATCGGCGTGGCCCTTGGCGCCTTCCAGTGGTCGGCGAGCCCGTGGTTCGTCACCATCAAGCAGGCGCTGGCCGGCTGGCTGATCCGGCACGACACGATCTGGCCGCTGGAACACAGCCTGCCCTGGTTCATGCTGACCAACTATCCCGGCCGCAACGACGTGCTGACCCTGCTGGATGCGACGGTGCTGCTGTCCTATATCGCCGCCGCGACCGCGATCCTCAGCCTGGGCGTGTCCCTGCCGCTGGCGCTGGCCGTCCGCCTCGTCGGGCGGTGGCAGTGGCAGCGGTTCCACCACCTCGCCCACGGGCTGATCCCGTTGGCGGCGGCGGGGGTGATTCTGGGCCTGTCGTCGATGACGGTGACGCAGTTGCGCGCGGATGGCTTCGCGCTTGGCTGGATCGGCACGGCGCGGTTCTGGACGCTCGCGATCGCCGTCATGGCCTCGTCTTGGCTGCTGACGCGGATTCTGGGCCGCTATGCCAGCGGGTTGCGGCAAGTGGTGGCAAGCGGGGCGGCGATCCTGTCGGTCACCGCGCCGCTGGTCGGCTGGTGGCTGTTGTTCTGGCATTGGTAGGGCGAACGGCGACCGGCTGCCCCGGATCGTGACGTCAGCGCGTCTGACCCCTTCATTCCCGGCGCGGTCCTTTCTATCATCGCCGCCATGAGCCAGCCCCCCCTCCCCGCCTTTCCCCTGCGGCCCGCGCGTGTGCACGAGGTCTTTGGCGCCGCCGCCCCGGCCTTTGCCGCCATCTGCGCGGCGGGCGGGTCGGGGCCGGTGCTGTGGGTGCGCGAATCATGGCTGCCCGAAACGCTGCACCCGTCCGGGCTGGCCATGTTTCTGGACCCCGACCGGCTGATCATCGCCAGTTCCGCCGATCAGACCGACAGCCTTGCCGTCGCGGAAGAGGCGCTGCGCGACGGTGCCGTGGGCCTTGTCGTCATCGAGATCACCCGCCCCGTGAACCTGCGCGAGGGGCGGCGGCTGCAGCTTGCCGCTGCCGCCGGGCGCAGCACCGGGCTGTGTCTGATCCGCGAGGGCATGGGCTCGAACGCCGCCGAGACCCGCTGGCACGCGATTCCCGTGTTCGATCCTGCGCATGAGGACTCGACTCTGATGCGTTGGGAAATTACCAAGAACAAATCAGGAACCGTTGGCGCTTGGAATGTTGTCTGGAACTGGCAGGCGAATCGTATCGATGTGGTTTCCCCGGCTGGCCTCGGACCGGGTTCTGCGGGCATGTCCGACTGACCGCCCCTTTGCGCTGTTTCTGCGTCAGCACAACAGCGATGTCATCCACTGCCTCAACCACGCCGCCGAGGCCGCCGATCTGTCGCGGGGGATGCGGATGACCGATGCCCGCAGCTTTTGCCCCGACCTGATCAGCCAGCCCGCCGACCCGGCGCAGGACACGCGATTCCTGCACCTGCTGCGGCGATGGGCCGGGCGCTATTGCCCCTGGGTCGGGATCGAGCCGCCCGACGGGCTGGTGCTGGACATCACCGGATCGGCGCATCTGTGGGGGGACGAGGCCGGGATGCTGGACGATATGCGCGACGCGGCGGCGCGGGCCGGAATGACGCTGCATCTGGGTCTGGGCGACACGCGCGGCGCGGCCTGGGCGCTGGCCCATTACGGCCAGGGCGTGGCGGCGCCGGGCGATCCCGCGCCCGTGCTGGCCCTGCCGGTCGCCGCGTTGCGCATCCCGGCCGAGATGGCGACCGGCCTGCAGCGCCTTGGGCTGCGCCGGGTGGGAGAGCTGGACGCGGCCGCGCGCGCCCCTCTGGCCCGGCGATTCGGGCCGCATCTGATGCTGCGGCTGGATCAGGCGCTTGGCCGCGCGCCCGAATCCATCACCCCCGCCGCCGAGCCGGTGCATTACGCGACGCGGCTGACCCTGCCCGAACCCATCGGGCTGGAAAGCGACCTGATGGCCGCGACCGAACGGCTGCTGGACGGGCTGTGCGCGAAACTTGCGACGCAGCAGGTCGGCGCGCGCACGCTGCGGCTGGAACTGCGGCGGGTGGACAGCGCCAGCCAGCACATCACCCTGCGGCTGGCGGCGGCGATGCGCGAACCGGCACGCATCCTGCCGCTGTTCGGGCGCAGCCTAAGCAAGGTCGATTCGGGCTTCGGGATCGACCAGATCCGGCTCGAGGCGGTGCTGGTCGAGCCCCTGCCCGAGATGCAGACCGGCATCGCCGAGACGCGCGCCCCGGACCGGCTGGCCGATCTGATGACCCGGATCGGCACCCGCATCGGGCTGGACAATCTGCACCGCTTCCAGCCCGCCGACAGCCACATCCCCGAACGCGCCTTTACCCTGACCCCCGCCACGCTGCCCCCCACACGGCAGACCGCGCCCGCCCGGCAGGCCGCATCGGCCCGGCAGTTCTCATCAGCACGTCTGGGCGCGACCCCAGACTCATCCGCCGGGCAGGACGCGACCACGTTGCAAGGCGCCGCCGCGCCGCCCTGCGGCTGGACCAGCCCCCGGCCCCGGCCGTTGCGGCTGTTCGACCCCGAGCCGATCATCGGGCGCGGTGCCTCTCCGCCACGCCGCTTTCGCTGGCGGCGCATGGTGCTGAACACCGCCCGCGCCACCGGGCCGGAACGGATCGCGCCGGAGTGGTGGCAAGAGGATAGCGGCTGGCGCGGCGGGCTGCGCGATTACTGGATGGTCGAAACCCGGCAAGGGCGGCGGCTGTGGATGTTCCACACCCCGCAGACGCCCGGCTGGTTCGTGCAGGGGGAATTCGCATGACCTCTGAACCGCCCGACACCGACCACGACCCGGAGGGGATCGCCAAGGTCACCGGCTATGCCGAGCTGTGCGTGACCAGCAACTTCACCTTCCTGACCGGCGCCTCGCACCCCGAAGAGCTGGTCGCCCGCGCGGCCGAGCTGGGGCTGGCGGCGATTGCGATCACCGACCGCAACTCGCTGGCCGGGGTGGTGCGGGCCTATTCGGCGCTGAAGGTGCTGCGCGACGAGGCCCGCGCCCTGCCGATCCGCTCGCAACATCGCATCGACGGCTGCTCGCGTCAGGAAATCGGCAGCCCCACCGATATCGACACTTCGGGCGGGGTCCGGCTGCCGCGGCTGATCGTGGGCGCAAGGCTGGTGCTGCGCGATTGCGCGGTGGATTTTCTGGCCCTGCCCACCGACCGGCCCGCCTATAAACGCCTGTCCCGGCTGCTGAGCCGGGGCAAGATGCGCGCCGAAAAGGGCGAATGTCATCTGGATCTGGCCGATCTGGACACCGGCTGCGCGGGCATGATCCTGATCGCGCTGCCGGACAGCACCCGGACCCACAATGCGGCGGTTTCCCCCGACAGCGTGCAGGCGATCCGGCACATGACGCGGCGCTATCCCGGCCACGTCTTTCTGGGCGCCGCCCCGCGCTATGACGGCAGCGATCAGGCGTGGTTCGACGACTGCGCCGCGCTGGCGCTGCGCTGCGCCGCGCCGATGGTGGCGGTGGGCGACGTGCTGATGCACCGCGCCCATCGCCGCCCGCTGGCCGACGTCCTGACCTGCATCCGCGAGGGCATCGTCATCGACCAGATCGGCACCCGCGCCCTGCCCAATGCCGAGCGCCGCCTGAAGGGGGCCGAGGACATGGCCCGGCTGTATCGCCGCCACCCCGCCGCGATCCGCCGCACGCTGGACATCGCCGCGCGCTGCGCCTTCGATCTGTCCGAACTGGCCTATGAATACCCGGACGAGGATGGCGGCGGCCCGCCCCAGCAGCGGCTCGAACGGTTGGCCCGCGCCGGTCTGGCGCGGCGCTATCCGCAGGGCGCGGATGCGCGGGTGCAGGGCCTGCTGGAGAAAGAGCTGCATCTGGTGGCAGAGCTTGGCTATGCCGCCTATTTCCTGACCGTGCATGACATCGTGGCCGAGGCGCGGCGGCGCGGCATCCTGTGTCAGGGGCGCGGATCGGCCGCCAATTCGGTCATCTGCTATCTGCTGGGCATCACCGATGTCTCGCCGGACCTGATCGGGATGGTGTTCGAACGCTTCATCTCGCGCCATCGCGGCGAGCCGCCCGATATCGACGTCGATTTCGAACATGAGCGGCGAGAGGAGATCATCCAGTGGATCTATGACCGCTATGGCCGCGAACGCGCCGGGCTGTGCGCGACGGTGATCCATTTCCGCTCGCGCGCCGCGATCCGCGAGGTGGGCAAGGTCATGGGCCTGTCGCAGGACGTGACCGCCGCGCTGGCCGGGCAGATCTGGGGCTGGTCCGGCGACGCCCCCGGCCGCGAGCGGGTCGAGGAGCTGGGGCTGAACCCCGACGACCGCCGGCTGGCCCAGACCATGCGGCTGATCGCCACCATCATCGGCTTTCCGCGCCACCTCTCGCAGCATGTCGGCGGCTTTGTCATCACCAAGGGCCGGCTGGACGAGCTGTGCCCGATCGGCAATGCCGCCATGGCCGACCGCACCTGCATCGAATGGGACAAGGACGACATCGACGCGCTTGGCATCCTCAAGGTCGATATCCTGGCGCTGGGGATGCTGACCTGCCTGCGCAAATCCTTCGACCTGCTGGCCCGGCACGAGGGGCAGGCGCTGACCCTCGACACCGTCCCGCAAGAGGACGGGGCCACCTATCGGATGCTGACCCGCGCCGATGCGGTCGGGGTGTTTCAGGTCGAAAGCCGGGCGCAGATGAACTTTCTGCCCCGGATGAAGCCGCGCACCTTCTATGATCTGGTGATCGAGGTCGCCATCGTCCGCCCCGGCCCGATCCAGGGCGGCATGGTCAAACCCTATATCCGCCGCCGTCAGGGCCTTGAGGCGGCCGAGCCCTTTGGTCCGGCGCTGGCCGAGGTGACGGCCAAGACCCTCGGCGTGCCGCTGTTTCAGGAACAGGCCATGCAGATCGCCGTCGTCGGTGCCGGCTATACCGCGGAAGAGGCCGACCGCCTGCGCCGTTCGCTGGCCAGTTTCCGGCGCATGGGCACCATCGGCGAACATCGCGACCGCTTTGTCGCCGGGATGATGGCCAATGGCTATTCGGCCGAGATCGCCGCCGCCTGCTTTACCCAGATCGAGGGCTTCGCCGATTACGGCTTTCCCGAAAGCCACGCGGCGGCCTTTGCCATGCTGACCTATGTCTCGTCATGGCTGAAATGCCATCACCCGGCGGTGTTCGCCTGTGCGCTGCTGAACAGCCAGCCGATGGGGTTCTATGCCCCCGCCCAGATCGTCCGCGACGTGCGCGAACACGGGGTCGAGACGCGGCCCATCTGCGTGAACGCCAGCGCCTGGGACAACACGCTGGAACGCCGCGCCGATGGCGCGCTGGCGCTGCGGCTGGGGTTTCGCCAGATCAAGGGGATGCGGGCCGAGGATGCCGACTGGATCGCGGCGGCGCGCGGCAATGGCTATCCCGACCCCGAAAGCCTGTGGCTGCGGGCGGGGATCTCGCCCGCCGTGCTGGAACGCCTGGCCGAGGCCGACGCCTTCGCCGGTCAGGGCCTGAACCGCCGCGATGCGCTGTGGGCGGTGCGCGCGATCCGCTCGCCCGCGCCGCTGCCCCTGTTCAACGACCCCATCGACGGCGAGGGGCTGCGCGAACCCGCCGTCACCCTGCCCGGAATGCATCTGGGCGAGGAGGTGGTCGAGGATTACCTCTCGACCCGCCTGACCCTGCGCGCCCATCCGATGGAACTGCTGCGCCCCGCCATCCCCGGCCTGACCTGCCACGAATCGCTCGCCACGACGCCGGTGGGGCGGGTCACGGTCTGCGGGCTGGTCATCACCCGCCAGCGGCCGGGCACGGCCTCGGGCGTGGTCTTCGTGACGCTCGAAGATGAGACCGGGGTCAGCAACATCGTCGTCTGGCCCAAGGTCTATGAACGCTTTCGCCGCGCCGTCATGGGCGGGCGGCTGCTGAAGGTGACCGGGCGGCTGCAGCGCGAGGGCATCGTCGTCCACCTGATCGCCGACCAGATCGAGGATCTGTCGGCGCGGCTGTCCGACCTGTCCCATCCGCTGCACGAGATGATCGCGACCGGCGAGCGCAAGACCGACGAATCCCCGCTGCGCCAGACCCAGCGCGGCCAGACCCGCCCCCGCCCGCTGCATCCGCGCGATCAGGCCCGGCAACTGTTTCCCAGCCGCGATTTCCACTAGGCCGCGGACGGGCAAGAAGGTTTATGTTGAAAGCGGCTGGCGATGCGGCGCACCGGTCACGACGCCTGACCTTCGCCAATCGGCAAGCAGCATGAAGCCCTCCCGCAGAACATGCGGAAGGGCTGCACGACAAAAGCCAGACCGGAACTCCGGTCGCTTACCTCACCCGAACGGCGTCAGCAGGGCGCCTGATAGGTCTGCCCGGTCTGGGTGTTGCGGAAGGTGCACGTCTTGTTCGTGGGCTGCATCGCGCCCACCTGAGTGCCGACGGCCGCGCCGACCAGCGTGGCCGCGGTCCGGCCGCTGCCCTTGCCGATCTGATTGCCCGCGGCGGCGCCGATCAGCGCGCCGGTCCCGGCATTGATTCCCTGATTGTCCGAACATCCCGCCAATGCGAAGATGCTCATGGCGGCGACGACGGCGAAACCTGCAGTTCTTTTCATCTCATGTCCTTTGTCGAGTTCGTTTCGAATCGATATCGATCTTGAGCAACTCATCGCAGAAACTCAGCGCCGATCCGGAAATGCTGCCAGTAACATGGCCTAAAGTCTAGCTTTCGTTGTCAGAACCCGGCTGGACAACGCGCTAGCGCCAGGACCGGTCCTCGGCCTGCCGCTGCCGCATGTTGCGGCGAAACAGGGTCAGCGCGGCCAGCGTGCACAGCGCCCCCGACAGCAGATAGACGCCTGCCGACCACAGCCCGAACCGCTCGGCCAGAAACAGCGCCACAACGGGCGCAAAGCCTGCCCCGAACATCCATGACAGGTCCGAGGTCAGGTTCGAGGCCGTATAGCGGTTCTCCATCGCGAACCCCGCCGCGACCACGCCCGAGGATTGCCCGAAGGACAGGCCCAGCAGCGCAAAGCCGATAAAGACGTAAAGCGCCTGCCCGCTCAGGCCCAGACCCAGCAGCACCGGCGAGATCACCGCATAGACCGCAATCGCGATGGCGCAGTTGCGCAGCAGCGAGCGCCGCCCGATCCGGTCGGCCAGAAAGCCCGAGGCGATGATGCCGCCCAGTCCGATGGCGCCGCCGAAAATCTCGATCCACAGGAAGGCCACGACGTTTTCCGGCGCGTTCAGATGAATCCAGGCCAGCGGAAACACCGTGACCATATGCATCAGTGCCAGCGTCGCCAGCGGCACGAAACTGCCCGCGATCAGGTTCGACGCCTCGTCCAGCAGCAGCCGGGGGTTGATCCGGGGGCGCAGCTCGGCCTTGGCGTAAAGCGCGTCGAATTCCTCGCTGACCGCCAGCCGCAGCCGCGCGAACAGCGCCACGACGTTGATCGCAAAGGCGACAAAGAAGGGATAGCGCCAGCCGTAATTCAGGAACTCGTCCTCGGTCAGGCTCATGCGCAGAAAGACGAACAGCGCGCTGGCCAGGATCAGCCCGATGGGCGCGCCGATCTGCGGCAGCGTCGCGTAACGCGCCTTGCGATCCTCGGGCGCGTTCATTGCCAGCAGCGACGACATGCCGTCATAGGCCCCGCCCAGGGCCGCGCCCTGCCCCATGCGGAACAGGCACAGGCTGGCCACGGTCAGCCAGCCCTCGGATTCGAAGCTGGGCAGGAACGAGATCGCCACCGTCGACATGCCCAGCAGGAACAGCGAGGCGGTCAGCTTGACCCCGCGCCCCCAGCGCCGGTCGATGGCGGTAAAGACAAAGCTGCCCACCGGCCGCGCGACGAAACCAAGCGCCAGCACCAGAAACGCGAACAGCGTCCCGTCAAGCGGCGTGGCAAAGGAAAAGATGAACTGCGGGAAGACCAGCACCGCCGCGATGGCGAAGACGAAAAAATCGAAGAACTCGGAGGTGCGACCAATTACCACACCGATGGCGATATCGGTGAGTCGTCCCTGACTGACCGGCGCAGAGCGGTCCGAATCGGCGGCAAGTTCCATGTTTTCAACCTGTTGCTGTTCAGCGGCGGGTTTTCGTCTGTCCTTCCAAGGTTCCGGCCCTGCCGGTTCCTGTCAAGCGTGGCTCTGTCATGGACAAAGCGGCGCGGCTTTGGTTTTATCCGTATCTCATATCCGGCTTTGCGGTGCCATCTTCCGCTTGCAAAGATCGCGCAGACCATCGCCGGCCCGTCCAGCAACCCCGAGATGTCCATGCGCCCGCTTCGAACCCTCGCCCCTCTCGCCGCGCTGTCGGCCCTGTCCGGCTGCGGGTCCGAGGTGCTGTTTCCCTCGGGCGACATCGCCGCGCGGACCCGCGATGTGCTGGGGCTGACCACGGCGCTGATCCTGGTGATCGTGCTGCCGGTGATGATGACCATCGTCTGGTTCGTGATCCGCTATCGCGCCTCGAACAAGGCGACGCAGGATGAATATGCGCCCGACTGGGACCATTCGGTCCAGCTTGAACTGCTGATCTGGGCCGCGCCGCTGACCATCATCATCTGGCTGGGCGCGCTGACCTGGGTCAGCACCCACAAGCTGGACCCCTATCGCCCGCTGGATACCGACATCCTTGGCGTCTACGAGGATTCGACCCCGCTGGTCGTGCAGGTGGTGTCGATGGACTGGAAATGGCTGTTCATCTATCCCGAATACGGCATCGCCACCGTCAACGAGCTGGCCGCGCCGCTGAACCGGCCGATCCGCTTCGATCTGACCTCGACCGAGGTGATGAACGCCTTCTACGTCCCGACGCTGGCCGGGATGATCTATACCATGCCCGCCATGCAGACCCAGCTGCACGCCGTCATCAACCGCGAGGGCGCCTATAAGGGCATGTCCTCGCATTACAGCGGCGCCGGGTTCTCGGGCATGAACTTTCCCTTCTTCGGGCAGCGGCAGGACGATTTCGACGATTGGGTGACGATGGTGGGCGAAAGCGAGCTGGTCCTTGACCGCGACAGCTATCGCGAGCTGCGCGAGCCCAGCCAGAACGTGCCCGCCACCTATTTCCGGCTGGGCGACCCGACCCTGTATCACGCGATCCTGAACCGCTGCGTCGATCCCGGTCAGGTCTGCATGGACCAGATGATGTCAGGCGGCGCCCATGGCGGCCACGCGGCCGCCAACCCCGAACGCGCCCATGCCCCGGACGACCAGACCGCCGCCCCGGACAAGGACGAGGGCGAGGCCGGCCAGCCCGGCGCGGGTGCCGAGACCCCGGAACAGGGCGACAGCTAGCAGGATGGACATGGACAACAGCATCAGCGATTCCACATTCCTTTTCGGCCGGCTCGGCTGGTCCCGGCTGCCGCTTCACGAACCGATCGTGGTCGGCACCTTCGTCGTGGTGGCGCTGCTGGGGCTGGCGCTGGTGGCCGCGCTGACCCGGTTCCGGCTGTGGGGCTATCTGTGGAACGAATGGTTCACCAGCGTCGATCACAAGAAGATCGGCATCATGTACATGGTGCTGGGGCTGGTCATGTTCCTGCGCGGCTTCGCCGATGCGGTGATGATGCGGATCCAGCAGGTCTGGGCTTTCAACGGGTCCGAGGGCTATCTGAACGCCCATCACTATGACCAGATCTTCACCGCCCACGGCACCATCATGATCTTTTTCGTGGCCATGCCGCTGGTCACCGGGCTGATGAATTACGTCATGCCGCTGCAGATCGGGGCGCGGGACGTTTCGTTCCCGTTCCTCAACAATTTCAGCTTCTGGATGACGGTCGGCGGCGCGGTGCTGGTGATGCTGTCGCTGTTCATCGGCGAGTTCGCGCAGACCGGCTGGCTGGCCTTTCCGCCGCTGTCGGGCCTTGCCGCCAGCCCGCGCGAGGGGGTGGATTACTATATCTGGGGCCTGCAGATCGCCGGGGTCGGCACGACGCTGTCGGGGATCAACCTGATCGTCACCATCCTCAAGCTGCGCTGCCCGGGCATGACGCTGATGCGGATGCCGATCTTCACCTGGACGACGCTGTGCACCAACATCCTGATCGTCGCCAGCTTTCCGGTGCTGACCGCGACCTTGGCGCTGCTGGCGCTGGACCGCTATCTGGGGATGAATTTCTTTACCAATGACCTCGGCGGCAACCCGATGCTGTATATCAACCTCATCTGGATCTGGGGCCACCCCGAGGTCTACGTCCTGATCCTGCCCGCCTTCGGCATCTTTTCCGAGGTGGTCTCGACCATGTCGGGCAAGCGGCTGTTCGGCTATAACTCGATGGTCTATGCCACCGTCTGCATCACCATCCTGTCCTATCTGGTCTGGCTGCACCATTTCTTCACCATGGGGTCGGGCGCGTCGGTGAACTCGTTCTTCGGGATCACGACGATGATCATCGCCATCCCGACCGGGGCCAAGATCTTCAACTGGCTGTTCACCATGTATCGCGGCCGCATCCGGTTTGAACTGCCGATGATGTGGTCCATCGCCTTCATGCTGACCTTTGTCATCGGCGGCATGACCGGGGTGATGCTGGCCGTGCCCCCGGCCGATTTCGTGCTGCACAACTCGCTTTTTCTGGTAGCGCATTTCCACAACGTCATCATCGGCGGCGTTGTCTTCGGGCTGTTCGCCGGGATCAATTACTGGTGGCCCAAGGCCTTCGGCTTTCACATGAACCAGTTCTGGGGGCATGTCAGCTTCTGGTGCTGGGTGATCGGGTTCTGGATGGCGTTCGCGCCGCTGTATATCATGGGGCTGATGGGGGTGACGCGGCGGCTGCGGGTATTCGACGATCCCTCGCTGCAGATCTGGTTCGCCATCGCGGGGCTGGGGGCGGCGGTGATCGCGGTCGGCATCTTTGCGCTGCTGATGCAGATTTACACCTCGATCCGCGACCGGGCGCAGAACCGCGACGTCTCGGGCGATCCGTGGAACGGGCGCACGCTGGAGTGGTCGACCTCGTCCCCGCCGCCGGAATACAACTTTGCCGTGCTGCCGGTGGTCCATGATATCGATGCATGGCAGGACATGAAGGAACATGGCTATACCCGCCCGGCCAAGGGCTTCGGCCCCATCCACATGCCCCGCAACACGCCCGCCGGCATGTTCCTCGCGGCGGCGAGCGTGGTGATCGGCTTTGCGCTTGTCTGGCATATCTGGTGGCTGGCCGGGCTGTCCCTGCTGGGGCTGATCGCCATCGCCATCTGGCACAGCTTCGATTACGACCGCGGGCGCGAGATCCCCCGCGACCGCGTCATCGCGACCGAGGCGGCGCACCGCCAAGCCCTGTCCGGCGCGGTATGAGGGCCAAGATGACCGCAGAGACTACCAACCCCCGCCCCTTCCACCCGACCGAAGAGCCGCACCACCCCGACGGCCATTCCACCCCGCTAGGCTTCTGGATCTATCTGATGAGCGATTGCCTCATCTTTGCGATCCTGTTTGCGACCTATGGCGTGCTTTCGCATCGCACCGCCGGCGGCCCCGGCCCGCAGGACCTGTTCGAGCTGCCCCTGATCGCGCTGAACACGGCGATGCTGCTGATGTCCTCGCTGACCTTCGGGCTGGCGATGCTGGCGATGCATTCCGGTCGCGTGCGCCAAGTGCTGCTGTGGCTGCTGGCGACGGCGGCGTTCGGCGCCGGTTTCCTCGCGATCGAGATGTACGAGTTCGCCCATCTGGTCAGCATCGGCGCCGGACCGTCGCGTTCGGCCTTTCTGTCGGCCTTCTTCACGCTGGTCGGGACGCATGGGCTGCACGTCACCGTCGGGCTGATCTGGCTGGCGGTGCTGGCGGTGCAGATTCAGCGCCACGGGCTGACCTTCGCCAATCAGCGCCGGGTCGCCTGCCTGTCGCTGTTCTGGCACTTTCTCGACGTGATCTGGATCGGCGTCTTCACCTTTGTCTATCTGATGGGGATGATCTGATGCGCAGCGATCACGCCACCGACGACGATGCCCTGGGCGAGGGCTTTCCGCAGGGCACGCTGCGCGGCTATCTGACCGGCTTTGGCCTGTCGGTGATCCTGACGGCGATCCCCTTCTATATCGTGATGACCGGCGGGCTGGATACGCGGCTGCTGACCATGCTGGCGGTGCTGGGCTGCGCGGTGGCGCAGATGCTGGTTCACGCGGTCTTCTTCCTGCACATGACCCCGCGCGCCGAAGGCGGCTGGCCGCTGGTCTCGCTGTTCTTCATGCTGATCCTGCTGGTGATCGTCGTCGTGGGCACGCTGTGGGTGATGTATCACATGGACAGCAACATGATGCCCGGCATGGCCCCGGCGCTGACCGACACGCCGGTGCCGCTCGACACGGGCGGCAGGTGACAGAGGCCGAGCGGCCGCCCCGCCCGCTGACGCAACTGGTCGCGGTGCTGGTGCTGGGCGCACTGATGCTGGCGGGGTTCATGTGGCTGGGCCTCTGGCAGATCGAGCGGCGGGCGTGGAAGCATGACCTGATCGACCGGGTCGAGGCGCGTCTGTCCGCCCCGGTCCAGCCTTTCGCCCGGATCACCGGCCCGCCCAAGGACCGCGAATACAGCCGCGTCCGCGTCACCGGCCGGTTCGACCATGGCGCCGAGGTTCTGGTGCAGGCGGTGACCGAGCTTGGCGGCGGGTTCTGGGTGCTGACCCCGCTGCATCTGGACCAGGGCGGCAGCGTCCTCGTCAATCGCGGCTTCGTCCCGCCGCAGCGGCGCGACCCTGCCACCCGCGCGGCCGCGCAGCCCGAGGGCGCCGTGACCGTCACCGGCCTTCTGCGCCTGACCGAGCCAGATGGCGCCTTCCTGCGCCAGAACGACCCCGCCGGCGGGCGCTGGTATTCCCGCGACGTCGCCGCCATCGCGCAGGATCTGGGCCTGCCCAACGCCGCGCCCGATTTCATCGACGCCGACGCCGACCCGGATGTGATCGCCGCCGACGGGCCGCAGGGCGGGCTGACGGTGGTGCAATTCCGCGACACCCACCTGATCTATGCGCTGACATGGTTCACGCTGGCGGGCCTCGTCGCCTTCGCCCTGACCGTGCTGATCCGCCACGAATACCGCCTGCGCCGCTGATAGTGCCGTTGCGGCACAACCCCGCCCGGCCGCCGCGCCCCGCTTGATCCCCCCTCCCGTCCACCCCACATATGCTGCACTGCGGCATGAATGGTTCGGAGGTTGGTCCCATGCAGGGAAAGACAATGGCAACAAGCACGTCGGGGATGCAGGCACGGCTGCGGCACTGGGCCGGGGACGACACGCCCTCGCAATCCGCGAAAGAGCCCCGTCCCCATGTCGAACTGCGCGGCTTGACCGGGCGCGACCAGCCCCAGCATGTCGAACACCTGCTGCGCCTGACCGCCGAGGATCGCCGCGCACGCTTTCACTCCGCCACCAAGGACGAGACCATCCGCGCCTATTCGGAAGGGCTGGAATGGCACAAGGTGCTGATCTTCGGTCTGTTCGTGGACGGCACGCTGCGCGCCGCAGGCGAGCTTTTGCAGGCTGACGGCTCGACCAGTGCCGAGATTTCTCTGTCGGTGGAAAAAGAGTTCCAGCATGGCGGTTTCGGCAAGACGCTGGTGCTGGCGCTGGTCCTCGCCGCCCGCCGGGTCGGCGTCACCCATCTGACCATGTCGTTTCTGGGCAGCAACCACTCGATGCGGGCGATTGCGCGGGATCTGGGGGCCGTGACCGACGGTTTCGCGCCGGTGATCGAATCGGTCAAGGTTATTCCCCCGGCCGCGCGGCTGAAGCCCGCCGCAGACAAGCCCACCTGACAGCGCAGACAGCGGGCGGGCAGCGGCGCGCCCCGGCTGGCCTTAATGCCACAACCCGTTGCCGCAGCGCAGCAAGTCCGCGATGCGGCTTGACCTGCGGCGACATGGCGATATGCAGAACCCGCTCAGGTTCCGGCGCTCGCGTCGGTGAAAAGGGAACACGGGACAGGCGTCATGCCGATGCCGTGGCTGCCCCCGCAACTGTAGGCGGATAGCAAGGCCGAACATGCCACTGGGAAACCGGGAAGGCCGGCCAAGCGGTGACCCGCAAGCCAGGAGACCTGCCCGGGCGCTCACCCATTTCGCGGCGCGGGGCGTGCCGGGAAAGCGGGCGATCCGCAGCGGTGACAGCCGTCCTGAGGCCCTTGGCCCCAGGTGTCGATCACCCCTGCCCGGCGCGTCCCGCCGGGCCCTTGGAAAGCCATGCCGATGCGCCTTTCGCTGCTGCTTTGCTGCGCCCTGATCCCTGCCCCGCTGCTGGCGCAGGACGATGCCCCCCTCGTTCTCGATCCGATCACGCTGCAGGCGGGTCTGCGGCCGATCCTCGAATCCGCTTATGGCCGCGCCCATACCGTGCTGACCGCCAACGACCTCGCACGCCAGGGCGCTACCACCGTCGCCGACGCGCTGCGCCGGGTGCCGGGGCTGGCGGTCAGCGACAGCGGCCACGGCCTGACCGCGCTGCGCATCCGCGGCGGCGAGGGCAATCATACGCTGGTGCTGATCGACGGCGTCCGCGCCTCGGCCGGGGATGGCGAGTATTATTTCTCTGGCCTCGACCTGACCTCGGTCGAGCGGATCGAGGTGCTGCGCGGCCCGCAATCGGTGTTCTTCGGCGCCGATGCCTCGTCCGGCGTGGTCAACATCATCACCCGCAAGGGCGGACCGGGCCGATCCGCGCGCCTTTCGGTCGAGGGCGGCAACGGCTATGCGGCCTCGGCCTTTGTCAGCCAGCGCGATGAGCGCGGCGGGGTGGCGCTGAACCTGTCGCGCCGCGACGATCATGGATTCGACATCTCGGGGTCGGGCGGGGAAAAGGACGGGCTGCGCCGCAACAGCGCGCAGATCAGCGTTGATTACGCGCTGACCGACACGCTGACCATGGGCGCGATGCTACGCCGGGCGAGCGAGGATTACGACTATGATGCCGACAACTGGGCGGCGACCTCTGCCGAGGATTACCTGATCGACAGCGACGACCGCTCGGCCCGCATGGAACGCGCGGGACAGATCTGGCTCGACCACCAGATGCTGGACGGCCGCCTCCTGAACCGGCTGTCCTTCGACCGCACGCAATATGACTTCAACGACAACAGATGGGTCGAGACCGAGGCCCGCACCGACCTGCTGAAGCTGCGCAGCACCTATGGGCTGGACGGCGCGGCCGATGTCGCCAGCCAGACCCTGTCCTTTGGGCTAGAGCGGCGGCGCGACGAAAACAGCCTCGCCAGCCAGCAGAACCGCCGCACGGTCTCGGCGGTGATGGAGTATCGCGCGGCCTTCGCCAGCGGGCTGGACGTGCAGTTCGGGCTGCGCCATGACGACAACGACCTGTTCAAGGACAAGACAAGCTGGTCGCTCGGCCTGTCCTGGCAACTGCCACAGGCGCCCCTGCGGCTGCATGCCTCGGCGGGGACTGGCATCGTCAATCCGACCTATCTCGAACTTTTCGGCGGCTACGGCTATGTCGGCAATCCAGACCTGCGCCCCGAGGAAAACCGCGGCTTCGATCTGGGCGTCGAGGCGAGCCTGCTGGACGGGCAAGCGATCCTGGATGTGACGATCTTCCGCGATGATCTGGAAAACGAGATCCAGCCCTCTGAACTCGAATTACCCGACGGCACCAACTACTATAACCAGTCGGGCACCAGCAAACGTCGCGGGGTCGAGGTCGCGGGTCAGTGGCGGGCGACGGACGCGCTGACGCTGACCACGGATTACACCTATCTCGACGCGACCGAACCCGATGGCTCGGTCGAGGTCCGTCGCCCGCGTCATCAGTTCGGGTTGGGCGTCAATTATCTGGTGGCCGAGGGTCGCGGCAGCCTGTCCGCCGAACTGCTGCACGTCTCGGGCAATCATGACGGCCAGCCATGGTCGGGTTATCAGAAGAAAGAACTGCCATCCTATACGCTGGTCAACATCTCGGGCGGCTATGATCTGACCGATCAAGTCCGGCTGACCGGCCGCGTCACCAACCTGTTCGACCGCGACCATGAGGAGGTCTGGGGCTATGCCACCCGCGGCCGCGCCGCCTATCTGGGGCTGGTCGCCGCATGGTAGCAGGCCGGATGCTGGCGGCGGCGCTGATCCTCTGCACCGCCGGGGCCGCGCTGGCCGAGGGCGTCGCGGCGGGCCGCACTGCCCTCAGCCAGCCGCAGCGTGTCGTCTCGGTCAACCTCTGCACCGATCAACTCGCCATGCTGATCGCCGCGCCGGGGCAGTTGCGCTCGGTGTCGTGGCTCGCCGCCGATCCTGCCGTGTCGGTCATGGCCGGGCAGGCAGAGGACTGGCCGCAGAATGACGGCAGCGCCGAGCAGGTGTTCCTGATGCAGCCCGATCTGGTGCTGGCCGGGACCTATTCGACCGGGCCCGCGGTGCAGATGCTGCGCCGCCTTGGCATCCGGGTCGAGACGCTGCCGCCCGCCAACTCGATCACCGATATCCGCGCGGGGATCACGCGGATGGGCCTCCTGCTGGACCAGCCCGAACGCGCCGCCCGGCTGCTGGCAGCGTTCGATGCCGATCTGGCCGCGATCCATCCCCTCGCCCCGCGCCTTGCCGCGAGCTATGCCGCGAACGGCTTCAGCGACGGCCAGGACAGCCTTGCCGGCGACGCCATGCGCCATGCCGGGCTGCGCCTGATCGCCGAGGCCACCGGCGGGGCCACGCCGCTGGAAACGCTGGTCATGGCCGCGCCCGAGGTTCTGGTCACCGGCAGCCGCTACGCCCCGCCCTCCCGGGCCGAGGCGGTGCTGGACCACCCCGCCTTTCGCGCCATCAAGGCGGCCCGCTATGCCGTCCCCGACCGCGACTGGATGTGCGGCCTGCCCGCCATCGCGGACACCATCGCGCAGCTTGCCCGATGAGGCTGCTGACCACCCTTTCCCTGCTGTGCCTGGCGCTGCTGACCGCCTCGCTGCTGATCGGTCCTGCCCGCGCCGGGGTGGGCGAAAGCCTGCTCGCGCTGTGGTCCGGTCAGGGGCCGCTGGGCCTGGTCATGCGCGAGATCCGGGCCCCGCGGGCGGTGCTGGGGCTGCTGGTCGGTGCCTCGCTGGGGCTGTCGGGCGCGGCGATGCAGGGCTATCTGCGCAACCCGCTGGCCGAGCCGGGGCTGATCGGGGTGTCGTCCTCGGCCGCGCTCGGCGCGGTGCTGGCGCTGCAGACGGGGCTGGCGGCGAGCTTTGCGCTTGGCCTGCCGCTGGCGGCGCTGGCGGGCGCGCTGGCGGCGGTGGGGCTGATCTTTCTGCTCGCCGGGCCGGGCGGCAGTTCGCTGGCGCTGATCCTGGCCGGGGTGGCGATTTCGGCCTTTGCGGCGGCGGGGACGGCGCTGGTGCTGAACCTGTCGCCCAACCCCTTCGCGGCGGGTGAGATCGTGTTCTGGATGATGGGATCGCTCGCCGACCGGTCCTGGCTGCATGTGGCCATCGCCGCGCCGGTCATCGCCGCCGGCGCGCTGCTGCTGGCTGGGACCGGGCGCGGGCTCGACGCGCTGACACTGGGCGAGGATGCCGCCGCCTCGCTGGGGATCGGCATGCGAGGGCTGCGGCTGCGGGTGGTGCTGGGGGTTGCGGCGATGGTCGGCGGCGCGACGGCGGTGGCCGGTGCCATCGGCTTCGTGGGCCTCGTCGTGCCGCATCTGCTGCGCGGGGCGGTGGGGGCCAGCCCGTCGCGGCTGCTGGCGGCCTCGGCCCTTGGCGGGGGCGCGATGGTGCTGGCGGCCGATATCGCGGTGCGGCTGATCCTGCCGGGCCGCGATCTGAAGCTGGGCGTGGTCATGGCGCTGATCGGCGCGCCGGTGTTTCTGCACCTGATCTGGCGGCAAAGGCGGGGGCTGTGATGCGGGTGACGCTGCGCGATGTCTCGGTCCGGCGCGGGGCGCGGCTGGTCCTTGACCGGGCCAGCTTCGAGATCGGGCCGGGCGAATTTCTGGGCGTGATCGGCCCGAACGGCGCGGGCAAGACCACGCTGCTGCGCGCGGCGCTTGGGCTGTTGCCGATGCAGGGTCACTCCTCGCTGGCCGCATTGCCCCCGGCCAGCCGCGCCCGCGCCGCCGCATGGCTGCCGCAGACGCGCGAGGCGGCCTGGCCGATCTCGGTCGAGGCGCTGGTTCGTCTTGGCCGCATCCCCCACCGCCGCCGGCAGGCGCAAGAGCCGGCCATCGAGGACGCGCTGCACCGCATGGGCCTGACCGCCCTGCGCCACCGCCCCATCACCGCGCTGTCGGGGGGCGAGCAGGCCCGCGCGCTGATTGCCCGGGCGCTGGCGCAGGACACCCCGGCCCTGCTGGTCGATGAGCCGATCGCCGGGCTCGACCCTGCCTATCAGATCGCCACCATGACCCTGCTGCGCGAGTTGGCGAGGAATGGGCGCACCGTCATCGCCTCGTTGCATGATCTGGGGCTGGTGGTGCGGTTCTGCACGCGGCTGCTGCTGATGGATCAGGGGCGGATCGTGGCCGACGGCCCACCCGCGCGGGTGCTGACGCCCGATCTGCTGGCGCAGGTGTTCGGCATCAGGGGCGCGTTTTTCGACACCGCCGACGGGCCGGTGTTTCAGCCGCTGGCGCTGATCTGAGCGCGCGTGGCGCGGTCAGTCGCCACCCCGCCCGGTCAGCCCGATGCGGCGGGCGGCGCGGGCCTCGATGGCCTGAAAGCCCTCGTGGATCAGCACGGCCAGCAGCCCGACCACCACGCCGCCCTGCACGACAAAGGCCGTGTTCGACGACAGCAGCCCAGCGATGATCACCTCGCCCAACGTCCGCGCGGCGACGGTCGAGCCGATGGTCGCGGTCGCCAGCGAAATCACCGCCGACAGCCGTATGCCGGCGAGGATCAGCGGCAGCGCCAGCGGCAGATCGACCTGCCACAGCCGCTGAAACCGGGTCAGCCCCATCCCGCGCGCGGCCTCGGCGATCTGCGGCGGCTGATCGGTCAGCCCGGTCAGAGTGTTTTCAAAGATCGGCAGCAAGCCATACAGAAACAGCGCGATCAGCGTCGGACCGGCCCCGAAGCCCAGGATCGGCACCGCCAGCGCCAGCACCGCGACCGGCGGAAAGGTCTGCCCGACCGAGGTGACAGTCCGCGCCAGCGGCAGGAACTCGCGCCCCGCCGGCCGCGTGACCAGTATCCCCAAGCCAACCGCAATCACCGTCGAGGCCGCGACCGCAAGCCCCACCAGCGTCAGATGCGACAGCGTCAGCGAGAGCAGCCCGGTCTGGGTATAGATGGCAGGCGCGTTGTTGCGGGTCAGCGGCGCGAACAGCCAGTCAAAGCTGTCCGGGCTGGCCAGAAACGCCAGCAGAAACAGCACCGCAATCGCCAACAGGACGCGCCCGGTCACGGCGCGACCTGCGCGGCGGCGGGTTCGTCGGGTGCCGCCAGCCCCGCGCCCGCCGCGCGCTGCCGCAACTGCGCCAGCGTGACCACGCCGCCGCCGGTGACGGGCAGCCGGTCGCGCCCGGTCCACAGACACTCGGCCAGCGCATCGCGTAGGCTGGCATCGGGCGCGATGGCGGGGCCGTCGGCCTGCCCCGGCTGGACCAGATCGCCGACCGGGGACAGCGACAGCAGGCGAAAGGGCCGCTCGGCGCTGCCGATCAGGGCCTGGACAAAGGGCGTGGCGGGGCGGGTCAGGATCTGTTCGGGCGGGCCGTATTGCAGCAACCGGCCCTGATCCATGACCGCGATGCGGTCGCCAAGGGCCACGGCTTCCTCCATGTCATGCGTCACGATGATCAGCGTCGTGCCAAGCCGCCGCTGCAGGGCGCGCAGATCGGCCTGCGCCTGCGCCCGGATCACCGGATCGAGCGCGCCAAAGGGTTCGTCCATCAGCAGCAGCTCGGGCCGCGCGGCAAGCGCCCGCGCCACGCCGACGCGCTGCTGCTGCCCGCCCGAAAGCTCATGCGGGCGGCGGTCGCGGAACTCGGCGGGGTCCAGCTGGAACATGCTCAGCAGCTCGTCCACCCGCTCGCGGATCTGGGATTTGGGCCAGCCCAGCAGGCGCGGCACGGTGGCGATGTTCTGCGCGACCGAGCGGTGCGGGAACAGCCCGTGGCCCTGGATCGCATAGCCGATCCGCCGCCGCAGCAGATGCGGCGACAGGGTGGCGGTGTCGACGTCGTCGATCAGCACCCGCCCCGCCGTCGGCTCGACCAGCCGGTTCACCATCCGCAGCAGCGTCGTCTTGCCAGAGCCAGAGGTGCCGACCAGCGCCGCGATCTGGCCCGTTTCCACGGTCAGGCTGACATCGTCGACGACGGTCGCGGTGCCGTAGCGCTTGGTCAGATGCTCGATCCGGATCATCGCGATCTCCTGTCACGGGGGCGGTGGTCAAGCGCCTCGATCAGCAGATCGAGCGCGATGCCGGCGATCAGCGCCAGGGCAATGGTGGGCAGCGCCCCCAGCAGAACCAGATCCATCGCGGTCTGGTTCAAACCCTGAAAGACAAAGGTGCCAAAGCCGCCGCCGCCGATCAGCCCGGCGATCACCGACATGCCGATATTCTGCACCAGCACGATCCGCACCGCCGCCAGCACCACCGGCAGCGCCAGCGGCACCAGCACGATCCGCAGCACCTGCGCCTGCGTCATACCCAGCCCGAACGCCGCATCGCGGGCGGCGGGCGAGGCCCCCGACAGCCCGACCAGCGTGTTCGAGACGACCGGCAGCAGCGAATACAGAAACAGCGCGACCAGCGCCGGAAAGACCCCGATACCCGCCACCCCAAGGGCCGCCGCGCCGGGCAGGTTCAGCGCGATCCAGCCAAAGATGGGGATCATGATGCCGAACAGCGCCAGCGACGGGATGGTCTGCAGGATGTTCAGCACCCCCAGCACCGGCCGGCGCAGCGCGGGCCGCAGGTAAAGCGCCACCCCCAGCGGCAGCCCGACCACCAGCGCGCCGCCAAGCGAGCCGAAGGCCAGCAGCAGATGCCGCCCGGCCTCGCGCCAGAACAGATCGCGCCGCACCTCGTATTCGCGCATGACCGAGACCCCGTCGAGCCAGCCCGACAGCAGCACCGCCGCAAAGCCCGCGATGACGCCCGCCAGCATCAGCCAGCGTGTGCCCAGGCCCGGCCGCATCCGCGACAGCGCATCGGCGGCCATCAGCGCGAAGGCCAGCAGCAGCAGCCACATCCCGGCCGAGGGCGCGATGCGGGCGATCGAGTTCCCCTGAGGCGTGCCCTGACGCACCACCGCGCCAAGCGCCAGCAGCACCAGCAGCGTCGACATCGCGGCCAGCGCCAGCCGCAGCGGCAGCGACACCCGCGCCAGCACGCCGACCCCCAGCACCGCCGCCAGCACCGCGATCAGCAGCCAGCCCGGCAGGCCGAGGCCGGTGGACAGCCACACCGGCTCGCCCAGCACGATGCGGTTGGGTTTGAACTGGACAAAGGGCAGCGCCAGCCCCGCCGCGCCGATCAGCGCGAACAGCACCCCCGGCCGGCTGAGCCGCGTGGCGCCCGTCTCGCCGGTCGCCTCGGACGTCTTGCCGCCCGAGGACGCGCGTTGGCGTCGCGCGCGACTGGCGGTCGCGGCATCGGCCCGTGCGGCGTCAGGCACCGGGGCGCCCGCCTGGCAATACCGCCTTCACCCCTAGTTCAGGATGCCCTTGCCGGTCAGATAGTCGCGGGCGACGGCGTTCGCCGGCTCGCCACCGACCTGGATACGGCCGTTCAGCTCTTGCAGGGTGACCAGATCGAGGTCCTGAAAGATCGGGTTCAGCACATCGGCGATGGCGGGATAGGTTTCCAGCACCTCGGCCCGGACGACGGGGGCGGGCTGATAGACCGGCTCGACGGCCTTGTCATCCTCCATCACCACCAGCCCGGCGGGGGCGATGCCGCCATCGGTGCCATAGACCATCGCCGCGTTCACGCCCGAGGTCTGCTGCGCCGCCGCCGCAATGGTGGCTGCCGTGTCGCCGCCCGACAGCTGGACCAGCTGCGCGGGCTGCAGCTCGAACCCATACGCCTCCTGGAACGCGGGCAGCGCCGCCGGAGAGGTGACGAACTCGGTCGAGGCCGCCAGCTTCACGTCGCCGCCCTCGCTGACATACTTGCCGAAATCGGACATGGTTTTCAGCCCGGCCTCAGCCGCGAGATCCTGCCTGACCGCGATGGCCCAGGTGTTGTTAGCGGGCGAGGGTTCCAGCCAGATCAGCCCGGCATCCTTGTCCAGCTCTGCCGCGCGGGCGTAACCTGCGGCGGCGTCCTTCCAGACCTCGCTGTCGGCCTCGTTATGGAAGAACGCGGCGTTGCCGGTATATTCGGGATAGATGTCGATCTGCCCGGCGCTGATCGCGTCGCGGACGATGGGGGTGCCGCCCAGTTGCAGCTTGTCCTGAACCGGCAGCCCGGCATCCTGCAGGGCCAGCAGGATGACGTTGCCCAGCAGCCCGCCTTCGGTGTCGATCTTGGACGACACGACGATATCCTGGGCCGAGGCTGCGCCCGCCGTCAGTGCCAGCGCGGTGGCGGCGGCGAAAGTGGTGATGCGGTTCATGCGTGGATGCTCCTGTGCGGGTTCGCGGGCAAGGCGTTCGCGCCCGCCAATGCAGACGCGATTCGTCAACTATCACCGAAGCACCGGATGGGCGCAACCGCCCCCGACACATCGCCGGGGGCAGTTTTTCAGGCCGCCCGCAAGCCTTATTCCGGGATCAGGATCGGCTGGTCGAGCCAGTGTTCTTCCAGATTGACCCCCTCGCCCACGCGGTCGATCACGGCGAACAGCCCGCTGCCGTCCAGCGGGCACAGGACGCCGTGCCAGACATTGCGGCCCAGATTGACCCCCTGCCCCGGCCGGGTCAGGAAGGCGCGGAAGTTGACCGGCACCCCGTCGCGATCATCCGCCACGACGACCAGAAACCGGCTTTCCGACATGGGCAGGAACGCCTGCGACCCAAGAGGGTGGCGCTCCACCATCGTCAGGCGAAAGGGCAGCGCGCGCAGCTTGGCCTGAAACAGGCTGATGCCGGCCTGCCCGGCCTCGGACGGCTGCTGGCCGTCGATGATGTCCAGCCGGGCGCGGTTGTGATAGCGCCCGCACATGCCTTCATTGATCAGCTTGTCGGGCGCGCCCGCGGCTTCCAGCACGTCCCCCCAGGGGCAAAGGCGTCGGCGGTCAGCGGCTCGCTGTGCAGGACCGGGTCGGCGGTCTGGGCGTCGGTCACGGCAACATTCCTTTCAGGCGCAATTCTGCGATGCGTTCGACCTGACGGCAGGCCTCGGCAAACTCGGTGTCGCGGTCATTGTCGATGCGGCGCTGGAAGGCGGACAGGATGCCTGCCTTGTCATGGTCGCGCACGGCGATGATGAAGGGAAAGCCGTGCTTGGCGACATAGGTGTCGTTCAACTGCGTGAAGCGCGATTTCTCGTCATCCGTCAGCGCGTCCAGCCCCGCGCTCGCCTGTTCCGAGGTCGAATCGGCGGTCAGGCGCTTGGCCTCGGCCAGTTTCCCGGCAAGGTCGGGGTGCGCGGTCAGCACGCCCAGCCGTTCATCGTCAGACGCGGTGCGGAAGACGCGGCACAGCGCGTTGTGCAGCCCGACGGCGCTGTCATGGGCGGGGCCAAGTTCCAACCCATGGGCGCGCTGCGCGATCCAGGGCGAATGTTCGAACACGCCGCCGAAGCGGTCGACGAAGCGCGCCTCGTCCATCTGGGACGGGCGTTCGTGGCGCTGCGGGGGGTGGGTTTCCGCCCAGTGCCGCGCGATGTCGATGCGGCGCGGCGTCCAGACGCCTTCGAAGCCCGCGATATAGCCGATGAACCGCTTCAGCCCCGCCATCTTGCCGGGCCGCCCGATCAGGCGGCAATGCAGCCCCACGCTCATCATCTTGGCCGCGCCCGCCTCGCCTTCGGCATAGAGCACGTCGAAGGAGTCCTTGAGATACTGATAGAACTGCTCACCAGTGATATAGCCGGGCGCGGTGGCAAAGCGCATGTCATTGGCTTCAAGCGTATAGGGAATGACCAGTTGGTCACGGTCGCCAACCTCGCGCCAATAGGGCAGATCGTCGTCATAGGTGTCCGAGACATAGGCGAATTGCCCGGTTTCGGCGGTCAGGCGGACGGTGTTTTCGCTGCAGCGCCCGGTGTACCAGCCCTGCGGCGGCTCGCCCGTCACCTCGGCATGCAGGCGGATCGCCTCTTCGATGGCGGCGCGTTCGACGGGTTCGGGCATGTCCTTGTGCTCGACCCATTTCAGGCCGTGGCTGGCGATTTCCCAGCCCGCGTCTTTCATCGCCGCCACCTGTTCGGGGCTGCGCGCAAGGGCCGAGGCGACGCCGTAGATTGTTACCGGGATATCGGCGCCGGTGAACAGCCGGTGCAGGCGCCAGAACCCGGCGCGGGCGCCGTATTCATAGATCGATTCCATGTTCCAGTGCCGCTGCCCGGCCCACATGGACGCGCCGGCGATGTCGGACAGGAACGCTTCGGATGCCGCGTCGCCGTGCAGGATGCTGTTTTCGCCGCCTTCTTCGTAATTCAGGACGAACTGCACCGCGATCCTGGCACCATTGGGCCATTTTGCATCCGGCGGGTTCGGGCCATAGCCGCGCATGTCGCGAGGATAACGATTCATGGTCTGCCTCCGTTGGTCGCCCCTGTTCTAACGCGGCGCTGCCGCGCTGACTTTAGCGTTTTTACTGAAAATGCTTCTGGTGGCTTTCCTATGGGCGGATGGCGTGAAACCGTCCAGACTGACGCCGTCACGATAAGAGGAACGACCATGGCCGGATATCTGACCACCCATGTCCTGGACACCGCCAGCGGCCGTCCCGCCGCGGGTCTGGTGATCGACCTGTACCGCATCACCGAAAGCGGACGCGAGCATCTGAAGACCGTCACCACCAATGATGACGGGCGCACCGATGAACAGATCCTGCCGCAGGCGGATTTCGCCACCGGCACCTATGAGCTGGTGTTCCATGCCGGCGACTATCTGAAGCAGAACGATTTTCTGGACGAGATCCCGCTGCGCTTCAACATGTCCGAGGGCACGCATTACCATGTGCCGCTGCTGCTGTCGCCCTACGGCTATTCGACCTATCGGGGCAGCTAGGCCAAGGCTTGCGGCAGTCACCGCTCAGGCGGTTTCTGCCAGCGCCTTCTGGATGTGGGCGACCATGAATTCGATGAACAGCCGCGTCTTGGGGTCCTGGCCCCGGCGGTGGCTGTAAAGGCAGGCCATCTGCACCGGCATCGGCGGTTCCTTGGGCAGCACCGTCACGAGACGGCGACTGCGCAGATGCTCGACCACCTCGAAAACGGGTTTCAGCGCGATCCCCTGCCCCAGCAGCGCCCATGCGGTCAGCACCTCGCCGTGATCACATTCCAGCGGCCCCTTGACCGGGATGCGCCGCACGCCGTCGGCGGTTTGCAGCGGCCACTGGAACTCTGGCGCGCCGGGAAAGCGCAGGTTCAGGCAGTCATGGCTGCCATCGACCAACTCGCTGCTGCTGCGCGGACTGCCGCGCCGCGCGATATAGTCGGGCGAGGCACACAGCACCCGCGGGCAATCCGCGATCTTGCGGATGCGCAGCGAGGAATCCTCGGGCTGGCCCAGGAAAAAGCTGGCGTCCAGCCCCTCGGCGGTGATGTCCAGCCGGCGGTCGGATAGCCGCAGACGGACGTTGATGAGGGGATAAAGCTGGCGGAACTGCGGGATCGCGGGTGCGACCAGCCGCTGCCCCAACCCCAGCGGCGCCGAGACATACAGCGTCCCGCGCGGGTTCTCCGTCACTTCGCTGATCTCGGCCTCGGCCTCGTCCACGGCGGCCAGAATCCGCACCGCGCCGTTATAGAAGATCTCGCCCTGCTCGGTCGGGTTCAGCATCCGGGTGGTGCGCTGGAACAGCCGCACGCCCAGATGTTCCTCAAGCTGCGAGATGCGGGACGACGCCACCGCCGCCGACACCCGCATGTCGCGCGCAGCCGCGGACATGCTGCCCAGTTCATAGACGCGCGCAAAGGTTCTGACATTGTCCAGATAGGCCATGAAAACGAAAACCGCCGGGAATTGCAGGACGCGGCCAGTCTGGCACGAAAGCGAACGCCGCGCCAGATCGGCGCGGCGTGGGGCTCGTTGCGGGTTCGTTGCGGGTTCCGCGCGGCGGCGATCAGGCCGCGTGCTTGGCCTTGAACTGGCGGCGATAGTCATGCAGCAGCGGCTCGGTATAGCCCGAGGGCTGTTCGCGGCCCTTGAAGACCAGATCGCAGGCCGCCTGGAAGGCCAGCGAGTCCGAGCCGTCGCCCATCGGCAGATAGGCCGGGTCGCCCTCGTTCTGGCGGTCCACGATCTCGGCCGCCTTGTGCATGGCCGCCCTCACGCGATCCTCCGAGACGATGCCGTGATGCAGCCAGTTGGCCAGCATCTGCGAGCTGATCCGGCAGGTGGCGCGGTCCTCCATCTGGCCCACATCGGCGATGTCGGGCACCTTGGAACAGCCGACGCCCTGGTCAATCCAGCGCACGACATAGCCCAGAATCCCCTGCGCGTTGTTCAGGATCTCGGCGTCGATATCGGCCTCGGGGTAGCCGTTCGAAGGCGCCAGCGGGATGGTCAGCAGCTCGTCCAGGCTGCGGCGGGGACCGGCCTCGCGCAGTTCGTCCTGACGCTGTTCGACATCGACCTGATGATAATGGACGGCGTGCAGCGTGGCGGCGGTGGGCGACGGCACCCAGGCGGTGTTGGCGCCGGCCTTGGGATGGCCGATCTTGGCGGCCAGCATCGCCTCCATCAGGTCGGGCATGGCCCACATCCCCTTGCCGATCTGGCCCCGGCCCTGAAAGCCGCAGGCCAGCGCGATATCGACGTTGCGATCCTCATAAGCCGCCAGCCACGGCTCGTCGCGCATCTGCGCCTTGCGCTTCATCACGCCCGCTTCCATCGAGGTGTGAATCTCGTCCCCGGTGCGGTCGAGGAAGCCGGTGTTGACGAAGACCGCGCGGTGACGTGCGGCGCGGATGCACTCCTTGAGGTTGGCCGAGGTGCGGCGTTCCTCGTCCATGATGCCCAACTTGACGGTATAGCGCGGCAGGCCGAGGATTTCCTCGACCAGCGCAAAGGTCTCGTCGGCAAAGGCGACCTCGGCCGGGCCGTGCATCTTGGGCTTGACGACATAGACCGACGCGGCCGAGTTCGACTGTGCGCCGCGCAGATCATGCAGCGCCGCGGTGACGGTATACAGCGCGTCCAGCAGCCCCTCATGCACCTCGGCCCCGTCTTCGGTCAGCACGGCGGGGTTGGTCATCAGATGGCCGACATTGCGCACGAACATCAGCGCCCGACCCTTCATCGAGGACGCATTGCCATCCGCGTCGCGATAGTCGATCCTGTCCGCCAGCCTGCGGGTGACGGATTTGCCGCCCTTCTGGAAGGTGTCCTGCAGCGTGCCCTTCATCAGCCCCAGCCAGTTGTCATAGGCCAGAACCTTGTCGGCGGCGTCGACGGCGGCGATGGAATCCTCGCAATCCATGATGACGGTCAGCGCCGCTTCCAGACGCAGATCGGACACGCCGGCCTTGTCGGTCTTGCCGATCGGGTGGTTGCGGTCGATGTCGATGATGATGTGCAGCCCGTTATGGATCAGCACGATCCCGTCGGGCGCGTCCTGACTGCCGATAAAGCCCGCATAAGCGCCTGCATCCTGCAGCCCGACCTCGCCCTGCGGCGTGCTGGCGCGCAACGCGCCGCCCGCGATCCGATAGGCGGTCACATCGGCGTGGCTCGCCCCGTCCAGCGGCACGGCGTCGTCCAGGAACTTCTTGGCCCAGGCGATGACCTGCGCGCCGCGATCCGCGTCATAGCCGCCTTCGGGTGGCAGGCTGCCCATCGCGTCCGAACCGTAAAGCGCGTCATAAAGGCTACCCCAGCGGGCATTCGCGGCGTTCAGCGCAAAGCGCGCGTTCATCACCGGCACCACCAGTTGCGGGCCCGAGAGCAGCGCGACCTCGGGGTCGACGTTTTCGGTTTCGATGGTGAAATCCGGGCCTTCGGGCTGCAGATAGCCGATCTGCTCCAGAAAGGCGCGATAGGCGGCGGCGTCGAAGGGGGTCTTGCGATGGGCGATGTGCCAGCGGTCGATGGCCTGCTGCAGTTCGGCCCGCTTGTCCAGCAGGGCCGCGTTCTGGGGCGTCAGGCCCGAGACCATCCGGGCCAGACCGTCCCAGAATGCACCCGCCTCGATCCCGGTCCCCGGCAGCAGCTTGTTTTCAGTGAAATCGACCAGTTTCGCGGCGACCTGAAGGCCGGATTTCTGCGCGTATTCCATCGAACGTCTTCCCCTTGGCTTCCTGCTTTGCAGATCGACGTCCTTCTCGGCCCTAACACCGCGCAAGACAAGCCCTGTTAGCCCAAACGCAAGGCAAAGGGGCGCCGAAGCGCCCCCAGACCGTCACGATTTGCGCCTGCGCGCGGGGTCAGTTGGCGGGCTAGTGGCCGCCATCCGCCTGCAGCGCGGCGTGGCGCAGATCGGCCTCGGTCGCGGCCCCGGTGCCGTTGAAGATCACGTTCAGCGCCAGCGCCGTCAGCGAGGCCAGCAGGATGCCCGAGTCGATCAGCGGGTGGATCGCGTGCGGGATGTGCATCTTGAAGTCCGGCGCGATCAGCGGGACCATCCCCATGCCCAGCGACACCGCGACGATGAAGCCGTTGTTGCGGTTGGTCTTGAAATCGACCGCGCCCAGGATGCGGATGCCCGTCGCCGCGACCATGCCGAACATGACCAGCCCGGCCCCGCCCAGCACCACCGTCGGCAGCGCCTCGACCAGCGCGCCCATCTTGGGCACCAGCCCCAGCACGATCATGATCGCCCCGCCGGCCACGCAGACAAAGCGCGAGCGGATGCCGGTGACGCCGACCAAGCCGACATTCTGGCTGAACGAGGTATAGGGGAAGGTGTTGAAGATGCCGCCGATGACCGTGCCCAGCCCGTCAGTCCGCAGCCCGGCCGACAGCGCGTCCTGCGTCGGGCGGCGGTTGCACATCTCGCCTAGGGCCAGGAACATGCCGAGGGATTCGATCATCACCACGATCATGACCAGAACCATGGTCAGCACCATCACCGGCTCGAAGATCGGGAAGCCGAAATGGAAGGGCGCGATGGGCGCGAACCAGCCGGCGCTCGCCACCTTGTCGAAATGCATCAGCCCGGTGGCGGCGGCGATCACCCCGCCCACGATGATTCCGATGAGGACCGAGATATTGGCCATGAAGCCCTTGGCGAAGCGCATCACCAGAATGATCGCCACCAGCACCGCCGCCGCGATCAGCATGTTCGACAACGAGGCATAAGCCGGGTTCTCGACCGTCGGCGCCAGCGCCAGACCCGCCGGCATGTCGGGTGCGCCCGACATCTCGCGCACGGTGTTCACCCAGGCCTGCGCGTCGGGGTTGATGGTCTTGGGCGCGGTCGGCCCCACCGGCAGACCGAAGATCCAGTTGATCCCGATCCGCATCAGGCTGACGCCGATGACCAGGATGATCGACCCGGTCACCACCGGCGGAAAGAACCGGATCAGCCGCGACATCAGCGGCGCAATCAGCATCCCCACAAGCCCGGCGCCGATGATGGCGCCAAAGATCATCCGCGCCCCGTCCGGCCCCGGATTGGCGATGGCGATCGACACCATCGGCCCGACCGAGGCGAACGTCACCCCCATCATCACCGGCAGGCGGATGCCGAACCAGGGCGAGGCGCCCAGCGACTGGATGATGGTGACCACGCCGCAGACGAACAGATCGGCCGAGATCAGAAAGGCCACATCCTCGGGCTGCAGGTTCAGCGCCCGGCCGACGATCAGCGGCACCGCGATGGCGCCCGCATACATCACCAGCACATGCTGCAACCCCAGCGTCAGCAGCTTGGGCGCGGGCAGGATCTCATCGACGTTGTTTGCGGTCTCGGCCGCGGTAATCGGGGCGGTATCCGCCCCCGTGATCGAAGCCATCTGGCTCTCCCCTTGATTGGACATGTTGGCGATACGTTTCTTGTTCTTGTCCCCGCGCCCCTTGCGACGCCGGAAAGTCGTCCCGGACCGCGCGAGGCACCCTGAAGGCAGGCACCGGCTGTCCACAGGCGGACAGAAAGCGGCGGCAGGTTTTCGGCGGTGGGCCCTGTTCAGCGGGTCCAGACCCGTCGCCTGCACATGCCGTCAGAATATCCGCGTTTCGCGTATCAATGTGGGGAAATGTCGCAGCCGGAGCTTGTCGCCGATGCGCCAAAAATCTGGCGGAATAGGGCTTTGGCTGGATCGGCTTGGGCGGGGATTTTATCGCATCGGGCTAAAGAGTTTCGTGAAAATCGCGAGTCCCCGCCGGGCGCTCGCGATCCTCGATCCTGGCGAACCGTCTAGCGGTTCAGCGGCATGTGACGATTCACATCCTTATAGAGCAGATAGCGGAACGGCCCCGGCCCACCGGCATAGCAGGCCTGCGGGCAGAAGGCGCGCAGCCACATGAAATCGCCCGCCTCGACCTCGACCCAGTCCTGATTCAGGCGATAGACCGCCTTGCCTTCCAGCACGTAAAGCCCGTGCTCCATCACATGCGTCTCGGCAAAGGGGATGACGCCGCCGGGCTGCAACGTGACGATGGTCACATGCATGTCGTGGCGCAGATCGGCCGGATCGACAAAGCGCGTCGTGGACCAGGCGCCGTTGGTGTCGGGCATCGAGACGGCCGCGACCTCCTTGTCGGACAGGATCAGCGGCTCCGGCGCATCCAGCCCCGGCACCGCCTGATAAGCCTTGCGGATCCAGTGAAACCGCGCGGTCTCGGCCCCCTTGTTCCACAGCTGCCATTCGGTGCCGGCGGGAATATAGGCGTAACCGCCGGGCTGAAGTATGTCGGTCTTGCCGGCGACGGTCACGGTGATCTCGCCCTCGACCACGAACAGCACCGACTGCGCCGCCGGGTCGATCTCGGGCCGGTCGCTGCCGCCGCCCGGCTCGACCTCGGAGATATACTGCGAGAACGTCTCCGCAAAGCCCGAGAGCGGCCGCGCGATCACCCAGAACCGCGCCTTGTCCCAGAACGGCAGGAACGAGGTGACGATGTCGCTGAACGTGCCTTTCGGAATGACCGCATAGGCATCGGTGAACATCGCCCGATCGGTCAAAAGCTGGGTCTGCGGCGGCAGCCCCCCTTTCGGCGCGTAATAGCTGCGGTCAGACATCGAAAGCTCCCATGGGACAAATGGATACCGCGCCAGTCAAACAGCCGCGCCACCGCTTTGCCAACGCCTTTCCGCCGCCCGCTGGCCTGAAGCATCCATAGGCTTTTCCTGACAATGCCGCCGAGGGCGCCCGCCACGCCGGTTGACCCCGCGCGACCCCCCTCGTATCGATGTCCCCGGAAGAGCAACATCCCCGGTGGGGTGCCCGGACTTCAAATCCGGAGGGGGGCGCGCGGCGTCCCTGGGGGGTTCGACTCCCTCCTCTTCCGCCCCGCATCAGTTGGTTTTCTATTAAAATATCGATCCGCCGGCTCATACTGCTCAGGGCAGCTGCTTAGTGGTCGAGAATGACTACATCAGTCGTCGTTCTCACCGCAGTCAGATGCCTGAATTGAACGCAGATGCTGCAGTCGTCGCCGCGCAAGCGAGATCTCGCTCGCGCTGAAGCCCAGCTGGCTCAGCGTCTCCGCCAGCTGCTTGTCCAGTTCCGTCAATTACTCCTGCGGGCGCTCCACCCTATCCATCAGCGCTTCCGACCACTTCAACGGTCACATGAGCCATCCCGGTCGTCTCCCGAACGCGATCCTTGACCGCGCGGCGGACGTCGTCGGCATCCGCCCCGGCGGTCAGTTCGACTTCCAGCGTGGCCATCGGGCGTTCCTGCGTGATCGACCACGCATGCACGTGCTGAACCCGCGCCACGCCGGGCAGCGCTGCCTCGAGGTCGGCGGCCACCGTGCGGGCATCGAACCCGGGCGGCGCCCCTTCGAGCAGGATGTGCCCGCTCTCGCGGATCACCGCCCAGGCCGAGCGCAGGATCAGCAGCGCCACCAGCACCGACAGGATCGGATCGATGGGAGTCCAGCCTGTCCAGATGATGACCAGCGAGGCCACGATGGCGGCGAACGAACCGAGCAGATCGCCCATGACGTGAAGCGCGGCGGCGCGGACGTTCAGGTTGTCACCCTCGGCGCGACTGAGCACCCAGAAGGCGAGGATGTTGACCGCCAACCCGCCGACCGCGACCCAGAGCATCAGCCCGCCCAGCACCTCGGACGGATCGCGCAGGCGCTGAAGCGCCTCGACCGAGATCCATGCGGCGATGGCGAAGAGAGCAAGACCGTTCACGAAGGCGGCCAGCACCGAGAAGCGGTCGAACCCGTAGGTCCGCTTCCAGTCCGCCGGGCGCCGGGCGAGGCGGAAAGCCAGCCACGCCAGCACCAGAGAGGCGAAGTCCGTCAGCATATGGCCCGCATCGGCGAGCAGCGCGAGCGAGCCCGAGACAAGGCCGCCCACGACCTCCGCCCCCATGAAGCCGCCCGTCAGGACGGCGGCAATGGCGATGGCCCGCTCCTTCGAGCGCCGCTCTTCGGGTGGGGTGTCTTTGGTAAGGGCAGGTCCGTGGGAATGGCCATGCTGCCCCGGCTCGTGATCGTGTCCCCTGCCCATGCGCAGATCCTTCCTTGGTCGGTGGCGAGGCGGCTCCGCGCCGCCGAGCCAGCTGTAGCGGGCTTGCTGGATCTGGCCCACCCGGGATGGAAGGCACTCGCCCCTACTCGATTACAGTACGGGCGGTTTCAGATCCTTGCAAACAGAGCACCCAGCGCGGCGTGGTAGAGGTGACTCTTTCGGCTTGGGGTTGCGATGTTTTCTGAAAGGCGGGTGCCAAGTTTCGTATTGACGCCAACCCCGCGCTACTAGCCGATGAGGTGAGCAGGTTGCGACGTCGATCAGCCGCACACAACCCGCGCCGCGAAAGCTGCCGCTTAACACGAAGGACTAAGTATCATGTCACCAAAATCCGATAGAGACATCGAAAAGGACTATCCGCTGCCCGAGTTCATCGAGAAGCTGCGGCGCCTCGCGGACGCCCTTGAGCAAGGGAAGCGCTTCGAGATTCAGATCGCTGGCGAGCGAATTTCCGTTCCGGTTCGGGCGACCTACAATATCGAGCATGAACGGGAAGGCGGGGAAGAAGAGATCGAGTTCCAGATCAAGTGGAGCGTGAAATAGAGGCAGGCGCGGTCAGCCGAGCGGCGCCGGGCAGGTGAGGTTTCGCCTGCCAGAGCTAACTGATCTGGTAGGCGAAGACGCTGACTCGCCGTGTCGGTTTCACGCGGCCGGTATGAATGACTGGATCCCCGATTTGGATCGTTCAGGATCTGAGTTGTGGAACAACGCCAGGCGCAGGAGAAAATACGAGTAAAGACGCCTGGCTGACGCAGCGACGAGGAAATTCCCGCCGGACCGAGTTCCGAGCCCGGACTATAAGTCCGGAACCAGCCCGCCGCTTCGGCCTTTGGGAAAATCCTATGCATCGGCCTTGCGAGCATAATGATGTCCCGGATTTTTCCATTCCTGAACCAAATCCGTAATTCCGGCTCTCTCGATCACCGTTTTCGACGCTTGCAAAGCATCGGCAATCGCTTTTTCGTCATCGATTCTTGTGGAGCGACCGTCGGCGACGATATGCTCGCCATCGACCACAACGTGCCTGACGTCAGAGCCACGCGCTGAACTGGTCAGGCAACATACCGCCCGCGTTGCCGGTTGATGGTGAGGACCGCTGATATCGACAGTGATGAAATCGGCCAATGCGCCCAGCTTCAGCACGCCGACATTCTTGCGCAGCATTTTCCCGCCGTTTCGGCAAGCCAGATGCAGCATCAGCTCGGCGCTTGTCGATTCCGCGTCATACCCCCGCAAGTGCTGCATCATCTGCGCTGATTTCATGGCCTCGAACATATCCTGCCCGGCCACGGCAACCCCATCGGTTCCAAGCGCGACATTCGCCCCCGCTTGCAGCAATGGACCCAGCTTCATGATGCCGGATGCCAGAAACTGATTTGAGACCGGGTTGTGGATCACCGTCGACCTGGCGTCGCCCAGCAGTTCGATTTCCTCCTCGTCAAGCCAGATCCCATGCGCAAAAGTGGTCCGGTCGCTGAGAATGCCGTTCTCGTGCAGCCACTTGACCGGCCGTTGCCCGTGGATCGATTCATGGATCTCGACCTCGAACCGGGATTCGCTCATATGAGCCTGCCAGCTGACATCGTATCGCTCTGCCAGTTCCAGCGCGCCCTGCATCATCTCCTTATCGACATAGACGACGTTTTCCGGCATCGGCCAGATCTGCACCAGACTGCTGGCCGGTTGCTGTTTCAGACAGGCTTCGGTGATGTCGATCTCTTCCTGAACGCTGTATTTGAACAGCCGTTCGTCGGTGTTCATGCGCACGCCGCCTTCGACCATCGGGCCGAACATGCCGCGCGCCACCGCGCCGCGGACCCCCACGCGCTCCATGCTGTGCGCGACGGCGAGCGTGGTTTGCTCGTCTACCGGCGCATAGTGGTTGTCGACAACCGAGGTTGCGCCCGTCAGCGCCGAGTTCAGGGCAGACAGTTCAACAGCTGCCAGCGCGCTTTTGGAATCCATCGAAGCCGCCAGCGGCAACATGAACTTGGCCAGCCAGGGCAGTAAGGACATGCCATCGCCCAGCGTTCGACCAAGAAGCTGGAACTGGTGGGTATGCGCGTCGATCAGGCCGGGCATCAGGACCGTGCCTGAACAGTCGACGGTGCGCGTGATCGTCTTGCATCTGGCCGCGACCTCAGCAGCCGGCCCAATGGCGGCAATGCTGTTGCCGACAACGGCAATCGCCCCGTTCCGGATGACCGGCTGGTCTTCGTCCAGAGTATAGATGTCCGCGCCGGTAAACAGAAGATCGACGTTTTCCATCATGATCATTCATCCTTTTTGAAATGGGTGCGGTTTCAGATTGCGACCTCTTTCCGGGCCTCGGCATTTGCCTCGGACGGGAAGGATTCCTTGGTCAGCAGCGTTGCGACGACCCCGATACAAACCGCATAGACCAGCAACATCATCGCCGATTGATAATCAGACAGCGACGGATCGGCGGCGTCGATTCCGGTAGTCCCGGCCAGCATCGCCCAGACACCCGTGCCGGACAGCGCGAGACCGGGCACTGCCATCAGGACACCTGTCCAGAAAAATTGCATCGTGTTGACGAAGGCGCTGGACGTGCCAACCAAGGATTCCGGAACCAGACTGCCCGCGATCGGATAATTCATGGCGGTGCTGGCCGAGGCCAGGCCAATGAAGAAGAAGGTAGTCTTGGTGGCGACCGAGGGATCAAGAATGGCATAGGCAAGCAGCGCCGCATGGAAAATGGCAGGAATGACCGCCATGGGCTTGTTTCGTTTGATCCGCTCGGACACCCATACCCATAGCGGCGCCCCGACCAACATTCCCAGAAAGGCAAAGCTGGAAATGGCCACCGCGTCGAAAACGCTCATGCCGGTTTCGGCCAGAAAGATCGGGCCCCAGACCAGACTGACGCTCAGATGGACGCCGAAGGTCATGCCGCCGTGGACGGTGTTGAGCCAGAGATGCAGGCGCGTGACGATGTGCTTCAAGGATCGAAAGACGCTGATGATCAGGTTTTTCGTGCCTGTCCATTCCGGCTTTTCCACGTCCGGACGCCGCGGCTCGCGCATGAAAAGCAGCATCAGGACGCTGATGATCAGGATGATGAAGGCGATCACGTTCAGGCTGAAGGACCAGCCATAATCCTGCACGAGATAGCGCGTGACGTTCTGGTTGAAATACGAGCCGAAGGCGCCCGCCCCCTGCACAAGGCCGAACATCAGGCCAAAGCGGCCCCAGCCAAACCATTTGCCGCCGACCATACCCGCGCCGACAAAGGCGAAGGCGTGCCCGACAGCGATACAGATGTTGGACAGGATCAGCATCTCGAAAGAGCCCGCATTGGCATAAGCAAAGCCGCCGACCACGGAAAACAGGCTGACCCAGGCGAGAATCCGGATGCCCACCCGGTCAAGGATCGCGCCAGAGAACAGCTGCATGATGGCGACAGCCCAAATGTAGGTCGCGCCCAGAACGCCGACCTGCACCAGGGTGAGCGACAGATCGCTGGCGATTTCGGTGCTGGTCACGCCATACGCGGTCTGGAAGGAAAACCCGGCAATGACAAAGAGCGTGGCGATGCTCCAGATCAGCCAGGCGCGTGGACCTCCTAAACGACGTAGCTGGTCACATCAAAACCCCTATGTTTTGCTGAGAATCGCTTCGCACTTGACACTCCGGTCAACCAGAAGCCGTTCCTGGCCCGGTCGACTTACCTGAGGCGTTCTGGTCCGGGCGCTGTTTGTGGCAAGCCTAGGACGGATCGACCGGGTTTGTAAGTGCAGCTATTGCAGCGGCTGGCATCGGTCCGGGTTCATGCTGCGTCGGTCCCCGCGGACTGAACCGTTTGAAGCTCGTTTTCGGCTGGGTTCCTCGGGCTGGGAGAGGAGAGGAATGGCAGCAAGGCGTCGAAGTTGACGGAGGCGCAAAGCGCTTGTCCTGTAGCAGGGCGAAGAAGGCGGCCGGCTGGCATACGCTTCGGGTGCGTGTTACCAACGATGTCACCCGTCGGCGACATTTGGACCTGCAGTTGACACAATTCGCAAACGGCCCGGACCGGCGAACAAAGGCCATTTCGCAGCCCACAGCGCGGAAGGGTGCTCCGGCATGAACAAACTCGCCTCGCCGACGCCGCTGTATCACCGGATCTACACGGTCCTGCGGGAACGCATCATCAACGGCTATTACCCCGCGGACCTTCCGGTCCCGAGTGAGGCGGAACTCGCCCAAAGCTTTGGAGTCAGCCGTATCACCATCCGAAAGGCGATGAAGATCCTGAGTGACGAGGGTCTCGTGACCCGCGCCCGCGGTCGGGGCACCTTCGTGACCGACCACAGCCAGCAGCATCGGCTCAACCGTGCTGTGGTCTCGAACATCAACGGTCTGTTCAACTATCTCAACACCGTGGGGCTGAGCACGACGTTGCGGGTCATCAGCATCGACAAGAGCGAAGCCCCGCCCCGCATCGCGGTCCTGATGGGGATCGCGCCGGATGCGCAGATCGTCCGGTCGGTCAGGGTCCGCGATCTGGACGGGCGGCCCTACTCTCTGTCCATCGCCTACCTGCTGCCCGAAATCGGATCGGCGATTCAGGAAGACGATCTCGCGCAGAACAACATGATCGATCTGGTGCAGCAGGCCGGAGCCCGGGTCGATCAGGTCGAACAGGTTCTGACCGCCACGCTTGCCGACGACTATGCGGCGCAGCACCTGCAGGTGCCGGTGGGTGCCGCGCTGATGCGGATGATCCGCGTCTTCGTGGATGCCCGCCTCGGCTCATTCTATCTCGCCGAAATCCTCTATTGCGCCGACCGATACGAATATCGCGTCGCCCTGAGGCGCGAGCCGGGGCAGGATTTCATCCTGGATGACATTCAGTCCGGCTAACGAGATCCTTGGACGCGACTTCAGCCGATCCCACCATCTTCGGCGGCTGCCCCCGCCTTCATCATGTCATGCAGCATGTCCAGACGGTTCTCGACCGGCGCCGGATAGGCGGCTCGGCCATGTGTCAGACCCAAGGCGAGAAACGTCTCGATCAGCTTATAGCTGAGCGGCCCCGGATTCACCACCGGCACCGGCAGATGGTCCGCCAGATAGCTTGCCGCCTGGTGCATCGTCGTCGATCCCAGACAGATCACATCGGCGGCGTCCTCTTCGATGCAGCGCATGGCGATGTCGCGCATCTTGGGGAAGACAGCTTCCTCCTTGCCGCCCAACAGGTTCGCGAAATCGGGCGGCGTGTCGATGCTGCGGACCGAGGCACATTGCCTGTCGAAGCCATATTCGCGGATCACCTTGCGATAGCGCGGAAGCGCCAGATCCCACTGCGCGAGGATCGAGAACCGGCTGCCCAACGTCAGGGCGTACAGCATCGAGGCCTTGCCCGCGCCGATCACCGGGATGTCGAGGACCGACCGCAGCGCGTGCATCCCGCCATCCGACATGGTGTCGATACAGACTGCGTCGAACCCGTCCCTCTCGGCCGTGGCCCCGGCCTCGAAAATCGCCAGATCCATCAGCCCCCAGTCGTGCGGAGACATGAAGGACTCGGGTCCGCATGCAACCGGCCGATAGACCAGCTCCCAGCCCTTTGGCAGCGGAACGGCGGCGGATTGCGCTTGGCGGTTCTGCAGCCCCGCCTCGTCCAGCGGGAACGGGACAATGACAAGCACGCGCGTCATGAGCGGTTCTCCAGCCAAGCGGCACCGGCCGCGCCGATGGCGCGGATCATCTCGACCTTGGGCACCAGCGGCGCTGGCCAGGTCGTGGCGGAATGGACAAGATCCAGATCCAGCGCGACCGACGCCATCTGATAGGTCAGCGGACCGGGATTGATGACGGGCACATCGATGCGCTCCGACAGCCATCCATGCGCCTCGTGCATGGTCGTCGACCCGAGAAGCAGCACTTGCGCCCCGTCGTCGTCGACGCACTTCCGGGCGGCCTCGAGCAGAAGCGGAAAGACCTGCTCTTCCTTGCCGGCCAGCAGCGACTTGTTGTCAGGGGTGACGCCGATGCTGCGCATCGAGGCGCATTTGTGCTCCATCCCCAATTCGGCCAGCGTTTTCTGATACAGCATCTTCCACCGGTCCCACATCATCAGGATCGAGAAGCGGTCGCCGAGCATCTGCGCCACCAGCATGGCGTGACGACCGGGCGCGATCACCGGGATACGCAGCATGGACCGCAGCATGGCCATTCCGCTGTCGGACATGGTATCGATGCAGACGGCATCGAACCCGTCGCGTTCGGCGTCCAGCCCCGCGTCGAGTATCGCGATATCGGCTAGCGCCATGTCGTGCTGACTGGAATAGTTCAGCGGCCCCAGCCTAACGGCGCGAAATTGCAGCGTGATGTCCGGCCCCAGCCTGACCTTATCGGCCTGGGCCTGACGGCGAGCCAGTTCGTCGTCGGCCATTGGAAACGGAACGATGACAAGAATATTCTTCATCACGAGGCTCCGGCTTCTGACGCGGTATCGGCTGCGATTCGTGCGGCGCCCTCGCCAGCCCAGCGGCCAAAGACTGTCGCTGGAAGCAGCCCGTTTCCGGCCAGATAGCCGCCGCTGCCGGTGCCAGACAGGCCGCGCGCGGCGCCACCCCCCGCGAACAGGTTGGGCAGCGCGCTGCCGTCCGGTCTCTGGACCCTGGCCTGAGTATCGATGACCAATCCGCCTTGCGTGTGAAACAAGGCGCCGCTGACCCGCACGGCCCGATATGGCGGCTGCAGCACCTCGGCGGGCGAGAAGCGGCGTCCGAACCTGTCGGGCTTGCCGCTGGCGGCGGCCTCGGCAATCAGGTCGAACTCTGCCACCACCGCATCGGCGGGCATACCCGTCACAGCGGCCAGTTCAGCGATGGTGTCGGCTTGCTTGATCGCGCCCAGCTTTCCAACCTCGCGGAAGTCGTGAAAGGCCATGCCCACAGCCTCGGCCCGGCTGTCGAAGACGTCCCAGACCGTGCCGCCGGGTTGGGCGGCAACGCGGGCGCCATGTTCGGAATAGCCCAGCATCTCGTTGGAAAAGCGCTTGCCGGCGCTGTTGAGCAGCACGCCACCCTGGGTGATCACCGCCCAGGTCAGCGGAATGGAGTGTGGATGCGCGACGGACCCATGACCCTGATAGCTGTCCATGTCCGCGACGGCCGCCCCAAGCGCCACCCCCCATTTCACCGCATCCCCGGTGTTCGACAGATGCCCGCAACAGGCCGCATCGGCGATTTCGGGAATGTGGCAACGCACCATCTCGGGGTCGCCGGCGAAGCCGCAGCTTGCAAGCACGACGGCTTTGCAGCCGAGCGTCTCCAAAGCGCCGTCGGGGCGGCGAAAGCGGACGCCGTGAACCCGCCCCTCGGCATCGGCGTAGAGGTCCTGCACCGAGGCCCCGGTCACGACGTCGATGTCGGCGCGGGCGACCGCCGCCAGCAGCATCTGCTGAAGATGGGCGCCGGTCAGCCCCTCGGGCCCGTGCATCCGCAGGGCCGAGTGACCGGGGTAGAGAAAGCTCGTGACCAGATCCAGCGCGACGCCGTGCGAGTCCGCCAGCCAATCGACCAGCGGCCCCGAGGCCCGCGCGACCTGCAGCGCCATCTCGTGCGGCGCGGTCCCGCCGGTTTTTCGACTGATGTCGGCGGCGAAAAGTTCCGGACTGTCGTCGATGCCTGCGGCCCTCTGCTGACGGCTGCCCACCGCCGGGATCAGCCCGGATGAGAGGGATGTCGAGCCGGTCGGCACCGCGTCGCGTTCCAGCACGATAACTTCGGCGCCCGCATCATGGGCCGCAAGCGCGGCGGTCAGTCCGGTCGCCCCGCCGCCGATCACGACAACAGGGATCGTAACCTCGAAGCTGGTGCCCTCGGCAGGCAGAATGGCCATGTCGTCCTCCGTCTTGCGGTCAGTAGGTCGTGCGATGGTCGTCGGGCGTGCCGTAGCGCGCCTCGAGCTCTTGCACCTCGGCCATTCGGGCGGTGTCGAAGAACTGCTTGAAGCTCATCACCTGCGGCGCGATGTCGGCGACCGTCTCGTCCCGCTTCAGGGTTTCCAGCGTGCGCCGCGCCGCCTCACACGCCGACAGCAGCAGCCAGTTGGGATAGATGATCAGCTTGAACCCCAGCGCCTCGATCTCGGTCCGGGTCAGGAACGGCGTCTTGCCCGACGTCGCCATGTTGTAGAGCAGCGGCACCCCGGGAAAGCGCGGTGAGATCAGCGGCAGGTCGGTCGGGCCGGGGCTTTCGATGAACACGACGTCGGCCCCGGCCTCGCGATACATCTCTGCCCGGTCAAAGGCCGCGTCGCGGCCGTCCACGGCCAGCGCATCGGTGCGCGCGATGACGATGAAATCGGGATCGATCCGCGCATCGACAGCGGCCTTGACCTTGGCCACCATGTCGACGGCCGAGATCAGTTGCTTGCCGGCCAGATGCCCGCAACGCTTGGGCAGGACCTGGTCTTCCAGATGCACGGCCGCGACGCCGCCGCGTTCGTAAAGCTGGATCGCCCGGCGCACGTTCAGGGGCCCGCCATAGCCGTTGTCGGCATCGGCGATCAGCGGAACGTCCGACGCATCGGCGATCCGGGTCGCGTTGTCGACCATCTCGGTCATGGTCAGCAGGCCCACATCGGGATAGCCAAGCCGCGTGGCCGAGGTGCCGGCGCCGGTCATGTACATCGCGTCGAAACCGGCCTCGGCCACCAGTCGCGCATACATGGCATCGACGACTCCGGGCGCCATCACGGCGCGGTCGCCGGCCAAAGCTTCGCGCAGACGGCGGGTGCGTGTCTTGGACATCTCATTCCTCCATTTCCGGTCCGGCAGATACCGGACGCGCGTCACAGGCCCAAATAGGCCTGGCGCAGTTTCGGGTCGGCCAGCAGATCGGCCGCCGGTCCTTCCATCGCGATTCGCCCCTGTTCCAGGACATAGGCCCGCTCTGCCACGGTCAGCGATTGCATGACGTTCTGTTCGACCAGCAGCACCGCCACGCCTTCGGCGTTGATGCGGCCGATCAGGGCGAACATCTCTTCCACCAGCAGCGGCGACAGGCCCAGCGACGGCTCGTCCAGGATCAGCAGTTCGGGTTCCGACATCATCCCGCGGCCAATGGCGAGCATCTGCTGCTCGCCCCCCGACAGGGTGCCCGCAACCTGGTCCAGACGTTCGGACAGTCGCGGAAAGATCGCACAGATCCGGTCGAAGTTCTGTCGCTTGCGAGCGCCCGCGCGGCGAAACGCGCCCAGTTCGAGGTTCTCCGCCACCGACAGGTTGGGGAAAATCCGCCGCCCTTCAGGCACCTGCGCGATGCCGAGCGCCACGATCTCGCGCGGGGGCAGCCCGGTCAGGCGCTGGCCCTTCCATCGCACCTCGCCTGCGGTGGGTCGGATAAAGCCGCACACGACGTTGTTCAGTGTCGTCTTGCCGACGCCGTTCGACCCCAGCAGGGCCACGACCTCGCCGGCGCCGATCTGCATGTCGATGCCGCGCAGCACAGTCATCTGGCCGTAGCCGGCGTGAATATCCGCGATCTCAAGCATGGCCGGCCTCCTGCAGGCGGGCGGCGGCGCCGTGGCCCAGATAAGCCTCGATCACGGCGGGGTCCTGGACCAGCTGCGCAGGCGTGCCATGGGCGATCAGCGCGCCGTGGTTCAGGACATAGGCCGTCTCGGCCAGGCTCATCACCGCCTGCATCACGTGTTCGATCATCAGGAAGGTGTGTCCCTCGTCGCGGATCTGGCGGATGATGGCAACGATCTCGGCCACCTCGCTGGGGATCAACCCGGCCATCACCTCGTCCAGCAGCAGCAGTTTCGCACCGGTGGCCAGCGCGCGCGCGATTTCCAGCCGCTTGCGTCCGGCGATGGTCAGCGCCGCTGCGGGGCGGTCCAGCATCGTGCCCATGCCCAGACGCTGACCGATACGGCGCGCGGTCGCCATCGCCTCGCGTCGATCGCGTTCGTGTAGATAGGCGCCGACGGCGATGTTTTCCTGCACGGTCAACCCGGCAAAGGGCTGCACGATCTGGAAGGTCCGCACCATTCCCTGCGCGCAGATCTGGTGCGGCGGCAGCCCGGTCACGTCGCGGTCCTGAAAACGCACCGTGCCGGTATCGGCGCGGGTGAACCCGGCGATGATGGTGAAGCAGGTGGTCTTGCCCGCGCCGTTCGGGCCCAGAAGGCCGACGATCGACCCTTCGGGCACGTCCAGCGACACGTCCGAGACGGCGACAAGGCCGCCGAAGCGTTTGACCAGGTTACGGACTTCAAGCATCGCTGCCCCCCTTTCGGCCGAAGGCCCCGATCCGCCCGGCCAACCCCATCAGCCCCTGCGGCAGAAAGCGCAGCGCGACGATCAGCACGATGGCGTAGAGAACGAAGTTCAGACCCGGTGCGTTATGCAGCGCCGTTTTTGCGCCCTCGCCCAGCAGGTGCAGGCCCAGCGTGCCGATCAGCGGCCCCCAGACGGTGCCGGCACCGCCGACGATCGGCCCGATCAGTGCGGCGACCGAGATGGCGACCCCGAAGACCACCGCGCTGTCGATGAACAGCCACAGCTGCAGATAGACAACGCCCGCCAGGCCCCCGAACGCCCCGGAAATCGCCATTGCCACGACCTTGACACGATAGGTATCGATGCCCAAGGCGCGCGCGGCGTCCTCGTTCTCGCGCACAGCGACCAGATAGGCGCCAAAGCGCGAATATTTGATCCATGCGGTCAGGGCCATGACCAGCGCGACCAGGATCAGCAGCAAGGTGTAGGTCAGGGTGCGGTCGCTGTTGAATTGCAGCGTTGCCAGCCCGGGGTCCAGCCGCAGCTGCAAACCCCGCCCCGCGCCGGTGATCTCGAACGCCGATGCGCAGATCCGCAGCACTTCGGCAAAGGCCAGGGTGACAAGGGCGAAGTAAGACCCTTTCAAGCCATACCGGAAGGACAGCGCCCCGATGAACGCGCCCATCAGCGCGCCCGCCACGATACCCGCAGCAAAGGCAGGCCATGCGTTCACGCCGTACTGCACCTGCAGCACCGCCGAGGCATAGGCGCCCGTTCCATACATGGCCGCATGTCCAAAGGACGACATCCCACCAAAGCCGCCGGTGACGTTCCACGACAGCGCGATGATCGCCACGACCAGAGCGTTGATGGTGAAGCCCATCCACACCTGCGAGGGCAGGACATAGACGGCCGCCAGATACAGCACCACGATCGCGACCAGCGCGACCTGCCCTGCGGATGCAAATCTCATCATGCCGGCCTCCGACCCAGAAGGCCCGAGGGCCGGAACAGCAGCGTCAGGATGAAGGCGACGAAGATGCCGATCTGGCCCAGACTCTCGCCCAGAAACAGCCCGCCCAGCGCCTCGATCACACCCAGCGCCAGACCCGCGATCAGCGCGCCGGGCAGGCTGCCCATGCCGCCCATCACCACCGTGGTGAAGGCGACCAGAACGAAGGTATATCCGACCTGCGGCGTGACGTAGAATGTCGGCAGCAGCAGACAAGCGGCCAGCGCCACGCAGGCTGTGCCAAGGCCGAAGCAGATCGCATAGGTGTGGCCGACGTCGATTCCCACGATCTCGGCGCCGCGTTTTTCGACCGCGACGGCGCGGATTGCCGCACCCGTGCGGGTGCGGGTCATGAACAGCCACATCAGCCCCGCGACCACCAACGCCGCGACAAAGGCGATCACACGGCCCAACGTCAGATAGGCCCCGAAGACCTCGACCGTGTTATACGCATAGGGCACATCGACGGTGCGGGTGTTCGATGTCCAGAAATACAGCGCCAGATTGTCGATCACCAGCGACAGCGCCAGCGTGACCAGCAGGACGTTCTGTTCGGACCCGGCGCTCATCGGCGCGATGACGACACGCTGCAGCGCATAGCCCAGTCCGAAGAACAGAGGCACGACGATGACGGCAGCGAGGTAGGGGTCGATCCCGAGGTGCTGGAACAGGAAATAGGCGGCATACAGCGCCAGCATCAGCAGGCTGCCATGGGCAAAGTTGATGATGTGCAACACACCATAGATCAGCGTCAGGCCTAGCGCGATCAGCGCATAGACGGCACCCATCATCAGGCCGTTCAGCACGGCAGGCAGAATCAGGCTGGACATCGGTCACGCACCTCCGCGTCTGAAGCGCGTCCCCGCCGCGATGGGCGGGGACGCTGGGGATCAGCCCTGGGACGGGCGCGGGAAGACCGGCTCGGCCGTGGCGTATTCCTCGGGGAAGATCACCTCGATCTCGTCGCCGCGCACCTGCAGGTTGACCGGGCGCGAGTTCACGTTGTCGCCGTTCACGAACTTGGTCGGGCCATAAGGCATGATCGAACCGTCGAAATTCGACGCCGCCAGCGCGTCGATCATGGCCTTGCGGTCGGCAGAGGCACCGCGTTCCAGCGCGTCGGCCACGACCTGGATCACCGCATAGGCCACCATGACGTCATAGGTCATGTCCAGACCGGCCGCAGCGACGCTGGCGGCGAGCGCCTTGGACTGTTCCTTGCGAGGGTCGTACCAGTGGTTGCAGTCGATCACATACTGGGCCATATCCTTGTTTTCGCGAACGAATTTGATATTCGAAGCCGCCCCGCCCAGAACCGAGTAAATCGCCTTCAGATCGACGCGCTGCTGCTGCAGCGCGCGGGTCATCAGCGTGTATTCGTTCAGGTAGTTGGTCGGGATCAGGATGTCGGCCTCGGATGCCTTGACCCGCAAGGCGATGTTGTTGAAATCGCGGTGCGGGGTCGGATGCGCGATCTTTTCGACCACGGTGATCCCCAGTTGCGGCAGCGCCTCTTCGACGATGCCCGAAAGCTGCGAGCCGAATGGCCCGTCCTCATGGACGATGGCGGCGGTCTTGACCGGATTGCCGGCGGCCGCGTTCAGCAGACCCAGATTTTCCATGGCCACAGCGCTGATTTTTTCGACGCCGGGGGTAAAGCGGAAGACGTTGGGCAGGCCGCGTTCGACAATCGCCTCGGCGGTGCCGACCGAGAAGACCTGCGCCAGGTCGTATTTCGCCGCTGCCTGCGACGACGCCAGCCCCAGCGCCGAGGCGCTCGACCCGGTGAAGGCGCAGACGCCGGCCTCGACCAGCGTGTCGACGGCGGCGGCGGCGACCTCGGGACGGCTTTCGGCGTCGACGACGACCAGCTCGATCGGGGCGCCGCCCATGCTCTTGATGCCGCCGGCGGCATTGATGGCTTCGGCCGCGAAGCGGGCCCCGGCGACGCATTGGTTGCCGTTATAGGCCAGGTTCCCGGTCAGCGGTTCCAGCACGCCGACCTTGATGGCGGCGGTCTGGGCGCGCAGGATCGCCGGCGACATCAGCGCCCCGGTCAGTGCCACGGCGCCCGATGCCTTCAGCAGGCCGCGGCGGTTGATGGTGTGGGTCATGTTCTGTTTCCTCCCTTGTGTTGTCTTTGGTGATCCCGTCAGCGCGCCAACCACGGGGCGTCGGCCATCCGCGTCGCCTCGTAGTCCGTGATCTGCTGCATGTAGGTCAGCGTCATCTCGATCTCGTCCAGCCCTTTGAGGATGCATTCGCGGGCGAAGGCGTCGATGATGATGGGATGCGTGCCCAGATCGCCCGGCAGCACGACCTGCCCCGCGACCAGATCGACCGTGACCTCTGCGCCGGGATTGGCCGCAAGATGATCGGCGAGCGCCTCGCAGACCGGCAGCGGCAGCGTCACCGGCACGACGCCGTTCTTCAGCGCGTTGTTGCGGAAGATGTCGCCGAAGCTGGGCGCGATCAGCGCGCGGATGCCGGCATCGACCAGCGCATAGACCGCGCCTTCGCGTGACGATCCGCAGCCGAAGTTATCCTCGACCAGCAGGATCCGGGCGTCGTCGGCGCCGGGGCGGTTCAGAGGGAAATCGGGATCCAGCGCGCCCGACGCGTCACGCCGGATGTCGTGGAACAGGAACTGGTCATAGCCTTCGCTGCGGTCGGCCTTGATGAAGCGTGCGGGGATGATCTGATCGGTGTCGCAGTTGACGCCGGGCACGAATATGACGGGCGAGGTTTCGCGGGTGAACGCCCTCATGCTGCGCCCTCCATCAATCGGCGCACATCGGTCAGCCGCCCGGTGATCGCCGCCGCCGCCGCCATCGCGGGGCTGAGAAGATGGGTGCGCGCCCCCGGTCCCTGCCGCCCGACGAAGTTGCGGTTCGAGGTCGAGGCGCAGCGTTCGCCCCGCGCCGCCACGTCCCCGTTCATCGCCGCGCACATCGAACAGCCGGAATGGCGCCATTCGAACCCGGCGGCGCGGAAGATCTCGGCCAGGCCCTCGGCCTCGGCCTGATCGCGCACCTGCGTCGATCCGGGCACCACCATGGAAGGCACCACCGCCTTGCGCCCGCGCAGGACCGCAGCGGCGGCGCGCAGATCCTCGATCCGGGCGTTGGTGCATGACCCCAGGAACACGCGGTCGATGGGCAACCCATCGAGGGCCGTGCCCGGAGTCAGCCCCATATATTCCAGCGATTTTTCCGCAGCCTTGCGCTTTTCGCTGCTGGCAAAGCTGGCAGGTTCGGGCACCCGGCCGGTGATCGGCACGGCGTCCTCGGGGCTGGTGCCCCAGGTGACCATGGGGGCGACCGCACTCCCGTCGATCTGCACCTCGCGGTCGAAGACGGCGCCGTCGTCGGTCGGCAGCCGCTGCCACTGTGCCAGCGCCATATCCCATTCCTCGGGACTGGGACCATAATGGCGCCCTTGAACATAGCGGAAGGTGGTTTCGTCGGGGGCGACAAGGCCCAGCCGCGCGGCGGCCTCGATGGACATGTTGCAGATGGTCAGCCGTCCCTCGATCGAGAGATTTCGCACCACCTGACCGGCATATTCGATGGCGTGACCGCCCGCGCCGCCCGCGCCGATCTGTGCGATCAGCGTCAGGACCACGTCCTTGGCCGTGACGCCCGGACCCAGCACGCCGTCGATGGTGACACGCATCGTCTTTGGGCGCGTCTGCCACAAGGTCTGCGTGGCCAGCACATGCGCGTTTTCCGACTGGCCGATGCCGAACGCCATCGCGCCCAGCGCCCCCTGGGTCGAGGTGTGGCTGTCCGAACAGACGATGCTCAGCCCCGGCAGAGTGATCCCCTGTTCGGGCGCGACGACGTGGACGATGCCCTGGGCACGATCGCCGATGCCGAAATGACGGACACCGGCCCAGTCCATGTTGGCGTCGAAGGTGCGGATCATCCGCTCGATCGCGGGGGTCGCGGCGTCTTCGGGGCGCCGGCCCAGGGTCGGCACATAGTGATCCGCGATGCCGAAAATCTGCAGCGGCCGGCGCGGCATCAGCCCGCGCCGCTTTAGGTCGGCAAAGGCGTGAAAGCTGCCCTCGTGGATCAGGTCGCGGTCGATATACAGCAGCGACGGCCCTGCCGGATGGCGCAGGATCTCGTGCGCGTCCCAGATCTTGGCGAACATGGTGCGCGGCGCGCGCTCGATAGGGGTATCCATGCTGTCCACCGGCCTCAGCCCTGCGCCCGGAAGGCGCGGGCAATGGTCCCCGCCGGTGCGGCCCAGACGCCGTCCCGCGCCAGCATGTAATCCAGCACCTCGCGCAGATATTCGACGCGATAGGGCATTCCCGAGACCCAGCTGTGCAGCGGCAAGCTCATCACCCGGCCGCCGTGGTCGGCGCTTTCGCGCCACAGCACGTCGAAGCGGTCCTTGACCTGCTGCACCCAGTCGGGCTCGGAATGGAAATACTCCATCGCTACGACGCGGTCGTCGGTCTCATAGGCCAGCGGCATCGCCAGCAACGGGCCGTGATCGGTCCGCATCTCATAAGGCAGGTCGTCATTGGCCCAGTCGAGACACCACTCGACCCCCTGCTGCGCCAGCCGGTCGGGGGTGTGGAACCCCTGCGCGCGCCCGGGCGACAGCCAACCGGTCACCGGCTGCCCCGACGCATCCCGCAGCAGGCGCAGCGTGTCGGCTATCAGGCCGGTTTCCTCGGCCTCGGACAGGCCGGAATGATGCACGCGCCCCATGTCCAGACCATGAGCGACGAGCTCGTGCCCGCCCGCGACCACCGCGTCGATCACCGCCGGATAACGCTGCGCGATACAGCCGTTGATGGCAAAGCTGGTCGTCAGCCCCTTCTCTGCCAGCAGCTTCAGGATGCGGAAAACCCCCAGCCGGTTGCCATAATCGCGGTTGGTGAAGTAGCGGAAGTCGGGATAGGGCATCGACAGCGCGCCCGGCGCCTTGAACGGCTTGGCCGGCATGTTCAGCGGAAAATGCTGCACATGCGTCAAGATCGACAGCGCCACGCGCGCGTCCTCGGGCCAGCGGATCGGCGCGCGCGCGAACATGTCGGACCAGTCATAGCGGTCATGGTCCATCCCGTAGCGGCGGGCCGGATAATCCAGATAGCTGTCGGGCATCGGCATCAGCGGCCCCCTTTCGCGGCGGCGGACATCGCATCATAGGCGCCGCTGGCGTGATAAGCCTCGGCGATCTCGCGCCCGGTGGCCTGCCACACGCCGTCATGCCTGGCGATATACCGAATCGCCTCGGCAAAGGCGTCGATGCGGTGCGGCTGACCGACCAGATAGGGATGAAGCGGGATGCACATGACCATGCCGCTGTCGTCCGAGTCCTTGTAGAGCTGGTCGAACTGGCGGCGGATGATCTCGGCATAATGCCGAGGCGTCACCTTCTGGCTGTTATAGACGATGACGTCGTTCATCTCGAGCGAGTAGGGCATCGAGATCAGCTTGCCGGACGCCACCTTGACCGGCATCGGCTGGTCGTCGTGGAACATGTCGCAGGTATACCGAATCCCCGCCTCGGCCAGCAGGTCCATCGTCCACAGGTTGTTGGACAGCGCCGGCGACAGCCAGCCTGCAAGTTCCTGCCCGGTATGCTTGCGCACCGTGTCGAAGGCGTCGCGGATGATCTCGCGTTCCTGGTCCGCCGTCATGTTGTAGACATAGCGGGTGTTGTAGATGCCGTGGGAAAAGAACTCCCACCCGCGATCTGCGCAGGCGCGGATGATTTCCGGGTGGTGATCGCACAACGCGACGTTCAGCGATACCGAGCCGCGAAATCCCGCCCGGTCCATCGCCGCCATCATCCGCTGCCAACCGGCGCGGTTGCCGTAATCGCGATGGGAGTACTGCAGCACGTCAGGGTTCGGGCGGCCCCAGGGCGTGCGGGTCGGGTTGTCCGGCGGATCGTATTCATAGAACTCGATATTCGGCGCTATCCAGACGGCCAGTTTCTTGCCGCCGGGCCAGGTGATCTTGGGCCGGCCGGGCCAGGGCAGATAATCATACAGCCCCAGATCTGCGCGCATCTCTTCCGCGGCCATGTCAGCGGGCCTCTGGCTGATAGGCTTCGTACCAGGCCAGCGCCTCGGCCACCGGAATGACGTCGCCGTACTTCACCGAAATGTCGTAGAGGTTGGCGAAATGCGGGCTTTCGTGCTTATCAGCCACGCATTCCTCGGGAACAATGACGCGATACCCGCGTGAGATCGCGTCCACGACCGTCGCGCGCACGCAGCCCGAAGTCGATCCGCCGGTCAGAACGACCGTGTCGCATTGGTGCCAGACCATCAGAGACTGCAGGTTGGTTTCGTGAAACGCCGACGCCATTCGCTTGTTGACGATGATGTCGCGGATCGGATCGACATGCAGCCGCGGATCCAGCTCCGCGCGCTCTGAGCCGACCTTGATGTTCTGCAACGAATCCGGCGTGTCCGTGCGGGTGCCCCAGACGCCGCAATCCTCACCGGATTCCATATAGGCGACATAGGTCCAGGTGACGGGCAGGTCTTTTTCACGTGCTGCGTCTGCCAGCTGATTCACATAAGCGATCTGGTCGGGATCGGTCTCATAGGCGGTCTTGAAGGCGCCAAGATCCGTGTAAGCCCGCTGCAGGTCGATATTGATCAGCATCGGCTTGCGGCCAAAGCCGAAGCGCCGGCGTGTCGGATTGGCGCGGGCCTGCTCGAACAGCTGACGCGCTGTCAGCGATGACGTCTCCATGATCCCTCCTCGATCTGGTTCCGGCTCGGCGTATTCAGGGGTCCAGGCGCCCCTCCTGCCGTGAGCCGTCCTCTCCTGATTTCGATATTGTTATATCTCTATGCCATTTGTAAAGCTCGTTGTACGATCGAGGTCGACGGGCTGCGGCGCAGTCCGAAGCTGAGGGGAATGACATGATCGAGTCGACGACTGCTCTGGGCACCTGCGAGGCGTTTCTAGAGGCGATGGAGCGCCGTGATCTCACTGCTGCGCGAAGTTTTCTGACCGAAGACGGGCTCGAGATGGTGTTTCCAGGCGGCAACCGCTTTTCAAGCCTCGAAGAAATGCTCTCCGGCGCCGCCGGCCGCTATCGCTTCGTCCGAAAGAGCTTTGATCGTCGGGAAAGCTGGTCCTCGGGCGCGGACGACTGCGCCCTGATCGCCGGGACACTCTCGGGCGAGTGGCTGAATGGCGAGGCCTTCGACGGCATCCGCTTCATCGACCTCTTCGACCTGCGCGACGGCAAGATCTGGCGGCAGCATGTGTGGAATGACATGGGCGAATACAAGCTAAAGCACGGTATCGCCTGAGGTTGCGTCAATATGTGCGGCTGATTCCCTATGATGGCGTGACGAAAATCCCGCGCCAGCGTGGCGCGGGACGTGCCTTTCGCTAGCATCACTCCCCTACACCGCCACGCGTTCGGCCCGATGAACAGCCGCGTGAGCCCGCGCCCTTTTTGGCACGCGCAGCAGGCGCATTAGGCTTTGGTGAACCAACATCCCGCCGGCCATGTGGATCGAGCCGATATAGACGACGAACAGCAGCCCGACCACTGTCAGCACCGCGATGACGAGGTTCTGGCGCATGTTGGCGAGGGTGGCGCGGCCAATCTCCATGGCCTCGGCGATCTTGCCCAGATCGTCGGTCATCAGCGCGATGTCCGCTGTCTCGATGGCGATGTGAGGTGCTCCCCGGAAACTGGACACTGACGTAAGCTCGAGTTTTCTGTCTGCTGATCTTCGCCACGAAGGAGATCGATGATGACGAAACGAAAGCAGCATGCGCCTGCATTTAAGGCCAAGGTGGCACTTGAGGCGCTGAAAGGCGAAGAAACCGTGTCGGAACTGGCGAGCCGGTTCGGCGTGCATCCGACAATGATCAATCAATGGAAGCGCGCGCTGTTGGATGGCGCGTCCGGTGTTTTCGAGCGCGGCAGCCGCAAGGCACCGGTGATTGATGAAGATCAGGTCCGGGACCTGCACGCCAAGATCGGGGAGCTGGCGGTGGCCAATTCTTTTTTGGAAAGAAAGCTCAAGCCCTGGGGCGGGACGTGAGGCGCGGCATGATCGAGCGCGACCATCCGGACTTGTCGATCGGCCAGCAATGCGCGCTGCTGTCGATTCCGCGGTCGTCGTTCTACTACGCACCGCAGGGTGAGACGGAGCAGAACTTGGCGCTGATGCGGTTGATCGATGGACAGTTCCTTGAAACGCCGTTCTTCGGCGTTCGCCAGATGACGTGGCACCTGCGCAATCAGGGTCATGCCGTGAACGAAAAGCGCATCCGCCGGCTCATGCGCCTGATGGGGCTGATGCCAATCTATCAGAAGCCCAGCACCAGCAGGCCGGCGAAGGGGCACAAGACCTATCCTTATCTGCTGCGCGGGCTGCGTGTGGGCAGACCAAACCAGGTCTGGTGCGTGGATATCACCTACCTGCCAATGCGCCGCGGCTTTCTCTATCTGGTGGCGATCATGGACTGGCACACCCGGATGGTGCTGTCCTGGCGGATCTCGAACACGCTGGACGCCGACTTCTGCGTCGAGGCGCTGAACGAGGCTATCTATCGGTTCGGACCGCCGGACATCATGAACAGCGATCAAGGATCTCAGTTCACGTCGTTTGCTTGGATAGACCGCTTGCGCCGGTCGGGTATCCGCATCTCGATGGATGGCAAGGGGCGCTACCTGGACAACATCTTTATTGAACGCCTCTGGCGCACGCTAAAATACGAGTGCGTCTATCTGCATGCCTGGGAGACCGGGTCCCACGCCCGCGCCGGCGTCCGCAAATGGATCGAGTTTTACAATCACCGCCGCCCGCACAAAGCCCTTGGCGGCCGACCACCAGCAGTGGTCTACTCACTGCAAATCGAAGCAACCCAACCCGATCAGCAGGAGCAAATCAGAGCTTAAAAAGCGCCAGATACTGTCCAAGCAATGGGGAGCACCTCAATGTCGCTGCCGCTGGCGCCCATCGCGATGCTGATGTCGGCGGCGCCGAGTGCGGGCGCGTCGTTGATGCCATCGCCGACCATCGCCACGTGCAGCCCCTCGTCGCGCTCCCTTGGGCGTTTCCCTTAGGCTTTGAGCTATGAATTACAGAATTCCTCAGCCTTACGGACAATAGTCGCCGGGACTATGCCGCGCCTTCGCAACCCTTATATCTCTTTGACTAAGTCACTGCCTGTCTCGCGTCAGTTGGTGGGATCTCCACCCCAAGATCCGCCGCGTGCCGTAGTGATATGGATGCGGTCGCCCGCGCCGAGGCTCAGCCCGCTGACGAAGGAATGGTCCGTGCGTTCGCCCCCAGGTCGTTCTACGGTGAAGTGGTTGGTGCCGCCGGCGTCGCCACCTGCCAGACCCCAGACCGGGACTCGGTTGCGGCTGTAGCCCGCCGAGACGAGGCAGTTGCCGCGTAGCGCATAGCAAAGCGACAAGCCCAGGCCACCGCTATGCACGCCCCGAGGCTTAGGCCCGGCATCATCAAGCTTCTTCCACAAGACGTCGATGCCATAACGCGCTTCGCATATTTCGACCGGGCAATTGAAGGTCTCGCCGTGACTGGCCGAAAACATGGCGTCGAGCCCATCGCGCCCTGCAGTGGCACCCCATCCGCCCATCTGGGGCTCGACCATGGTGAAGCGTCGGCCGGTATCAGGATGGAGACCGGCGATCACGGTGCCGCAGATGGAGGCGAAATGTCCGGCCGGCAAACGCTCGGGCATGACGCGAGCCATGCATTGCCACAGCATGTCGTAGAGCCGGATCCGGGTCTCAAAATAATAGCCGTGTGGTGCGGTTCCGGTGGCATGGAAAACGGTGCCGGGATCGGTGAGAACTTCCAGGGGGCGAAACGATCCTTCATTCGTCAAAAGGGCGGGGTCACAAAGCGCTTTGAAGATCATTTGGCAGGAAATGACGGCGCCATCGCGCGACGTGTTATAGGGCTCTGCCCGCTGTTTGGGATTGTCGCGCAGGTCGACTGTGAAGCGGTCAGCGGTGACGGTAATGGCCGCGCGCCAGATCGCACCATCGTCCTGCTCTTCCTCGATCTGGTAGGTGCCTTCGGGAATCGTTGCGAGGCCTGACAGACTTCGCGCCTCTCCGGTTGCAAATAGATCCTCGAGCGCATTGCGGAATGCATCCGTGCCATAGGATTCGCAGAGCGCGCCGATCCGCCGCGTCGCGGTGCGGCTGGCGGCGACCTGGGCCCAAAGATCCCCGCGCACGAAATCCGGCAAGCGCGAGTTCGCTGCGATGATGTCGAGCACCGCCTCGACCGGTTCGTCGTTGCGGAACAGGCGTACCGCGGGCAGGCGCAATCCTTCCTGATAGATCTCGGTCGCCTCTGTGGACATGGAGCCGGGGGTCATGCCGCCAATATCATTCCAATGCGCGATCGACGCAGTCCAGGCGACAAGGTCGGCGCCATGAAAGACAGGCTGCGCGATGACGACGTCGCTGAGATGGGTCACGCCGCCGAAATAAGGATCGTTCGTGACATAGATGTCGCCCGGCTCGATCCCCTCACGGCCGTGGATGTCGATAATGCGTTTGACCGCTTTGTCGAGCACACCCACAAAGGTAGGGATGCCCGCCCCCGAACTGATCAGGCGTCCGCTACCGTCAGTGATCCCGGTGCCCACATCGAGCACTTCATAGATGATCGGGCTCATTGCCGTCTTTTTGAGCACGGCAAACATTTCGTCCGCGGCAGCAGAAAGCGCCGCCTGAATAACAGAAAGTGTAAAGGGATCGGTCATTGTCATACCTCCTTGGCGTTCAGGTCGCGGGGCCGATCCGACAGGATTTCCGGACCGTCGGCACGCAGGATGACGATATCCTCGAGCCGGACGCCAAAATGGCCCGGCAGGGAGACCCCTGGTGCGACGGCAAAGACCATGCCCTCGTGTAGCACGGTTTCGCTGGCCGCCGTGATCCACGTTGGCTCGTGCACCTCAAGGCCCATCCCATGACCAGTCCGATGCACGAAAAACGGGCCATATCCTGCCTTTTCGATGACGCTGCGGGCGGCGTTGTCAACTTGTTTTCCTTGCACGCAAGGGCGGGCTGCCTTCACTTCCGCCTGAACCGCCTCCTCAACGATAGCGCGAATTTCTGCGTAGCCTTCAGTTGGCTTACCCAGAGAGTCCATCCGCGTCAAATCTGAGGAATGACCGCCATTTGCGCCATTGAAATCGACGACGAGCCAGCCGCCTTCACGCAGCGCCCGGTCGCCGGTGGAGTGGTGCGGATAGGCACCGTTCTCACTAGCTCGGACGATGCCGAAGACGGGTTTCGCGCCCTCCGTTGAATAGTGTCTCGCCATCGCAGCCGCCAGATCGCGTTCTGTCATACCGGCGCGCCTATGGACTGGCTTCTGGTCCCTCATCCCCATCCCGATGAGCCGCGCAGTTCTTGTTTCAGCAAGTGGCTGGCCGGACCGTCCGCGCAAGGACTTCCCGCCGCAGTCGTGCGGCAGCTGCACCGCCCATTCAGCGCGCTTCAGTGCCTCAACCGAGAAGTGCTCAATGTGTTCGACACGACCGCAACTGTCGGGCGGCGAAACGACATGAGCCCCGAGCTTTTGGCGCTTACAGCGGCTCGCCATCACCGCGGTCAGTTCGTTACCCGCAGCGGCGTCCGCCATGGGACCGAGACGCATGATCCGGACCATCGGCTCAGCTTCTAGCCCGCTATGCCGTAGACTTCTCGGGCCCGCTCTTCAGACACGAAGCCCGCGCGGATATCATCCTTGATAGCGCTCGGGTCTCGGTCTCGCGGATGACCATATCCACCACCGACGCCCGTCAGGATTCGGATGACGTCCCCTTCGTTCACTGTCAGTTCGGATACGAAAGAATAGGTCTCTATATCGCCGCCGCCCTTGCGGATCACCTGCACCTGATTGGGCGACCCTTCATTTCCACCCTCGAGCGCCCAAGGCAGGATCCGGGCACGGGTATAGCCGGCTGTCAGGAACGATCCGTCCCGGCGAATTCGGTATTCGAGCCGCAGCCCGCGTCCGCCGGTGAACTGTCCTTCTCCCCCCGGGGCGCAATTCAATTCCATTCGGTCCACGATGAGGCCGTTGCGAGCCTCGGAGATCTCGGCCGGCGTATTATAGGTTTCGCCGTGAAAGCCCGAGAAGATGCACGAGTTTCCGTCCCGATCGCTGGAGGCACCCCAGCCGCCGATCTGAGGTTCGATGATCGTATATTGCCGGCCTGTGTCGGGATGGATGCCGCCGATGAACGTGCCGCAAATCGAGCTGAAATGGCCGGCGGCAAGTCGTTCCGGCAGATGCGGCGCAAGACAGCGCCAGATGAGGTCGTAAACCCTCACCTCCGTCTCGAAATAGAAGCCGATGGCGGCAGGCTCTTTTGCGTGGAACACCGAACCCTCGCGGGTCAGCAGCCGGATCGCCCGGAACGACCCATCATTGGCCGGGCTTGTGGGGTCGATCAGCGACTTGAAGATCATCTGCGCGCAGACCATGGCGCCGTCGCGGCTGGTGTTGGTGGGGCCCGGATCCTGATCGGGATTGTCGCGCAAATCGACGACGAATTCGGTGTCGCTTATGGTCACCTTGACGTTGAAGAAGCGGCCATCATCCTGTTCTTCGGTCAGCTCGAACGTGGCGTGTGGGAGTTTGGCGAGTTCGGCGAGCGTCACTTTTTCGCCGAAATCCATAAAGCTGTCCATGGCGCGGCAGAACGTCTCAGCGCCATACTTCTCGGCGAGCCCAGCCAGACGTTTTGCTCCGATCCGTGTCGAGGCAATCGCCGCCCAGACGTCGCCATGCAGATAGTCGGGCATGCGGCTGTTGGCCTTCATGATCTCGAATACCGCCTCGATCGGCTCTCCTTCCGAGACCAGCTTGACTGCGGGCAAACGCAGACCTTCCTGATATATTTCCGTCGCCTCACCCGAAAGCGATCCCGGAGCCATGCCGCCTATATCCGAATTGTGCGCGATATTGGCGGTCCAGGCGATCAGCCTTTCGCCCGAAAAGACGGGCATGGCCACGACAAGATCGTTGAGATGAGTAACACCGCCATGCCATGGGTCATTGGTGATAAACACGTCGCCGGGCCGGATCTGCGCGGCAGGAAACTTGCCGATGAGCACCTGAACGGCCTTGTCCAGAACGCCGATAAAGGCCGGAATACCGGCCCCCGAAGAAGCGATGCGTCCTTGCGCGTCCAGAATTCCGGTGCCCATGTCCAGCACCTCGTAGATGATAGAACTCATTGCCGTCTTGCGCATCGCCGCGAACATTTCATCGGCGGTAGCCTGCAGCGAATTCTGGATGATTTCCTGGGTGATCGGATCATTCGCGGACATGGACTGCCCCCCTTACTGTCGCTGAATTGCAATGTGCAGATCGCCGTAACCGTCGACGGTGACACGATTGTTGGGGTGGATCACCACCGTGGTTCCCTTGTCTTCAACGATGGCGGGGCCGTCGAATTCCATCCCTGGCTCCAGGAGGGCGCCGTCATAGATGTCGGCCTCGTGCTGCCCTTCCAGCGCGTAATCCACCTGACGCTGTCCTTTTCGTGCCTCACTGGCCGGGGTGCCGGTTGGCGCAGCTTCGGTCATCTCCAGCTTTCCGACCTCGGCCGAGGCTACCAGATGGATGCCCACCATCTCGACCGGCGCATCCAATCGGTAGGTGTATTCTCGTTCATAGGTTTCATGAAAAGCGCTGGCGATCGCGTCCAGACTGTCATCCGTGATGGCGCCTTCACTCAACAGCACCTCGGTCGTGTGCTCCTGGTTCTGATAGCGGAATTTGCCATAACGATGGAAGGTGATCTGGTCCCCCTCGATCCCTTCCTGAGCGAACTGGGAACGAGCGCGGTCCTCGATCTCGGAGATCAGCGACTCGATTCCCTCAGCAGCGCCCGGCCTTAGATCCGTCAGCCGGGTGACAAAATAGTCCCGCCGCAGGTCCGACATCATCATCCCCCAAGCCGAAAACACGGCTGCGGCAGTCGGGATGACTACCTTTCTGACCCCCAGCTCCTGTCCCAGAGCGACGGCATGCATTGCGCCACCACCGCCAAAGGCCACCAAGGTGAAGTCGCGCGGATCGTGCCCCCGATTGAGGCTGACCAGCTTAAGCGCATTGACCATGTTGTTATTGGCGATACGCACAATACCTTTTGCGGCCTCGTCAGTGGATACGCCCAGCTTTTGTCCGATCGCGGCTATGCTGCGTTCGACGGCCGCCATATCTGCGGGCTTACTGCCTCCGCGGAAGAATTCGGCGTTAATCCGCCCCAGCCACAGGTTTGCATCGGTGGTGGTCGCGTCTTCTCCGCCTTGCCCATAGGCAGCCGGGCCAGGCTGTGCCCCGGCTGAGTGGGGGCCGACGTGAAGCTTGTCGAATTCGTCGACCCATGCGATCGACCCGCCGCCGTTGCCGATCTCGACCAGGTCAACGACCGGCACCATGATCGGATAGCCGGCATTGGTGCGGTCACGCTCGATCCAATAGTCGGTCATGATGCGGACCTGACCGTTCTCGATGAGCGAACATTTTGCTGTGGTGCCGCCGATATCCAGCGCAAGCACGTTGTGTTCTCCGATCAGCTTGCCAAGCTCGGCCGCCCCCCAGAACCCAGAGGCGGGGCCACTCTCGACCATCGTGATCGGGATCTGCGCCGTCGCCTCAAGCGAATCCACGCCGCAGTTGCTTTGCATGATATAGGGGCTGCGCCTCAGGCCCCTGCCCTTCAGCCCGTCATCGAGCCGTTGCAGGTAGCGCGCTGCGATCGGCTGAACATAGGCCGAGAGCACCGCGGTATTGGTACGCTCATATTCACGCCATTCGCGCGTGATCTGATGTGCGGCCACGGCCGAGACCTCCGGCCACAGCTTCCGCAGCTCTGCCAGCGTCGCGCTTTCATGAGCAGGGTTGGCATAAGAGTGCAGAAAGCTGATCGATACCGCTTGGACGCCTTCGGCTCGAAAGCTGTCGACAATTGCGGGCAGCCCCGAAAGGTCCAGCGGCGTCTGTTCGTGGCCGTGATAATCCATACGCCCCGGAAGTTCTGCGCGCAGGTGGCGCGGCACGAAGGGTCGTGGCTTTTCATAGTGCAGATTGAAGAAGTCTGGCCGATTGCCACGCGCGATTTCCAGCGTATCGCGAAATCCTTCGGTGGTAATCAGACCCACCTTTACACCCTTGCGCTCGGTCAGGGCGTTGATGACGACGGTGGTGCCATGGGCCATGAAATCCACCTCGGCAGGGTCGACCCCGGCAAGCTCCAGCACGTTCAGCACGCCTTTCTCGAATTCGGGCGGCGTCGTGTCGGACTTGGCGGTGGTGATCCGGGGAGGAGCGCCCTTCCGGGTTTCGAAACAGACCAGATCGGTGAAGGTTCCGCCTACGTCAGTGGCAACGCGGATTGTCTTGTCGGTCATTCGGAATCTCCGGTAAGGGCGTTGTTTTCAAGAAGGATGAAGGCCAGCGCGCCGGGCAGTTTCAACATTTCGGAGGCGGCAACGCGCGCTGGTGTGTAATGGCCAGCCTGATGCAGGATGTTCAGCGTGCCGAGGACTCTGCCGGCAACGACCACCGGCACGTTGATGCAGGATCCGCATCCCAGGGATCGGATCAGCTCGTAGTCGGGGAATACCTTGGCAATGGCGTCGATGTCATTGGCGACGAATGTCTGGTGCCGCTCCATCACGATTTCGGACCATTCTGTGCGGTCGGCGGGTTTACGGCCGGAGACCGGATATTCCTGGGGCTGACTTGACCAGGCGCGGCTGGCCTCGCCGGTCGCCTCGTCGAAGGTCATCAGCGTGAATAGCCGGGCACCGACGACGTGTTTGACCAGCGCTTCAAGCGCCCGAAGCGTCGCGTGAGGCTGATCATTTTCCTGCGACAGCGCACGGATGAAGTCTGTTAGGTCGGTCATTTCTGTCACGGGAAATCCTGTTTGCTGAGCCGGTCGCGCAGCGCGACCTCCTCTTGGGTCACCACCGGCACCGCGCCGATCAGTTCGCGCGTGTAGTTCCGTTGCGGATTGAGAAAGATCTCGTCAGTCGAGGCGCATTCCACAAGCTCCCCGGATTTGAAGACCGCGACGCGATCAGCGATATTGCGCACCACCGACAGATCGTGGGTGATGAACAGGTAGGTTAGGCCGCGCGCCGGGCGCAGGTCGTTCAGAAGCCGAAGGACCCTCGCCTGCACGAGCACATCCAGCGCCGACGTCGGCTCGTCCAGCACGATCAGATCGGCGCCGCAGGCCAGCGCGCGGGCGATGGCCACACGCTGGCGCTGACCGCCCGACAGTGCGGTGGGCGATCGACGCCGATACTCGGCCGGCAGCCCGACCTCTTCGAGGATCTGTCCTACGCGCGCATCTCGTTCACGGCGGGAGCCGATGCCATAGACATCCAGCCCCAGCCGCACCGATGCACCAACCGACCGCTTGGGATTGAGCGACGACAGCGGATTTTGCTGCACCAGTTGGATTGCGCGGCGGTGTTCCAGCGTGCGCCTGGCCGGCAGGGGGGCGCCCCTGAAATGCAGCGAGCCCCCGCTGGGACCGAACACGCCCAACAGGATGTTGGCCAGTGTCGATTTGCCCGAACCGCTTTCGCCCACCACAGCCAGACATTCGCCCTGATGAACGTCCAGCGTGACATTCCGCAGCGCATGCACCTCGCCAAAAGATTTGGAGACGTCGCGGATTTGCAGGAAATCGCTCATGCAGTGGCCTCGTGGGTTTCGCGCGGGGCCAGGAAATCGTCCGAGCGATCGTCGATATCGGGAATTCCACCGCCCGTGATGCGCGGCACAGCCTGCATCAGCGCGCGCGTGTAAGGGTGGCGCGGATGGTCAAAGACGCTGCGAGTTCGCCCCTCTTCAACGATATTTCCGCGATAGATGACATACAGACGATCGGCAAATTCGCGCACCACGCCAAGATTGTGACTGATGAACAGGACGGCGGTGCGGTGATCCTCGACGAGGCGCCGCATCAGGCTCAAGGTCTGCGCCTGGACAGTGACATCCAGGGCGGTTCCCGGCTCGTCCGCAATCAGCAATGAAGGCTCGTTGGCCAGCGCCATGGCAATCACGACCCGCTGATTCATACCACCCGAGAGCTGGAACGGATAGGCGGCCAGCACACGGCCTGGGTCGGGAATGGATACATCATCAAGAAGACGTGTCGCCCGTTCGAGGCAGGCGGCATTGCTCAGTTTGGGCTCACCGCGACGCAGAACCTCGGCAAACTGGGTGCCGATGGTGAAGACCGGGTTGAGAGAGCTTGTGGGATCCTGAAAGATCATCGACATGCGGGTGCCGCGCAGCGCATGCCGTTGCCGGCGTGACATTGCGTTCAGATCCTGCCCCTCGAAACGCAACGCGCCGCGGATACGTGCGCTGCGCAGCTCCTGCAACAGTCCGAGCACGATGCGGGCCGTCACCGATTTTCCTGATCCGCTTTCGCCGACCAGCGCCACGCGCTCGCCGCGTGCGATATGAAGGCTGATGCCATGCAGCACCTCGACTGTGCCGGAATAGCCGCGAAAAGACAGGTGCAGATCGTCGATACCTAGTATTTCGGTCATTCCTCTACCCCCAGTATTTCGCGCAACGCGTCCCCCAGCAGGTTGAAGCCGAACACTGCAATCAGGATCGCCAGCCCAGGAAAGACCGTCAGCCACCAACTGTCGGGCAAATATCGGGCGCCCTCGGCGACCATGCTGCCAAGGTCCGGTGTCGGGGGCTGAACCCCCAAGCCCAGAAAGGAAAGGGACGAGGCGATGATGATGACAAAGCCCAAGTCCAGCGTCATTTTGGTGACGATGGCAGGGATGCAGTTCGGCAGGATTTCGCGGAATGCGACATGCAAGCTGGAGGCGCCGATCACCTCGGCGGCCAACACATAGCCCTCTTCGCGTTCAGACCGCGCGATGTTGTAGACCAGGCGCGCATACCAGGGCCACCACATCGCCGTCACCGCCAGCATCCCATTGGTCAGCGTCGGCTCCAGAAGGCCCATGATCGACACTGCCAGCACCAGGGGCGGGATCGACAGGAAGACGTCGGTCACCCGCATCAAGATCGCCTCGGTCCATCCGCCCAGATAACCCGCGAACAGACCGACCGTAACGCCGATCGGAACCGCAATGGCCAGCACCACTACCCCGAGCAGCAGCGAGATCCGGTAAGCATAGACAATGCGGCTGAACAGGTCTCGTCCAACAAGGTCGGTCCCCATCAGATAGGTGCTATCGGGTGGCTTGTTGAAGTTTACGAAATCGACGACCGCGCCTTTATGTTCGGGAAACGGCACAATGAAGTCCGCCAGCAGCGCTGACAGCACGACGATCGCCACCAAGGCGACGCCCAAGGCTGACAGCGGATTGCGTAACAGAATGACAAGAGTTCGCTTCATGTGCCCCTCTGCGAATGGCGGATGCGGGGGTTAAGAAAGGCGATCAGAAGGTCGATCACGATGTTGATGATCAGGAAGGTGGCCGAGATGATCAGCACCGTGCCGATGATCGCGTTAAGATCCTTGCGAAGAATGACTTCGACCCCGTAGCGAGAGAGACCTGGCCAAGCGAAGACGGCTTCGACCAGAAAGGCGTTGCCCAGCATTGCTGCAAAGTCCAATCCGATAATTGTCAGCGACGGGATCAGCGACGGCTTGAACGCATATCGATTGGCGATGCGTCTCTCACGAAAGCCATAGGCGCGCGCCATCTCGATATAGGGTTTGTCATAGGTTTCGACCATGTTGGCGCGGGTCAGCCGCGCCGCTTGGCCGATGCCCGACAGCGCCAGTGCAAAGGCCGGCAGAATGAGATGCGCCACGGCGTCCCCAAACGCCGCCAGGTCGCCGGCAATCAGGGTGTCGATCAGCAGAAAGCCTGTCACCGTGTCGATCTGATAGGCATTGTCCAGCCGCCCCGCAACCGGAAAGATCGGCAGGAAATAAGCGAAGCACAGCATCAGGATCACCGCCCAGACAAAGCTGGGCGCAGATACCCCGAGCAGCGACACAATGCGGATCGCATTGTCGGCAAACCGGCCCCGGAATCGGGCGGACCAGATTCCCAGGGGCAGGCCGATGCCGATCATCATGATGCCCGCGACGATGATCAGTTCCAGGGTTGCGGGCAGAAATTCAGCAATATCGGTCGTCACCGGGCGGTTTGTATAAAGCGACATGCCCAAGTCGCCACGTGCCAGATCGGCGAGAAAATAGCCGTATTGGACCGGAATCGGGTCATCCAGGTGCATGTCGGCGCGAAGAACAGCCACCTGTTCCGGCGTAGCATTGGGCCCAAGCGCGATGCGCGCCGGATCTCCCGGGATGATCCTTGCGATCCCGAAGATCAGCATGGACACGCCCAGCAGCACGATGAGTGAAATCCCCAGTCGCCGGACCAGTAGTTTTTGCATGGCGCTCATGGCAACGTCCCTGTTGCGGTGGCCGGGCCGGGACGGTTCCTGCCGCCCGGCCCAGGCATCGACCGCTCAATCCTCGGCGACTTCCATGAGCCGGAAGGTGAAGCCCATTCCGTCCAGACCGAACGCCTTCTCCGGGTCGGTAAGAGCAGGTGCCTTGACGCGCTGGGACGCAGCAAAGACCGACTGCCGATCATAGCCGTAAATCGTCGGCGCCAGCTCCATCAGGCGATCATTCAGCTTTGAATAGGCCTCGTGTCGCGCCTCGGTGTCAGTTTCGAGGCGCCCTTGATCGAGATATTCGTCCACCTTCTCGTCGGTTAGATATTCCGGTGACTGCCAAGTTCCCCGCACGCTTGAGTGATACATGTTATAGAGCAAGGTATCGGGATCACCGGTGACGGCATTGGTGAATATCTGCGAGATATGCGGCGTATTTTCCGGCTTGCTGACAAGTTCGGTGAACAGCGCCCACGGCACCTTCCGGATATGCGATTTGATCCCCAGTTCAGAGAAGTTGGCCTGCATCAGCAGCGCAAACCTCTCTTCGATTGGCACGGACGAGATCCAGCTCAGTTCCAGATCCATTTCTGCCGGGTCGTATTGGCACTTTGCCAGATATTCGCGGGCAGCATCCATGTCGCGCTTCAAGGTTTGGTCGGGCGGATTCGCGCCAAGCATGCCCACGGGGATCGCGCCAGTTGATGGGCTGCCCTGGCTGACGTCTTCGGTAATGCCCACCATGCGAAGTCCGGTTTCATAATCGAAGGCATGCGCCAGCGCCTGCCGGCAGTTCACATCATCGAGCGGGGCTTTGGCAGTGTTCATTTTGATATAGAACGCGCCGACACCACTTTCCGTGAACAACTGCGCACCATTGTCTGCCAGCGACTGGATCACCTCGGGCGGCAGCCACTGGCTCGCGATGTCATGTTCCCCTTGTGCGAAAAGGGTGCGAACCGTCGCAGCTTCCAGCCCATAGCGAAGACGCACGGTGTCGGGCGCGGCCTCGGCTACCTCAAGAAAATAGTCGGTGCGCTTGGTCATCACCGTCTCTTCCTGAGGGTTGTGGCTTTGCACGACATAGGCGCCAGTTCCCGCAGAATCGCCTGACAGAAAGGCCTGACCCCAATCGCCCATTTTGCCTTCCCCCTGACCAAGGTTCTGCATGACCAGCGCCTTGTCCACGATGGGCAGACGTAGCAATGACGCGACAAAGGGCGAATAGGATTGAGACAGACTGAACTTCACCTGATTGTCACCCACGACCTCGGCGCCTTCAACATTGGCAAAGAGATGAGAAAATCCCGACCCCAACGCCTTCATCCGGTCCAGAGAAAAGACCACGTCCTCGGCCGTCAGCGGGTTGCCTGACTCGAAGGTCACGTCATCCCGCAATGTGAATGTATACTCAGTTGCGTCTTCGTTCGCCTCCCAGCCGGTGGCGAGATGCGGTTCGTGTCCAGGCCCCCCCTGCCGCGGCATGACGAGCGTGTCATAAACGTTGAACATCAGGATGGAGTCAGCGTAATCGGTCGCTTTGCCGGGGTCGAGTTCCCCGACTGCGACCTCGTCAAGGCGAAGTGTTCCGCCCGCCGTGGCCATCTGTGCGGCGCCGGTCAGCGTTGTGGCGGCCGCTAGGCCCCAGATCAGTGCCTGTTTCATGACGATGTCGCCTCTCCTGTTGCTCGTGTTGGATTTCCGATTGGGTGACTTGCCGGTGGCGGATCGGATCCGCCCCTGTCTCTCCGAAGACGTCCATGGTGCCACACCACAGAACCGTCGTGGGCTGGTCGGTGTGGTTCCAGGTCGAATGAATTAGCGTGGACGCAAAATGTATGGAATCGCCCTCGCCCATCACAGTGCGCTTGCCGTCAACCTCGACCGTCAACTCGCCGCGGAGCACATACATCATTTCTTCGCCTTGATGCGAAATCGCTATGCTTCGGTGGCCCGGCGGTTCGTGCATGATGACTGAGCGCAGCAAGCTACCGGGGAAAGAGGACGACAACCTTTCATAGGCCAGGTCGTCATGGGCAATGGAATAGACTTCGCGACTTGCACGGCGGGTCAACTGGTCCGTGTTTTCCGGCTGATCCAAGAACCGGCTGACCGGCACTCCTAAAACCCTGCTGATCGACACCAGAGACGAAAGAGACGGCGCCGTCAGCCCCCGTTCCACCTGACTGATGAAGCCGACGGAGAGCCCGGCCTCGGTTGCCACCGCCTGCATTGTCAGACCCAATTCGGCGCGACGGGCCCTTAGACGGCGCCCCAACGTCAGTCCCTGAGGTGGATCGGCGGCAGACATCGGCGATTCCAGTGAATTTTAGTATTGCTATAATGATGGTTCGCTGGGCGCCCTTACGTCAAGGAAAATCGGTGCCCCCGGGTCAGGCGATCAGGCGAAGCCACAGATGTTGCTGCGGGCAGCTTCGATAGACACGCGCTCCGCATGGGCCGCGCGCCGATAAGACTCGGATAGGTGGCCCTACGCCCCGCCTGCGGTTTGGCCTGCTATCGGTTTCGAGGGCGTGAAGATGCAGTCGCCGAGCCCTGATGCGACTTGACCTTGCGGAGAGCTTGCTGCGTCGCTCGGTGCGGAATTCGACAGAACTGCCTGTTGCGACCTTACCTGGCAACGGCTTGCAACGCACAGTGCTGGCGGTGTCAGGAGATCAGCGCCTCGAACTGCGCTCGGCTCAGCGGCATCATGTCATGCAGGATCGCAATCAAGGTGAACGCCGTCTGGCCGAGCTACTCGTACTCCAGCACCAGACCCGCTCCATCCCCCCGTGTCTGACGAAGAACAACTACGGAATTGCGATACTGGCAGCGCTAGCTCCTGTCCAAAAACATTGTTAAGACGGATCTGAGGCTGATGCAACTAATCCACTCGATGCTCAATTTAGTCTCTTAAGCGAGCCATGGCAGCAGCAAGACGAAGGAATAATTGATGTCCGACTCTCAAGTTAAAGTCGATGGGAACAATGATGCAAAGCTCGTGGAGTTTCAGTGGTGAAGCCGCTTGATTTCTATAACTATGGTTTGCTTTCCGGTATCGACAAGACGCTGTTGACTTCAGTGGATGATGACAAAGCATGTTTACGGAGAGGAACGCCGACATTTTCGGTAAATCTTCCATTCGACTGGGCGGAAGATCCATATGACGATCCTAATTGGTGTTTTCAGCTTCACTGCTGGCGGATGGGTGACAAGTGGCTCCGCGACTACTTCGAGACTGGCAGCTGTCGGGCATTGAAAAAGACACTGCTGATCATGAACGACTGGCACAGATTTCACTTTGAAGACGACAGATGCTCGGACTATTCGTGGTATGACATGTCAGCAGGTATTAGAGCTGCAAGAATAGCGTTTTACTGCTCGGCGATGAAGGAGCATCAGGGCTACTTCGAGCAGGACGAACTGGACAGCTTTACCTCTTGCTTGGGCGAGTTGGCCGAAGCGCATGTCGAGTTTCTAAGCCAAGAGAAGAATCTGCATAAAGGCAATCACGGCATTTTTCAACTCCATGGACTGGCGCTGCTCGCTCTATGTCTGCAGGATGATGATGCGATAAGGTACGCTAAGGAAAAATTCGACGTGATCATGCGGGATCAGTTCGGTAACAACGGGCTGCACACCGAAAACTCTCCGGAGTACCACTTTTTTGTCTTGAATATGATTGAAAGGCTGAAGCTCGATGAGCTTTTTCCTCAGTCGGTCTCATCAAACATTCTCAAAAAAGCGACCAGTATTAAAAGGTGGTTAGCAATGCCTGATGGTCGCTTGGCAACATTTGGTGTGACGTTGCCCCCTCTGCCTAATCCAGTTTGAGGTAGACTCTGGCCTAACCGAAAGGACCAGAGATGAAGCGCAGCAGGTTCACCGAGGATCAGATCATCGGCATTCTGAAGGAGCACGAGGCGGGGATTTCCGTTGCCGATCTTTGCCGTAAGCACGGCGTCAGCGATGCGACCGTTTACAAGTGGAAAGCCAAGTATGGCGGCATGGATGTCAGCGAGGCGAAGCGTCTGAAGGCGCTTGAGGATGAGAACGGCAGGCTGAAGAAGCTGCTGGCCGACTCCATGCTCGACAATTCGGCCTTGAAGGATCTGCTCGGAAAAAAGTGGTGACGCCCGCCGCGAAGCGGCAAGCGGTCGCGCATCTAGTGGCAAGTCACGAGATGAGCGAACGGCGGGCGTGCCGGGTGATCGGCTGTTGCCGGATGACCATGCGGTATGAGGTGGTCCGCCAAGACGACCCTGTGCTGCGCGAGCGGCTGAAAGAATTGGCAAAGGTCCGGCGCCGGTTCGGGTATCGTCGGTTGCATGTCTTCCTGCGGCGCGAGGGCCACGAGGTCAACCACAAGCGCCTGTTTCGCATCTACCGCGAAGAGCAGTTGCATGTCCGTCGCCGGGGCGGGCGCAAGCGGGCCATGGGCACACGGGCCCCGATGGTGCTGCCTTTGCTGCCAAACCAGCGCTGGTCGCTGGACTTCGTGTCAGACCAGCTGACCGATGGCCGCCGGTTCCGGATCATGACCGTGGTCGATGACTGCACGCGGGAATGCTTGGCGCTGATCGCGGACACGTCGCTCTCGGGGGGCAAGGGTGGCGCGGGAACTGGCGACGCTGTTCGACACCCGCGGCAAGCCTCAGACGGTGGTCAGTGACAATGGAACCGAGTTCACCTCGAATGCGATCCTCAAATTCGTGGATGACCGCAAGTTTGACTGGCATTACATCGCGCCCGGAAAGCCGACCCAGAATGCCTTCATCGAAAGCTTCAACGGTCGCCTGCGAGACGAACTCTTGAACGAAACGCTGTTCCCGTCCCTGCACCATGCCCGCGCAACGCTGGTCGCCTGGCGCACGGACTACAACACCGAACGCCCCCACTCCCGCCTCAGCTGGCAGACCCCAGCCGAGTTTGCCGAAACCTTCACCCCGCAACGGGGCCTGACGCTGCGCAATCCGCAAAGCTCCGCGCCAGCCCCCGTTGCCCAACCCGCCCAAATGGGCAAAACTCAGTCCCGGAGTCTCGCTCACGCTGGATAAAAGTTGGGGGGCAACGTCAGGTGATACATCATCACGTTCACGGTGGGCTGACAGTGTTACGTCGGACCTAGTAGTAAAGACGGACAATGATGAGCACTTCATCAAAGACATCTCAGATGACGGTCTGCTGATAGTGAGAAACAATAGGGAGAAACCTGATTATTTCGCTGCGACGTTTGGCGGCCATAGCTACGTCCACAAGCATGCCGATGTGGGGCAGATGATTTTTTGGTACAAAGGTGCGCAGTTCCTCGCTGATCCTGGGAAGTATATTTACGGAAAATCGGCTGAACGTGACAGGGTGGTTTCAGCTATTTCACACGGCGTGATAGATTCGCACCCGGAAACACTTCATCCGACAGATATTCAATTGCCCAGATCAGGAAGCTACAAGACAGGTGTTAGCGTTCTTGAAGATGAGGTTTCGATCTCGTTGAACTTTTCAGATAAATCCGGCGGCGCCTACATTCGCCATATTGAATATGCCCCGTCACGGTTCCTGCGGATACGCGACATTGCCCACAGGAAGCAGGGAAAATATGTTTCTCGCTTAAAGTTCAACGGATCTCTGTCCGTCGAGGAGCTGGTCGAAGGTTACCAGCTGAGTGATCTAAATAGCGGGGCATCTCTCACTCTATCATGTTCTGCTGCAGCAATCGCTTCGACATGTCCGTTTGGTCTGTCATTAGCGTATGGAGAGATAGAGCCCGCATGGGTTTTCGAGGTCATTGCCGAGTCTGGGAAGCTGATAGAGTGGAAACTGACTCTGGATTAGAACTTCGAAACTTTTCGTGCTGGGAACGGTTCTAAAGCGGGGACCTAACCTTAGTCAAAGCTGTCACAATTCGCTTTCCTCTGTGGCCGTTTTCCCAAATGCTTTAAGAGGGCTGACGAGCGCTTGCAGAACGAGACAAAGCGAGGTTTGCGATCGCATACTGCCGTTTTTGATCTGCGATGCTGATTTTTTAGCAGATGTGGAGCAGACGTTTTGCGTTTCATCGCGGAAGCAAGGCACCTTGCCGCCCTCAGATGCCCAGCCCACCGAGGGACTTGCCGCCATCGACGAACAGGCATTGGCCGGTGACGAAGCCGGCATCCTCTCCAAGCAGGAACAGGACTGCTCCGGCGATCTCGGCGGGCTGTGCGGCGCGGCCACGGGATTCGAGCTTTTCCCATTGGGCGAACAGTTCGGCAGGGGCCGAACGGGTCATCGGCGTGTCGGTGAAGCCCGGCGCGATCGAGTTGACGGTGATCTGGTCGTCGCGCAACTCCATCGCCATCGCGCGCGTCAGCCCGATGACAGCCGCTTTCGAGGCCGCGTAATGGGCAAATCGCCGCCCGCCAAGTGCGCCGCGCGAGGAGATCGTGACGATCCGGCCGCCCGGCTTCATGCGGCGCGCAGCGGCCTGGGCGATCAGGAAGGTGCCGATCAGGTTGACCTCGGTCATGCGCCGGAAATCATCCGCAGTCAGATCGAAGAAGCCGCGATCTGTATAGGCGCCTGCCGCTGTGACCACGGCGTCGACACGGGATTCGCTGGCGACGCAGGCGGCCACCTGGTCTGCGTTGCATACATCGACCGCCTTTGCGGTGACATCGCCGCCGCTGCTCGTCAGTTCTGCCGCCAGCCTGGTCACGGCCTCGGCGTTTCGGTCGACAAGGACGACGCGCCAGCCGTCGCCCGCCAGCCGGGCAGCGATGGCAGCACCGATGCCCTGGGCGGCGCCGGTCACGAATGCAGTCTTGTGGGTCATGGATGATCCTTTACCGATAGCCGAACGCGTGCGGCAGAAACAGGATGATCTGGGGGAACAGCACCAGCACCAGCAGCAGCACGATCAGCGAAAACACGAAGGGCAGAACGGCCGCGAAGACCTTTTGCAGAGGGGCGCCGGTCAGGCTGGACAGGATGAACAGCACGAGCCCATAGGGCGGCGTGATCAGCCCGATCATGAAGTTGATGATGACGACGACGCCGAAATAGTTGAGGTCGATGCCCAGGGTCTTCACGCTTGGCAGAAGCAGGGGGATGACGACCAGCAGAATGACCGATCCGTCCAGAAAGCAGCCGAGCAGCAGCAGAACCACGTTCACGACCAGCATGAACTGCAGCTGTGATAGCTCCATTGACGAGATCCAGCCGACCAGTGCGGCCCCCAGACCTTCGTTCGCGATGGCATAGTTGACGACAAAGGCGGACGCGATCAGCAGCATGGTCGAGGCGGTCTGCTTCAGCGAGGTCTCGAACGCGCCGGGAAGCTGGCGGACGCGCAAGCTGCGCATGATGAAAAGCCCCAGCACGATCCCCCACAGGGCGGCGACCGCGGCCGACTCGGTCGGGCTGAACCAGCCGGTCCAGATGCCGCCCAGCAGCACCACCGGCAATGTCAGCGGAAGCACGGCGCGCCCCATCAGGGGCAGCGTCTCGCCGCGCGGCACGCCGCTGCCCTTCGGCAGATCATAACGCCGGGCCGAGAACATGATGACCGACATGATCGTCAACGCCATCAGCAGGCCGGGGACGATCCCGGCAAGGAACAATGTCCCGATCGAGGCGCCTGACAGCATCGCATAGATCACCAGCGGGATCGAAGGCGGGATGACCGGCGCGATGACACTGGCCGCAGCGGTGACGGCGACGGCCAGTTCCAGCGGATATCGGCCGATCTGCCGCATCATCTTCACCGCGATGACGCCGGGGCCTGCGGCCTCGGTCACGGCGCTGCCGGTCATGGACGAAAAGATGATGCTGACGACGACGGTGACATGGCCGGTGCCGCCGCGCAGTCGCCCGACCAGCGCGTTTGCCGCGCCCCACAGGCGTTCGCTGATGCCGCTGTCGTTCATGATGTTCGCCGCCAGGATGAACATCGGGATCGCCACCAGCACATAGATGCCGTTCATCTGCCCCATGACCTGATCGGCCAGCAGGCCGGCATCCTGTCCGGTGACGATGAAATAGACCGCGCCGGCCAGAAACATCGACAGCGCGATCGGCAGCCGGATGATCGACGCGATCACGAAGGTCGCGACCAGTGCGGTCAGGCCGGGCGTCATAGCGAAACCTCATCCGTTGAATCGGCGGGGGAAAGCTCTGCCAGCGCGGCCTCGTGATCGCCCAGGGTGAGCTGCCAGATCAGGATGGCCAGACGAACGCAGATGGCGGCGATGAAGACCGGGAAGATCGCGTAGATGTAATCCAGGCGGATCTCGAGCATGTCGGTCGTCGAAATGCGCATGAACAGCACATAGTCGACCAGCGCATAGAAGATGTATCCGAACACGACGATGAAGATGAGCGCCGCGGCCGTCATGCTGACGCGCTGCGCGTTCGGTGGCAGAGCCCGGAAGACCATGTCGAAGGCGATGAATTCGGACCACCGCAGGACAAAGGCCGAGGTGAAGAAGACCACCCAAGCGGCAAGGATGGTCACGACCTCATCGACCCAGCGCGGCGGGTGGCCGGCATAACGCATCCCCACGCCGTAGATGAAGATGGCGAAGATGGCGAACATGCCCAACAGCGCCAGACGTCCGGCCAGAAGCCGCAGCGTGCTCATGACAGACCGCATGAGAAATCCCTCCCCCCTTTCGTTACGCAGCCCCGCACAGACGGGGCTGCGACCGGCTTTCGGACGGGATTACTCGACCGCCTCGATGCGGGCGTTCAGGTCGGGCATCCAGTCCTCCATCATGCCCGGCTGCGCATAGACCTCTTCAACGCGCGCACGGAACGGTGCCAGATCGGGCGTGCTGAAGATCTTGCCCTCGGCCTCGAACTGTTCGCGTGCCGCCTTTTCGGCCTCGCGCGTCAGCTCGATCTCGCGGTCGACGGCCTCGCGGGCTGCGTCCTTCAGGGTTTTCTGCTGCTCTTCGCTCAACTGATCCCAGGCCTTGCCCGAGATGGCGAAAAAGACCGGCTGGACGAGGTGGTTGGTCATCACGAACTCTTCGGTGACCTCATCGAATTTCCAGTTCTCGACCAGATTGAGCGGATTGTCCTGCCCGTCGATAGAGCCGGTCTTCAGCGCCAGATAGACCTCGGTCGCCGGCATCGACACCGGCGTCGCCCCCAGCGCCGTGGCCAGGTTCTGATAGGCGGCACCGGGCGCCATGCGCAGCTTGACCCCGTCGAGGTCCGCGGGGCTTTCGACATTCCTGGCGCTGCGCAGGCCGATGGTCCGGGTTCCCAAATAGCCGGTATCGAGGATCACCACCCCCATCTTGTCCTGCACGTCCTTGTAGAACTGCTCGCCGATCTCACCGCGATAGACGGCGATCATGTGATCGACATCGCGGTAGACATAGGGCTTTCCCAGCGCGCCGTATTCGGGAAGCTGCTGCTCGATCTCATAGACGATGGGCGTCGCCATCTCGAGGTTGCCGCGCTGCATGGCCGGCAGTTCCGTGCCCTGCTTGAACAGGCTGCTCGAGTGGTGAATCGTCACCGTGATGTCGTCCGGATAGGCCTCCTCCATCCGCTCCTTGATGATCTCGAAAGCGGCGACCAGCGGGTTGTCCGGTGGCGCTGCGGACGAAATCCGCAGCTCGATCGCGGCCATGGCCGATGTCGCGCCCATGGCAAAGGCGAGGCCGACGCCGAGCGCGGTGAAATAGTTGGTCTTCATGGTTTCCCTCCCTGTTTTTGATGTATCCGGCCCGCTCCTAAGCCAGAGGCTTGCGTACCCCGGTGCTTGGTGGCTGGACCTCGACCTCGAAACGGCCGATCCCCTCGATCTCGGCCTCGATCCGGTCGCCGACCTGCAGAAACTCGCCACGCGGCGAGCCGACGCCGGCCGGTGTGCCGGTCAGCAGGACGTCGCCGGGATCGAGCTGCATCAGGCGCGAGGCCGTCGAAATCTGCTCGGCAATCGAAAAGATCATGTCGCCGGTGGTGTCGTCCTGTTTCTTGACCCCATTGACGCTAAGCGTCAGGCGCAGCGCCTGCGGATCGCTGATGGATGAGGCGGGGACGAACCGCGGACCCAGCGGACAGCAGGATTCCTGCGCCTTCCCGGCCACCCAATCCAGCTTGTAGAATGTGTCCGGCGCCTTGTTCAGGTCGCGCGCGCAGGCGTCGATGGCCACGACATAGCCTGCGACGTGATCCATCGCCTGTTCCGGCGTGACCGCCCGCGCCGCCTTGCCGATGACCACGCCCAGCTCGATTTCCCAATCCATCTGCTGGGTATCCAGCGGCATGTGGACGGTCGCCCCCTCGCCCACGACGGCGTTGCGCGCCGGCTTGAAGAAGAAGAAAAGCCGCTGGCTGTCCTTGGTGACGTTCTGGACGCCCATCTCTTCCAGGTGGCGGTAATAATTGGCCCCGGCGCACAGCACCTTGCCGGGATACAGCAGCGGGGCCATGCGCACCCCGTCATCGACGCGGCAGTCGGGGTCGGGGTTCTCGGCCAGACGATCCAGCAGCTGGGAATTCTGCGCCCAGTCCTCGTACAGTTCGGCGACCTCGGTCAGATCCGATCCGGCGCCCGCAAGAAGCTTTGCAAGGTCATGGACCCCGTCCTTCGTCTCAAGCACCGCCAATGGGCCATTTTCGGTTTGCAGCGTCGCCAACGCCCAGCGAGTGTGCTGTGAAAAATCGCTCCGCATCCGAGCCTCGTTTCTGTTAAAGTTGAGTCTTGACGTGATAAAGGTTACTTTTTATAAAATTGATGTGTCAATATGAAATATGCCATGCGAACCGATCGAAGCCTCGTTCCTTCCGCCTACCAGATGCTGCGTGATGAGATCCTGCACGGCGATCTGATGCCGGGCGAACGGCTGCGCGTGTCGGCGCTGAACAAGCGCTACCAGATGGGGCTGACCCCGCTGCGCGAGGCGCTGGTCAGGCTTGCCTCGGAAGGGCTCGTCGAAAACGAGGCCAATCGTGGGGCGTCGGTCCGACAGGCGTCGGTCAGCGAACTTCGCGACCTTTTCTCGGCCCGGCGCGAGATCGAGGCGATCTGCCTGCGCCGCGCGATGGCCAACCGCACGCCGGAATGGGAAGCCGAAATCCTTCGCGCCCAACACCTGCTGTCACGCACCCCGGTCCCTAAGTCATCCGAGGATCGCGCGCGCGCCGCGCATTGGGAGGCGATGCACCGCCAGTTTCACCGGGCACTGGTCGCTGCCTGCGATTCGCAGTGGCGGCTGAGTTTCTGGGAAACCTTGGCCGACCATTCGGAACGCTATCGCAAGCTGCGCCTGGTGACGCCCGGACCCGATCAGGCCGATCCGCGCAACATCAAGGCCGAACATGAAGCCATTGCCCAAGCCGTCCTGGCTGGTGACGAGGATCGCGCCGTCGCACTGATGGACAGCCATCTGGCGGCCACCGAACAGGTCGTTGCGCAGATTCTGCGCAAAACCGAAAGCAAAGAGGGAGAGACCGCATGATCATCCGCAGCGCCTTTCTGCACGGCAGCGTTCCCGAACCGGAGCAGCCGGATTTCGACCGCCACATGCGCGACACGGTGGTCGCCGAGATCCTGACCTATCCCGGCATCCGGCGCGTTACCCTGCGCAAACTGGCGCAGGCCGATGCAGGCGCGGACGCTGCCTATATGCAGTTCGACCTGTATTTCGACTCGGTCGATGCAATGGACGCAGCCTTGGCAAGCCCGGTGCGTCAAGCGGTGCAGGAACGGATCAAGGCGGGCATGGGGCCGTTCAGCGGTCGCGTGACCCATGTCGTCTCCGACCTGATCGAGGACCGGACGTGACCACTCTTGTCACCGGTGCCGGTCTTATCGGCAGCGCTGCCGCGAAGCTGCTGGCGGCGCGTGGCGGCAAGGTGGTGCTGATCGATCTCCGCGCACCGGCTGACATACCACCGGGCGTGACCTTCATTCGCGCCGACATCACCGATACCGGTCAGATCGACCAGATCATCCAGGACCACTCGATCACCGCGATCCTGCACACCGCCGCCCTGCTTTCGACCGCGATGCGGGCCGACCCGGTGCTGGGTCTTCGCGTCAATATCCTCGGCACGGCGGCCCTTCTGGAGGCGTGCCGGAGGCATTCGATCCACCGGATCGTCCTGATCAGTTCGACGACGGTGCTTTACTCCGGCTTCTCGACGCTCGGGCCGGACCCCATCCCCGAGGATGCGGCGCTGCACCTGGTCAGTCAGCGCCCCGGCAGTCTTTACGCGGTCAGCAAGCTCACCTGTGAGCAGCTTGGGCTGCTCTACCGCGACCTGCACGGCGTGGACGCGATCTCCCTGCGGCTTGGCGCGGTGGTCGGGGGCGACACCGACGCGCCGACCAGTGTCCCGGGGCGGCTGTTCTCGACCCTAGTCGAGGCGGCCAGAGCCGGTCATCCCATCGCGCTGGACGACCCGCTGCTGATCTGGAAGGGCAACGAGGAATTCGTCGATGTCCGCGACTGCGCCCGCGCAGCCGTGGCCGCGCTGGATGCGACGCACCCACAAACCGGCGTCTACAACATCGTCCACCCCGCGCAATGGTCGCTGGATGCGGTGATCGCCGCGGTCGAGAGCACGCATGGCAAGCTCAGCGTGAGCTATGACCGATCCGTCTCCACAGGCTTTGCAGGCTTTCCGCATGTCCGCCCCGCCGGCTCGTCGACCGAGGCGGCCCAGCAGGAGCTGGGGTTTTCCGCCGCGCATGATCTGCAGGACAGCCTGCGCCATTGGTGGCCCGCCTGACGTCGCCCACGCGTCCGGCGGTTAAGGTGTGCAGAACAGCCGCATCATCGCGTGGCGTGATGGCTGCGGGCGCGACGCCGGTGGCGCGAGCGGATGTGCGATTTTCGAACCTTGGCGGGACACGCGAACGGATCAATCTTAATTCCGCTTGTCTGATGCCACCACGCCAAGCAAAAGCTTGACTCAGATATTTTATAAAGTCACTCTGTTAAGATAAAACAGATGGTAACTTACAGAATGCTGCTGCCAATTGCACGCCTGCCCGTAAGCCAGACTCCGTCCGCGCGGCGTGATTGCCACGGTCTTGCAGAGGTATGGGCTGGGGCTGCTACCAACCGCTGCGTCTTCCATCACTCAGCCGGATCTTCAACGGCTTCCCGGCCGTCGGAGACCATGCCAGTTGCCATTGTCCGGAAGAGCCGCCCCAGCCCCACGCCCCAGACACGCGTCCACCAGCCCTGTGACGGCCATCTGCATCAAGCCAAGCTTCGTCTCGATCTCGGACGGGATCGAGCCAACGCGACCGCAGGACCGCCGGTGCATTCGCTGCCGGATCAACCACCCCACGACCCGCCACATCGCTGCGGATAAGGGTCAGAAACGACAGAGAGGGAGACTCATGACGAAATCCACCGGAATCTCGAGAAGGGCTTTCACCCTCAGTTCGCTCGGCGTCGGCGTTGGCGTCGCGCTGGGCCTGCCATCCATGGCAAGGGCACAGACCCCTGTCACCTTCGCCGTGCCGGCCCCATCCGCCCTTGTCTGGCTTCCCTACTGGGTCGCGGTCGGCGAGGGTTACATGAAGGACGAAGGACTGGACACGACGCTGGAAGTCGTCGACGGATCGGCATCCGTTCTGCAGGCGCTGTCCTCGGGTCAGGCGCAGATCGGCGCCCCGGGACCGGGACCTGCGCTGGGTGCGCGCGCCCGCGGCGTTGACGTCAAGTATATCTATAATCTCTATCCCAAATCAGCCTTCGGCCTGCTGGTTCCCGAAGACAGCCCCATCACTGAACCCGCGCAGCTGAAGGGCAAGGTGATCGGTGTCGGATCGACGGACGGGGCCGAGGTTTCGTTTGCGCGCGGCATCCTGTCCGAGGCGGGGATGGAGCTCGACCGCGACTACAGCTTCCTTGTCGTGGGCGACGGGGGCATGGCGGCCGTGGCCTTCCTGCGCGGCGAGGCGGACGCCTATGCGGGCGGGATCGCGGATGTCGCAACCATTGCGCGGCGGGGCCTGAACCTGCGCGAGATCACGCCGGATTCGTTCCTTGCCTTTTTTGGCAACGGGCTGGCGATGCTGGAAAGCGAGATCGAGGCGCATCCTGAGATCGCGCGGGGCTTCGGCAGGGCGATCGTCCGCGGCATGGAGTTCGCCAGCAAGCCCGAGAACGCCGAAGCGGTTCTGGCCCATTGTGCCGCCGGTTCGCCGCAGGAGGGAGAGGACAAGGAGTTTGCGGCGGCGCTGATGAAGGTGGTGCTGGACCGCATGATCCCCACTGAAGAGATGCGGCCGAAGGGCTTTGGCTATCAGCCCCCCGAGCATTGGCAGAAGGTCCACGATTCGTCGGTCGAATCAGGCGCCTTGTCCGAGCCGCTGGCCGATCTCGACGAGATCTACACCAATGAGTTCGTTGAAGGTTGGAACAGCTGATGCAGCAGGCCGCGGAACGGCAGACATTGGTCCGGGCGGACGATGCCCGCCCGGTCTATCAGATCGAGCGCCTCAGCAAGGTCTATGGCCGCAACCAACTGGTGGCGTTGGACGACGTGAACCTGACATTGGTCGAAGGCGAATTCGTCGCGGTTCTGGGCGCATCTGGTTGCGGCAAGTCGACCCTGCTGAAGATCATGGCCGGGCTGATGCCTCCGACTGCGGGGCGGGTGATGCTGAACGGCACGCACGTCCTCGGGCCGCGGGAAGACATCGGCATGATGTTTCAGCAGGCCACGCTGCTGCCATGGAAGACCACGCTCGAGAACATGCTTCTGCCGGTTGAGATCCGCCACGGCAGACGCGCCGCAATGGAAATGAAACCGCGTGCGGAAGAACTGCTCGAACTGGTCGGTCTGGGCGAGTTCGGGCATGTCTATCCGCGCGAGCTGTCCGGCGGGATGGCGCAGCGCGCGTCCATCTGCAGGATGCTGATCCTTGAACCGGCGGTCCTGCTGCTGGACGAGCCGTTCTCGGCACTGGACGAGCTTTCCCGGGACTTCATGCATATGGAACTGCAGCGCATCTGCACCGAGCGATCGGCGACGGCCCTGCTGGTGACCCACTCGCTGGTCGAAGCCGTCTTCCTGTCCGACCGGGTCCTGGTCATGAAGCCGCGCCCCGGTCGCGTGGTCGAAGAGATCAGGATCGATCTGCCCCGCCCCCGAACGCTGGATCTGATCAACACCCCGGAATTCGGCCGGATCGTCGGGCACATCCGCGATCTTCTTGGCAAGGAGGCCTCCGAATGACCATTGAAACCGACGCCCCCAAAGACACCGTCTGGGTCGAACATGTCGCCTTGATCGACCGAATCCCCCGCTGGCTGGCGATGTTGGCACTGGCTCTGGTCGTCGTGGGGACCTGGGACCTGGTCACGACGCGGACCGGGCTCGTGTCGCCGATCATCCTGCCCAGCCCGCAAGAGACATGGGCCGATCTGACCTTCGTCATCGGCAACATCTTTCAGGGGGGCCACTATTTCGACGCCCTCTGGACCACCACGCAGACCGTATTCTGGGCGTTCCTGATCGCCGCCGGTGTCGGATTCCTGCTCGGTCTGCTGGTGGGCGAGACAGCCTTTGGCGAAAAAGCGGTGATGCCCTATCTGGTCGCGATCGACGCCATGCCGAAGGTCGCGTTCGCCCCGCTTTTCATCGCATGGCTGGGGTTCGGCATTTCGTCGAAGGTCGCCTTGGGCGCGTTCATCGCGACCTTTCCGGTGGTCGTGGCAACGGCGTCCGGTCTCTACTCCTCGACCGAGAACGAGCGAATGCTGTTCCGCACCATGGGGGCGAGCCGGCTGCAGACATTGCTGCGCCTGAAGCTGCCGAACGGCCTGCCGCATATTTTCACCGGGCTGAAGATCGCGACGGTCGGCGTGATGGCAGGCGTGATCACGGGCGAGTTCCTGGGCGGCGGGCGCGGCCTTGGCGCATTGATCCGGCAATCGGCAAGCCAGATGGACACGCCTCGGGTCTTTGCGCTGATCCTCGTTCTCAGCGTCTTTGGCCTCGGCCTCTATCTGCTGATCGTTCGCCTTCAGAAACACTTGGTCTTCTGGATCAGATACACGGACTGACACGCCCGACGGCGCCGCAGCATCGACGGGTGGCTCGCAGTCCCGCCAGTCGTCGCCGCCGTTCAAGGTTGAGGTCGCTGGCTGATTGCGCAGCCCGGTCGGCTAGGTTCAATTAGACCAGCAACTCGGAAGCCACGGCTTCAGCTTCGGAGAGTTAGAGCCGCAGATAATGTCCGGACCGGTCGTCCGCCCCCTATAGTTAATCCCCCGGATATCGCCTTCGAACCTTACTCCGGCTGCGTCGCTGGCCCTGCCGCAAGCTGGCAACGATCCCGTCACTCTCCCTCATCCTGCCCCTCAAACGCCCGCAGATGCGGGAAGTCTCCCGTCGTCAGATACGCCTCTTCCTCTCGCGTCGATGTGCGACCCAGCAGCGCGTTGCGGTGCGGGTGGCGGCCGAAGGTTGCAACGATCTGCCTCACGTCTCGGGCCTGTTTGACCAGCGAGGTATAGATCGGCCGCAGCGGGACCGGCGCCTCGGCGGCGATGTCTTCGCGCAGGCGGATCAGCAGGTCGAGACGGGCGAGGTGGTCCGGCCCCTCGCAGTGACCCAGCGGCAGGCCGAAGACGACTTTGAACCACGGCGTCGGCAGCGCGGCATAGTGGCCGTTCGACAGCCCCTCGCGCGTCAAGGCGAGCGCCGCCGGGTCCTGCGCAAAGGCGCGGGCGCTGCCCTGCCAGACCGAGCGCGAGAACTGGTCGAGCAGGATGATCAGCGCCAGCCGCCCCTCGCGGTCCGCCGCCCAATGCGCCAGCCGCCCGGCCGCCGCGGCCTCGGTCAGCTCGGAAAACCGCCGCGTCACCGCCTCATGCGCGCCGCCGCGCATCCGCCAGACCCACAGCGCCTTGTGCTTTGCGGCGTCGATCTGCAGCGAGCGGCCTTCGGGGAACCAGAAACCGATGACCTCGGACCATTCCGCGTTTTCGTCAGTGCTGTTCATGCGTCGACCTCCGATCCGGCCATGCTCGCTGCTTCCGGCGCGGGATGCAAACCCCGCCATCCGCCGCTGGCACCCGACAGTCCCGCCGTGCTAGCCGTCGTCACACCCCTGTTTCCTCGTCAGGAAAATGCTGTGCAGAAACTCCTCGCCGTGGATCGCGCCATGATGCTGACCGCCGCCACGCTTGTCGGGATGCTGGCGGCGACGCTCGGGCTGTGGCCGCTGCAGGGCGCGACCGCCGCCTGGGTGTCGCTGGCCGGGCTGGTGCTGGTCTATCTGGCCGGCGGGCTGCCGGCGGGGTGGCGAGCGCTGGGTGCGCTGTGGCGGGACCGGGTGCTGGATATCGACCTGCTGATGGTGGTGGCGGCGATTGCGGCCGCCGCCGTGGGCGCCCCGTTCGAAGGCGCGGTGCTGCTGACGCTGTTCAGCGTCTCGACGACGCTCGAGGACCGCGCTCTTGGCCGCGCCCGCCGCGCGGTCGAGGCGCTGATGGCGCTGCGCCCCGAAACCGCGCTGCGCAAGCACCCGGACGGCAGCGTGACCGAGATCCCGGCGGCGGAACTGGCGGTGGGCGACATCTTCGTGCTGCGCCCCGGCGCCCGCGTGCCCACCGACGGGGTGATCGCCGCCGGGCGCGGCGCGCTGGACGAGGCGAACATCACCGGCGAATCCATGCCCGTCACCAAGCAGCAGGGCGACATGGTGTTCGAGGCGACGGTGAATCTCGACGGCGTGCTGGACGCGACGGTGACAAAAACCGTCGAGGAAAGCACCGTCGCCCGGATGATCGCGCTGGTGACCGAGGCGCAGGCCGCCAAGGCGCCGTCCGAGCGGTTCAGCGAATGGTTCGGGCAGCGCTATACCGTCGCGGTGCTGCTGGGCGCGGTGCTGGCCTTCGCGGTCTTTCGCTGGATCGAGGGCGACTGGCACGCGGCGCTGTATCGCGCGGCGGTGCTGCTGGTCGCGGCCAGCCCCTGCGCCATCGTCATCTCGGTCCCCGCCGCGATCCTGTCGGCGCTGTCGGCGGCGGCGCGCCGGGGCGTGCTGTTCAAGGGCGGCGCGGCGCTGGAGACGCTGGCGGCCATCGACAGCTTCGCCTTTGACAAGACCGGCACGCTGACCACCGGCAAGGCCTCGGTGACGCGCTTGGTCGCGCTGGACGGTGATGAGACCCGGTTCCTGTCGCTGCTGGCCGGGCTCGAGGCGCAGTCCGAACACCACAGCGCCGCCGCGATCCGGCAAGAGGCGGCGCGGCGGCAGATCGAGGGCGTCTCGGTCCACAATGTCGCGGCCCTGCCCAGCGAGGGGATCATGGGCGACGCGTCGGATGGCAGGCTGTGGGCCGGCAACCCGCGCATGGCGGCGCGGATGGGGGTCGGGATCGACCACCCAAAGCTGCGGGTGCTGGCCGAGGACCCTGACACGGTGATCTATGTCGGGCGCGACTCTACCCTGCTGGGCGCGGTCAGCCTCGCCGATCAGGTGCGGCCAAGCTCGGCCCTGGCGCTGGCGGCGCTGCGGGACAGCGGCGTGACGCAGGTCCTGATGATGACCGGCGACCGCGCGCCGGTCGCCCTGCGCATCGGCGCGGAACTGGGCTTTCGGCCGACCGAGATCAACGCCGACATGCTGGCCGAGGACAAGGTCCGCATGATCGGCGCGCTTGCCGATCAGGGCCGTGTCGCTTTCGTGGGGGACGGCGTCAACGATGCGGCGGCGCTGGCGCGCGCCGATGTCGGCATCGCCATGGGCGCGGCCGGGTCCGAGGTCGCGCTGCAGGCAGCCGATGTGGCGCTGCTGTCCGAGGACATGACGCAGCTTGCCGCCGCGCATCAACTGGCGCGCCGGACCGCGCGGATCATCCGCCAGAACCTGATCTTTGCCATGGGTGCGATGGCCGTTCTGGTGACGGGTGGGCTGTTCTTCGAACTGCCCCTGCCGCTGGCCGTGATCGGCCATGAAGGCGGGACAGTGCTGGTGGTGCTGAACGGGCTGCGCCTGCTGCGGACGCCGGAGGAGCGGGGGGCGTAGGGGCGAGCAGGCGTCCGAGAGAGTGCGGGTTGACGGATCAGACCCTAAGCCCGACCGGCCAAGGCCAAGTCGCCTCACGATCCTCCCGCTTTGCCTGCTGGACGGCAGAGGGCACGGCCGCGCTATGGCCTCTGTCGCGCAAGGGGGATAGGGTCTGGCCATGACCGAAACCCTGCCGCCCTGCCCCGCATGTGCCTCTGGCTACACCTATCAGCTGGACAGCCTGCTGATCTGCCCCGAATGCGGCCATGAATGGCAGCCGGGCGCGCCAGCAGACGAGACGTCAGACGACGCGGCAGAGGTCCGCGACAGCGTCGGGAACGTCCTGCAGGACGGCGACACGGTGATGGTGATCAAGGATCTCAAGGTCAAGGGCTCGTCATCCGTGGTCAAGGTCGGGACGCGGGTGCGCGGCATCCGGCTGACCAGCGGCGATCATGACATCGACTGCAAGATCGCCGGGATCGGACAGATGGGGCTGAAATCGCAATTCGTGAAGAAGGTCGGGGATTAGGCGAGGCGGTTCTCGACTTCCACGCACCCCAAGGCATCTTCGACCCTGCCGCCCTAAAGCGTCACCTCACACCTGACCCACGCGGAAAGGTGCAGTCTTGCGCCAAGCGCCATGACCGAAAAACCGGATTGTTCTGAAGGTTAGGTGGTGCCCGGAGACGGATTTGAACCGCCGACACGCGGATTTTCAATCCGCTGCTCTACCAACTGAGCTATCCGGGCGCATCAGCCGTGGCTGAAGGTGAGGGGTGTTTACGAAAGCCGCTTGGCGCTGTCCAGACCGAAAAACGCTATTCTTCCCTCTCGGGGGCGTCTTCTGCGTCAGGGTCCACCGGTTCGCCGGGGATCGCATAGTCGCCCCGCAGCCAATGGGCGAGGTCGACATCGGCGCAGCGTTTCGAGCAGAACGGGCGATAGGCCTCGTCGCTAGGCTTCTTGCAGATCGGACAGCGGGTCATTCAGGGCTCCGCCTCGACAAGGCGGGTCAGGGGGACGCGGTCGCGCTTTCGGCTCAGCTCGAACAGGCCCATGGTGGTGAACCCGGCCAGCACGGCCTCGCTGCCTTCGATGCGGAAGGCTTTTTTCAGCTCTTGTTCCACCGTGCCGCGGTCGCGCTTGGGCATCGGCGCGAAGTCCACGACCACCTGCCCGCCCAGACCGCGCAGCCGCAACTGGCGGGGCAGTTCCCGCGCCAGCGCGACGTTGGCCTTGAGCCCGGCGGCGGGCGAGCTGTCAGTGCCGGTGTTCACATCGACCGCGATCAGCGCATGCGTCGGCTCGATCAGCGCCGAGGCGCCGGCGGGCAGCGCGATGCGGGGATCGAGCAGCTTGTGCAGCGCATCCAGCGTGTCAGGCGGCAGATCGTCGTCTTCGGTGATCGAATCAGGCGCGGGCTCGGCCCAGTCCTGCCAGGCGGTCTCGGCCGGGGTCGGGGCATCCAGCAGCAACTCCGGCGCGCCCTCGGCATCCGAGAGGATCTGCGCGGCGATGGCGGTGATGTCCTGCAACTCGGCCGCGATCTCGTCATCGGGTGCGTCTGCGGCCGCGCTGCGCAGGATCAGGCCGCTCTGGTCCGAGGGCTGCGCCCGGTTGCCCAGCTCTTGCAGCAGCGCCCGACGCTCGGGGTCGCGGACCGCGCGCGAGATGTTCACCCCCGGCGCGCCCGGCGTGACGATGCCGTAACGCCCGCGGATCAGCAGGCGCGAGGTCAAAGGCACCGCCTTGCCCGGCTCGGCCATGCCGCTGACCTGCACCAGCACCGCCTGCCCCTCGCCCAGCCCGCTGCGGTCGCGCAGATAGCCTGTGGCGCCGTCGGGCAGCGCGACGAACACCCCGCCCTGCCCCTTCATCAGCCGCTTGACGCGGCCGCGCAGGATCGCGCCGGGCAGGAACGGGGCCAGCCCGCTGGCGTCGATGGCCAGATCTTCAAGCCGCCCGTCGACCAGCAGCACGGCCGCGTCGCGGCCCTTGATGCGGCCGATCTGGATTTCGCGTCCCTTCATGGGGCCTCCGGTCCGGGGGTGGCGCGCGCGGCGCGCAGCAGATTGGCGGTTTCGGTCAGCGGCAATCCGACCACGGCGCTGAACGAGCCCGAGATCCAGACCACGAATTCGCCCGCGCGGCCCTGGATCGCATAGCCGCCCGCCTTGCCGCGCCATTCGTCGCTGTTGAGATAGGCGGCGATATCGGTGTCGGTCAGCGGCCGCATCCGGACGATGGTCTCGACCAGCCGCTGCCAGTCGCGCCCGGCGCGGCGGACCGAGACGGCGGTCATCACCCGGTGCCGCCGGCCCGAGAGCAGGCGCAGAAAGGCCCGCGCCTCGTCCGCATCTGCGGGTTTGCCGAGGATGCGCCGCCCTGCCGTCACCACGGTGTCGGCGGTCAGCACGATGTCATCGGGGCCTGCGGGCACCGCCGCAGCCTTTTCGCGCGACATGCGGCGGACGTAGTCGCGGGCGTTTTCGCCGCGACGGGGTGTTTCGTCGATATCGGCCGGCAGCACGGCGTCAGGCCGGATTCCGATCTGCGCCAGCAGCTCCAGCCGTCTGGGGCTGGCCGAACCGAGGATCAGCCGTGGATGGGGATGGTCGTTCATGGCAGACCGCGTGCAGCAGGGGGCGTCGCCATGCAGGCCCGTCGCGGCCCAAAGGCCGGGGCGGAGCGCTGGCGCGATTTACTTGAAACGATAGTTGATCCGGCCCTTGGTCAGATCATAGGTGTTCATTTCCACCTGAACCTTGTCGCCGGCCAGAACGCGGATGCGGTTTTTTCGCATCTTTCCTGCCATATGCGCGATGATCTCATGGCCGTTTTCAAGCTCGACCCGGAATGTCGCGTTCGGCAGAAGTTCCTTCACGACGCCTGGGAATTCGAGCATTTCTTCCTTGGCCATGGTCACTCCTGACAGATTTCCCGCGTCACTCTGCGGGCGTGGCTTAGATGCGACCGCAGCGGGGTATTTTCAAGCGCAAAAGCAGCAAAACGCGGGTTTGGCGGCGTGGGCGTTGCAAAAAGGGCCGCTTTGGCCGGGCGGGAGGCGGGAAACTTCGCGTTCCGGTTGCCGAGGCGGGATCGCGGGGCGGGCCGGGGCCGGCGGCCGCGTCAGTCGGGCGAGGCCCTGTCGCCCGCCGCGCCGCCGCGGAACGGATCGGGATGTGCCGCATCGCCAAGCGGCGGCTCGGTCAGGAATGACACCGGCGGCGCGTCGCCATCCCCGGCCGGCGCGAACAGGCTGGCGTCTTCGTCCCCGGGATCGAAGGCGGGCGCGGCGTCGCGATGCGGGGTCGGTTGAGCCGCAGCACTGGCTGCATCCTCTGTCCCGCGCGCGCCGCCGATGCGGATGGCACGGTTGCCATGCAGCGTGCCCAGCTTGCCCCGATGCAGAAGCTGGCCGCCTGCCGTTTCGATCCGCACCGCGGACATCGCATCGGGCGGCAGCTTCAGCACATCGCCGGGCCGCAGCGCGCGCAGATCGCGCAGCAGGATCGGGCGGCGGCACAGGATCACGTTCAGCGGCAGTGGCACCGCACTGACCGCCTGCGCGAGGCTGCGCGGCACCGGACCCTCTGCCGGGGCGGCGGCGGCGGGGGGCAAATCGCGGCTGTCATGGGTCAGCACCGAGGGCGGGCTGGGATCGGGCAGAAACAGGATCAGCGCCCCGTCCCGCACCCCGCCCTGCCCAAAGCGCAGATCGATCCGCATCGCGCGATAGGCGAGGTCGTCCAGCATCAGTTCCAGCGGGCGCGGGTCGTCGACAAAGCTCGCATAGCGGAACCGGGACGGGGCATCGGCGCCCAGAAAGGCCAGCTCGCCCGCCAGTTCCGCCAGCGTGGCGTTGACGAAATCGGCGCAGATCGCGGCGTCGGTGCGGGTCGCGCGGCGTTCGCGCGGCTCGGCCCGGGTCACGCGGCCGATGGACTGCATCTCGATCAGCGAGGTCAGCGCGGCGGGGCACAGCCCGACCACGCCAAGCGCGCCCGACGCATCCTCGACCACCAGAACCAGCGCGCGGTCGGGCAGCAGTTCGGGCAGTTCGGCCAGCGTCGCGGGCGTGATCCGCATTTGCGTCGGATAGGTCGGCAGCCCGCAGACCCGCTGCGCCGCCCGCCCCACCGCATTGGCGAGCCCCCGTTCCGGCGTCGGTCGCGGCACCACCGCCCGCGCCGCCACCGGCACCGGGGCCGCCGCCTGCGCGCGCGCCAGGCGCTGCCCCAGCAGCGCCAATGCGCCCTGCCGTGGCGCCTCGCCCATCGCCGGTTTCTCGCCCGCTGCCGTCACCCTGTCCCCGCCGAATCACACCGTCCCACCGGCAATCTGGCATGCCAGAGATTAAGATTCGGTTTGCAGATCCCGCTCTTGCGGTGACAGGCCGGGCGGGCGCAGCGGCAGTTGCAGCCGGAAGGCCGCGCCGTCATGGCCGGGCAGATAGGTGATCGTCCCGCCAAGCGCCTGCATCACCTCGCGCGAGATCGCCAGCCCCAGCCCCGCGCCCCCGGCCCGCGACGGATCGTTCAGCCGCGAGAATTTCTCGAAGATCAGATCCTGCTGTTCGGGCGCGATGCCCTTGCCGTTGTCCATGACGTCGATCTGCGTCGTCTCGGCCAGCCTGCGGACGCGGATGGTCAGCACCGGCCGCGCCGAATCGCAGTATTTGCGGGCGTTCCCGATCAGGTTGATCAGCACTTGCAGCAGCCGGTCGGCGTCGGTCAGCACCATCAGATGTTCCGAAGGCGGGTCGCGGTCGATGATCAGATCCGCCCCCTTGCCCAGCGCCGAGCTGGCCTCGATCGCGCGCGAGATGACCTCGTGCAGGTTCACCGGCCCCAGGCTCAGCCGCGCCCGGCCGCTTTCCAGCACCGACAGGTCCAGCAGATCATCCAGCAGGCGGGTCAGCCGCGTCGCCTCGTCATGGATGATCGAGGCGAAGCGGCTGCGTTCCTCGGCCGACAGATCGGGTAGCTTCAGCAGCTCGGAAAACGCCCGGACCGAGGTCATGGGCGTGCGCAGCTCGTGGCTGATCTGGCCCAGAAACGCGTCCTTCTGCACCGACAGCGCGGTCAGCCGGTCATTGGCCTCTTGCAGGCGGCGGGCGGTGCGGGCCAGTTCGCCCGCGTCGTCTTTCAGCCGCTTGGCGCGTTCCTTGGCCCGCTGCGCCTCGCCCGCGACGGCCATCAACTCGGCCATCGAGGTCGGCCGCTGCCCGCCCACCTGCGCCAGCATCGCATGCGCGGTGGCGGTGCCCACGGCACCCGCCAAGCGCCGTTCCATCCGCGATAGGAAATCGGCGGTCACGTCGGGCAGAAAGCCGGATTTGCCCTGCCGATCAGCCTCGGCGCGGAAGAAACGCAGCGCCTCGTCGCCGCCCCAAACCCGGCGGGCCAGCGCCAGCAGCGCCTCGGCCCGGCTGGCGCCGCCGCCATTGGTGGGCGCGGTGGCGGCGGCGGCCTCGGGGGCCACGGCATGGACAAAGGACATGCCCTGCACGCGCTCTTGCGGGGCGGGCAGCGTGACCAGCGAGACGACCGAGAACAGCAGGATGTTCAGCCCCAGCGAGATGATGATCGCCGCCGCCTGCGCGTCCACGGGGCCGAAATCGGGCGCCCGCAGCCAGCCCAGCGAGGGCAGAAACACCAGCAGCATCCACACCGTCGCCCCCGAGACGATGCCGGCATAGGCGCCCAGCCGCGTCGCGCCGCGCCAGACCAGCCCGCCTAGCATCGCCGGCAGCAGTTGCGCCACGCCGATGAAGGCCACCGTCCCCATCGCCGCCAGCGCCTGCCCGCCGCCATAGGTCTGATAGAGCGCCCCCGCCCCGATCACCCCCAGGACCGCGATCCGGCGCGAGACCAGCAGCGGATTGCGCAGGTTGCTGGGCGGCGCGTCCGCCGCATCGGTGCGGCGCATCATCAGATACAGCGGCACCAGCCAGTGGTTCGACACCATCGTCGCCAGCGCGATGGCGCTGATGATGACCATCGAGGTGGCCGAGCTGAGCCCGCCCAGAAACACCAGCAGCGCCAGCCCGTTCTTGCCCTGCGACAACGGCAGATGCAGCACATAGAGGTCAGGCGAGATATCGGCGGGCAGCATGTCGCGCCCGACCACCGCAATCGGCAGCACGAACAGCGACATCGCGAAGAGATAGGCCGGAAACGCCCAGGCGGCAGAGTTCAGCGGCCGCTCGTCCGCCGGCTCGACGATCAGCACCTGAAACATCCGGGGCAGCGTGACGACAGCGGCGGCCGAAACCGCGATCAGCGTCGTCCAGCGGTCGGGGCGCAAGACCCAGCCGGCGGCATCCGGGGCGGCCGCGCGGGCGGCAATGCGCGCAATCACATCGCCCGCCCCGCCCGCCAGCCCCCAGACCACCCAGACGCCCAAGGCGACGAACGCCACCAGCTTGACCACGGCCTCGATGGCGATGGCCATGACCACGCCGTGATGACGCTCATCCGCGGCAAGGTTGCGGGTGCCGAACAGGATGGCAAAGACCGCCAGCCCCCCCGCCACCCACAGATCCAGCGGGCCGGGCAGCACATCGCCCTGCCCGAACACCGAAAACGACAGCGAGACCGATTGCAGTTGCAGCGCCACATAAGGCGTCGCCGCCACCAGCGAGATCAGCGTCATCAGCGCCGCCAGCGGGTTCGACTTGCCGAACCGGGCCGAGACGAGGTCCGCGATCGAGGTGACGCGGTGCATCTTGGCCACGCGCACCAGCCGGCGCAGCCACCACCAGCTTCCGGCCAGCACGATGGTGGGGCCCAGATAGATGGTCGCGAACTCCAGCCCCGAGCGGCTGGCATAGCCGACCGCGCCATAGAACGTCCAGGCGGTGCAATAGACCGACAGCGACAGGGTATAGGTCAGGGGCTGCTCGCTCCACCGGGTGCGGCCGCGCTCGGCGGCGCGGTCGGCCCCGAAGGCCACGGCGAACAGCAGCCCCACATAGCACAGGGCCGCGATCACCAGCCCGTCAAAGCTCATCCGACGAATCCTCGGGGCTGCGCCCGCGCGCCAGCCGCCGGTGCAGCAGGGCCGAGGCGATGATGACGGCGAACCACAGCCCGAACAGCCAGATCATCCCGCCCGCCCCGGACATGGCGGCGGGCACCAGCCAGACCGGCACCAGCAGCACCGCCAGCGTCGCCAGCGGCAGCAGCCGGGTCGCGTCGGCCAGACGGCGCCGGCGATAGGCGGCACGTTCCAGATAGATCGGGCCGTGCCGGCGGGGGATCATGCCGGCTGGCCCAGCATCTCTTTGACGACGCGGCGCAATTCGTCATTGTCGAAGGGCTTGGCCATGACGAAATCCGGCCGGGCGGCGGGTGTGCCGCGATCTTGCCCGGCGTGTGCGGCGTCGGGGGCGGCGTCAGCGCAGACAGGCTCGGGCGCGTCGAACAGCCCTGCCCCGGCCATGGCGTCGCCCTTGCCCAGCCGCGTCGCGCCGCCCAGGCTGGCACCGCCGCGCGCGGTCAGCATCAGGACCTGAGTGGAGGCCAGTTCGGGGTCCGCCCGCAGCGCCGCCAGCACCTCGAGCCCCGATTGCGCGGGCAGCATGACGTCAAGGATCACCAGCCGGGGGCGCAGCGCGCGGATGCGGTCGAGCGCTTGGCCGCCCTCGGTCCAGATCTCCAGCCGCCACCCCTCTCGCATCAGGATGAAGCGCACCGCCTCGGCGATGTTGGGCTCATCCTCGATCAGCAGGATGTCGATGCCGGACATCATCCGCCCCCCTCTGTTCTCTAACGGATAAGCAGCAAGGGCGGGCTTGTCAAAGCCGACGGGGCTGGGGAGCCTATCCCGAATGCAGGATCGAGGCGACCTGACGCGCCGGGCAATCGGGGCGCGGACAGATCCGGCAGGTCGGCCCGACCGGCACCGGGGGGGTGTGGGGTATGGCGTCCTGCTCGGCCTCGGGCACGGGGCGCAGCAGCATGACCGCCCGGCTCAGCATCGGGCCGGCGGCGCCCCAGGCGGGCTGCCGGGTGGCCAGCGCCAGCGCCCGAAAGCGCAGGCCGGTCTCGGTCTCGATCACGCGCAGGACCGGGGTGCCGGGCTGGCCCAAAGCCTCGAACAGCGGCAGCATCCCGCAGGGGTCGCCCTGGGTGCGGGCGGCCATGCCGCGCGCGGCGCGGCGAAAGATCGGCTTGCCGGCGCCGTCGCAGACCATCAGCCCCGATGCCGCCTCGGTCAGCCCCAGCCGGCGCAGGACCAGATCCGGGGCCAGATTGTGCTGCATCGCCAGCCGCAGCGGGTCCGGATCGGGATCGCCACCCACCATCTCGGCCAGCAGCGCGTCGGGGCAGTCCTGCCGGTCGCGGGCCTCTTGCGCCAGCCAGCGCTGCGCCAGGTCGCGCGCCGCGTCCGAGACCGGCCCCCCGTCCGGCCTGCCCTGCGCGATCCAGTCGTCGAATTCCTCTTGCGGGGTCATCAGCCCGGTGTCGTGCTCGAACCCGTCCAGATAGGCGACCAGCGCCTGCGCCGTCACCGCCAGCCGGCGACTGTCCTGATCCAGATTGCCGTGGAACCGCTCGCGCCACTGATCCTCCATCCGCGGCTCCTGCACCAGGATCGAGGCGGTAGAGCGCAGCGAGGTCGTGGCCGACAGCACCTCGTGCAGCGTATCCAGCAGATAGGGGTTGCGGGTCATGCGCTCTGACAGGTCCGCCAGCCGCCGCGACTGCGCCGCCGCGCGTTCCGACAGCGCGACCAGCAGGGCGGCCCAGCCGGGCAGCCGGGCGGCGAACTCGGCGATGCGCGCGACCTCGGGCGGCGGTTGCAGATCGGGCGGTGCCTCGGCGGCGGCCACGCGCAGGCCGGACAGCACCGCCTGCTCGCGCCCGGCCTCAAGCTCGGTTTCCGAGATGTCCAGCACCTCGGCCAGCCGGGCGCGGATCGCCGGGGTCAGGTTGCGCCGGTCATGTTCGATCAGGTTCAGATAGGCGGGCGAGATCCCCGCCGCCCGCGCCACATCCGCCTGCGCCCGCCCCAAGGACAGCCGCCTTTCGCGAATATGCGACCCCGGCGGCACCCGCTGCGGGGCGGGACCGGGCGAGGCGGCGGGTTCAGGGATGCGCGGCTGGCTCATGCGTCACAGCCTGCCACCTGCAGCCGCAGCTGCAAAGCGGTGTTTCGCCCCAAGACGCGGAACTGCCGGGAAATTTACAGCGTCAACCCGTGGCGCCCGGCAAGGTCTGTAAAGAACTGCCACGCCACCCGGCCCGAGCGCGCCCCACGCGTCGCCTGCCACTCGATCGCCTGCGCGTGCAGCCTGTCATCGTCGATGACCAGCCCATAGGCGTCGCAATAGCCGCGAATCATCTGCAGGAACTCGTCCTGACCGCAGGCGTGAAAGCCCAGCCACAGCCCGAAGCGATCGGACAGCGAGACCTTTTCCTCGACCGCCTCGCCGGGGTGGATGGCGGTCGAACGCTCATTCTCGATCATGTCGCGGGGCATCAGATGCCGCCGGTTCGAGGTCGCATACAGGATCACATTGTCCGGCCGCCCGGCCAGCCCGCCATCCAGCACCGCCTTGAGCGATTTGTACTGCGTGTCGTCATGGCTGAAGGACAGATCGTCGGCAAACAGCAGGAAACGCCGGTCACTGGCCTGTCCCAGCAGCGCCAGCAGGCGGCCGACGCTGGACAGATCCTCGCGCGCGATCTCGACCAGCACCAGCGGCAGGCCCTGCGCGACGGCCTCGGCATGCACCGCCTTGACCAGCGAGGATTTGCCCATGCCGCGCGCACCCCAGAGCAGCGCGTTGTTCGCCGCATGGCCGCGCGCGAATTGCAGGGTGTTGGCCAGCAGGATATCGCGGGCGCGGTCAATGCCCACAAGCTGGTCCAGCGCCACGCGGGCGACGCGGTGCACGGGTTCCAGCCGGTCGGGATCGGTGTGCCAGACATAGGCCTCGGCCTCGGCAAAGCTGGGCGCGGGCGCGGGCGCGGGCGCCAGCCGTTCCAGCGCCGAGGCGATGCGGCTCAGGCTGGCCTTGGCCGACAGCGCGTCGGTCAGCCGGGGCTTGGCCTGCTCATTCATCGACGGGCAGCCCCTGCGCGCGCAGTTCCTCGTTCCGGCGGCGCTCGATGCGCTTCACCAGCTGGATCGAGATTTCGTAAAGGCCGTAAACCACCGTGAACAGCACCACTTGGCTGATGACATCGGGCGGCGTCACCACCGCCGACAGCACCAAAATCAGCAGGACCGCGTATTTCCGCACCCCGCCCAAGCCGGCCGAGGACACCAGCCCCGCCTTGCCCAGCAGCGTCAGCGCCACCGGAAGCTGGAAGGACAGCCCGAAGGCGAGGATGAATTTCGTGGTCAGGGTCAGATATTCGCTGACGCTGCCCTGAAAGACGATGCCCGCCATCCGGTCGCTTGGCGGCGCGGCTGCGGGATCGTCGGGCAAGGTCAGCGGCCCCTGCTGGAAGCCCAGGAAGAAGTCATAGGCCATCGGCAGGATGATATAATAGGCGAAGGCCGCGCCCAGAAAGAACATCAGCGGCGAGGCGATCAGAAAGGGCAGAAACGCCGCTTTTTCATTGCGATACAGCCCCGGCGCGACAAAGCGCCAAAGCTGGTAGGCGATGACCGGAAAGGCGAGGATGAAGCCGCCGAAGAAGCTGATCTGGATGGCGACGAAAAAGCCCTCCTGCAGTTTCAGCAGGATCAGCCCACATTCCTGTCCGCGATCTTCCAGCGCGGCGCAGATCGGGCGGGTCAGGAAGTTGTAGATCGGATTCCACACCGTATAGCAGATCAGCATGGCCGCGATGAAGGCCAGCACCGACCAGATCAGCCGCGTCCGCAGCTCGGCCAGATGTTCGATCAGGGGGGCAGAGCTGTCGTCGAGGTCGTCGCGCGCGTCGGTCTTGCTCACTCAGACATCCTTCGAATCGCTGCGCCGGACCGCGTGCAGGCGACGCTGGCCGGGGGTTTGGGACGGACCCGGATCGGCCGGGGCGGCAGCGGGCGTGTTTTCAGGCTTGGCGGTGCCGGTCGTGGCCGCCGGGGTGCTGCCGGTCGCGGCGCCTTGCGTCTTGGTGCTGCCCGCAGCGGCGGCGGGTTCGACGTCGGCCGGGCGGGCGCTGCCAGCAGGTGCGGGCGCGGCGGGATCGGGCTTTGCCTTGGCGCGGCCCGAGGGGATCTTGGGGTCCCATTTCTCGAACTTGTCGGCGGCGCGGTCCAGCGCGTCCAGACCCATCGAGCGTTTCGAGGTCACGTCGCGGATCTCGTTCAGGGATTTCGACGCCTCGTCCAGCCCGGTGTCGCGGGCGGCGTCTTCCATCGCGGCGGTGAACTCTCGCGCCATGCCCCGCGCCTTGCCGGTGATTCGACCCAGCGCGCGGAACATATGCGGCAGATCGCGCGGACCGATGACGATCAGCGCGACCACACCGACAAGCAAAAGCTCGCTCCAGGCGATGTCCAGCATAGGCGTGTCCCTTGGAAAGACCCGGCGCCGGGAAGGCCCGGCGGGGCGTCAGCGATCAGGCGTCCGTCGCGGTGTCAGACGCGATCGCGGTCCCGAGGCACCTCATGCGGGGTCACATCGCGCAGCTTCTGGTCGCGGCGCGCATCCTCGCGGTTCATCTCGTCGGTCAGCTCTTTGCCGGCGCTGTTGACGTCGTCGCTGCTTTCCTTGACGCCCTGCTTGAAGGCGTTGATGCCCTTGCCGACCTCGCCCATCAGCGACGAGACCTTGCCGCGTCCGAACAGGACCAGCACCACGACAGCGATCAGCAGCAGGCCGGGAAGACCGATATTCTGTAGCATGTGTCACTTCCTCCTCGGGCAGGATGGCCCGATGCCACCGCACATCTAGGGGTTTCCGCGCGGATTTGCAAAGCACGAATGCGCGCGGTCGGGCGCTTTGCCGGCGGCTGCGGGGATGCGCCGCAGGGCGCTGCCGCGCCCGCTTGGCAGCCGGCGCCGACACGGGCATAAGCGGGGCATGGACATCGCCGCCATCATCACCGCCTTCGTCACGCTGTTCGTGGTCATCGACCCGGTCGGGCTGGCGCCGCTGTTCGTGGCCCTGACTCCGGGGATGAGCGAGGCCCGCCGCCGCCATATCGGCGCCCGCGCCACGATGATCGCTGTGATCCTGCTGACCCTGTTCGGGCTGGCGGGCGAGAATATCCTGACCTTCATCGGCATCTCGCTGCCCGCCTTCCGCATCGCGGGCGGCATCCTGCTGTTTCTGACCGCGCTCGACATGCTGTTCGAACGCCGGACCGAGCGGCGCGAGGGGCAGTCCGCCGATCACGACCACGACCCGTCCGTCTTTCCGCTGGCCACGCCGCTCTTGGCCGGGCCGGGGGCGCTGGCCACGATGATCCTGCTGGTGGGCGAGGATCAGGGCGCGCTGCATCTGCTGGTCATCCTGCTGGTGATGCTGGTGGTGATGGGGCTGTCGATGCTGTTCTTCATCCTCGCCGGGCCGCTGTCGCGCCTGTTGGGGCGCACCGGCACCATGGTCGTGACGCGGCTGCTGGGGATGCTGCTGGCGGCGCTGTCGGTGCAGTTCATCATCGACGGGCTGCGCGGCACCGGCCTTTACGCGATGGCGGGCTGAGGATGGGGGACGAATGGCCCCGCGCTGCCTATCTGGTGCTGCTTCTGGTGGCGGTGGGCGGCTATCTGGTCGCCGACATGCGCCGTGATCCCGGCAAATCGCTGCGGCAATTGCTGGCCTGGGGCATGATCGTGCTGGGGCTGATCGCGGGCTATGGGCTGTGGTCGGACATCCGCCACCAGGTCGCGCCGCGCCAGATCGTCGAGGGCGACCGGATCGAGTTGCCGATGGCCAGCGACGGGCATTTCTATGTCGAGCTGGCGCTGAACGACACGCCGGTGACCTTCATGGTCGATACCGGCGCCTCGGGCATCGCGCTGCGCCAACGCGATGCCGAGCGGATCGGGCTACGCCCCGGCGCGCTCGATTTCGTGGGCTTCGCCTCGACCGCGAACGGCACCGTCTCCACCGCGCCGGTGCGGATCGACCGCGTGACCCTGGGCGATTTCACCGACCGCAATGTGCGCGCCGAAGTGGTCGAGGGCGAGCTGGAGATCTCGCTGCTCGGCATGGCCTATCTGCGCCGCTTCTCTCGCGTGGGGTTCGAGGGCGAGACCATGGTGCTGGAGCGTTAGGGCCGCACCCCTCACGCCTTCTTCTGCCAGCGCCCGTCAGCCTCGGACCAGTATTCGGCCTCGACGCCGCCCTTGGTCAGCAGGCGCCATTGCGCGCGGGCCGTCTCGACCGCCGCGGCGTCGTTGCCGTCGAAGATGATGCACAGGCGGGACAGCGCGACGGCCTCGGCCGGGTCGACCGCTGCACCGTCCAGCGTCATCAGGCAGTCGGGCGCATTGGCGGCGGGCGGGGCGTCCGCCGGGCGCAGCAGCACCGGCTGGCGCGCGTCATGCGCGCCGCCGGCCATGCCATGCGGCAGGAAACCGTCGAGCAGCCACAGCTCTTCGTCCAGCGCCTGCAGCCGGGCGGGATCGGGCGCGCGCAGCTCCACCCGCCAACCCGCCGCCAGCGCCTTGCCGAGCAGGTTCGGCAGCAGGCCCCGCGCGTCGGACCGCGTCAGGTGATAGAACAGCGCCTTGCCCATGCCGGGCCTAACCCTCGTAATTGTCGCGGATCAGGCGGTTCAGCGTCATCACTCCCCAGCCGGTCGCGCCCTTGGGGGCCAGATCGGTCTCGGCCGGCGGCAGGGCGACACCGGCGATGTCGATATGCGCCCAGGGCTGGCTGTCGCGGATGAAGCGCTGCAGGAACTGCGCCGCGGTGATCGAGCCTGCGGGCCGCCCGCCGGTGTTCTTCACATCCGCCAGCCGGCTGTCGATCAGCTTGTCATAGGCCTTGGACAGCGGCAGCCGCCACGCGCCCTCGCCCTCGACCCCGGCGGCGTTCAGCACCTGCTCGGCCAGATCGTCGTCATTGCTGAACACGCCCGCGTTTTCATGCCCCAGCGCGATGATCACCGCCCCGGTCAGCGTCGCCAGATCGATCACCGCCGCAGGCTTGAAGCGGGTCTGCGCGTACCAAAGCACATCGGCCAGCACCAGACGGCCCTCGGCATCGGTGTTGATGACCTCGATGGTGTCGCCCTTCATGCTGCGCACGATGTCGCCGGGGCGCTGCGCGCGGCCGTCGGGCATGTTCTCGACCAGACCGACCAGACCGACGACATTGGCCTTGGCCCGGCGCAGCGCGAGGGTCCGCATGACGCCCGCGACCACCGCCGCGCCGCCCATGTCCATGGTCATCTCTTCCATGCCGGCCGCCGGCTTGATCGAGATGCCGCCGGTGTCGAAGACCACGCCCTTGCCGACCAGCGCCAGCGGCGCCTGATCGCCGCCCGCGCCGTTCCAGCGCATGACCACGACCTTTGACGGCGATTCAGAGCCCTGCCCCACGGCCAGCAGCGCGCGCATCCCCAGCTTTTCCAGCTCGTCCTCGTCCAGCACCTCGACCTCAAGGCCGATCTCCTCCATCGCCTTCAGCCGGTCGGCGAAATCGGTGGTGGTCAGGACGTTGGCCGGTTCGCTGACCAGATCGCGGGTAAAGAAGACGCCCTCGGCCAGGGCCGCGTGATCGCTGGCGGTGCGGGCCAGATCCTCGGGGTCGGCGCACATGAAGGTGACGCTGGCCCGCGCCGGATCGGGCCGCTCGTCACCGCCATCCTGCGGCGCATCCGCGCCCTCGCGGCGCGCCTGCGCGGCGGCGTCGCCGGTCACGGCATCCTCGCGCGCACCCGACAGCGTCTGCGCGGGGGCGTCGCCCTGCGGCTGCGTGGCCGCGTCGCCATTCTTGTCGCGGGTCTTGTAGACCGAGAAGTCATAGCCGCGCAGCGCCAGCCCCAGCGCCACCTCGGCCGCGCGGGGGTGGTTGCCGGCCAGAACCAGCGTCTCGCCCTTGCCCAGCGCCGCGCCGATGGTGGCCCCGGCCTTGCGCGCCTCGGCGACGCTGGCCTTGCGCGGCAGCTTGATCAGCGTCACCGCCTGCGCCGCCCAGCCGCCCGGAAAGGACAGCGTCAGCCCCTTGCCCGCCGAGAGGCCCTGCCAATCCGAGGACGCCAAGGCCCGACCCAGCCCCTCACGCGCCGGTCGCGGCAGACCCGAGGGCAGCTTGCCCCGGTCATCGACGATCAGGGCAATGCGCCCCTCGCGCCGGGTCAGCTCGTCGGTGACGGTTTCAGTGAAGCGGATTTCGACCGGCTGGGTCATTTTGGCTCTCCTGGTTGCGTTGGCCGCGAACCTAGCGGCGCGGCTGGCCCTTGACCAGACTCGCGGCGCGCAGACGCCGGTGCTTCAACACCGCGTGCGGGGCTTTCCCCGGGATCGCGCAGCGGCTAATCAGGGGCCGGACCAACGAAGCGACGGCCATGACCAGCATCGACCGCTATATCCTCAAGACGATGCTGATCCTGTTCGGCTTCTTCGCGCTGATCCTGGTCGCGGTCTATTGGGTCAATCGCGCCGTCTCGCTGTTCGAGCGGCTGATCGCCGACGGCCAGACCGCGCTGGTGGTGCTGGAGTTCACGCTGCTGACGCTGCCGCTGGTGATCTCGGTCGTGCTGCCGGTGGCAGCCTTTGCGGCGACGGCTTACGGGACCAACCGGCTGGCCAATGAATCCGAGCTGGTGGCGATGCAGGCGGCGGGGCTGTCGCCCTGGCGGCTGGCGCGGCCGGTGCTGGTCTTCGGGCTGCTGGTCGCGGTGATGGTGGCGGTGCTGGTCAACGCGCTGGTGCCGATGGCGCGGGCGCGGCTGGCCGACCGGCAGGCCGAGCTGGCCGAGAACGTGACCGCGCAATTTCTGATCGCCGGCAGCTTCCAGTTTCCCGCCCCCGGCATCACCCTGTTCATCCGCAACCTGACCCCGCTGGGCGAGTTGGAGGGGCTGTTTCTGGAAGACGCCCGCAACCCCGCCAGCATCAGCAGCTACAGCGCCGAACGCGCGTTGCTGGTGCGGACCGAAACCGGGCCGAAGCTGGTGATGATCGACGGGGTGGTGCAGACCTTGCGGCCTGATCCCGCAGCGGCCCGGCCCGCGGAAACAGACCCGGCGCTTGACCCTGCCGCCCCGGCTTCACCGCAGGCTCCCGCCGCCACCCCGCCACAGGGCAGCGGCCCGCGCCTGTCGGTGACGCGGTTCGCGGACATGACCTATGATCTGGGCAGCATCCTCGGCCCCGGCGCGGCGCGAGGGGGCGATCTGCGCGACTATACCACCGGCCGCCTGCTGCAACCCGACGCCGCGCTGCTGGACGCGACCGGCGCCAACCCGGCGCGGGCGCGGCTCGAGGCGCATTCGCGGCTGGCCCAGCCGCTGCTGTCGCCGGTGGCGGCGATGCTGGGTTTCGCCACGCTGCTGATCGGCGGCTTTTCGCGCTTTGGCGTCTGGCGCCAGATCGGCTGGGCGGTGGTGGCGCTGATCCTCGTGCAGCTTCTGGGGAATTGGGCCGCGAACCGCGCCGGCGATCAGCCCGCGCTGTGGCCGCTGCTGTATCTGCCTGCGCTGGTGGGTCTGATGGCGTGCCTGCTGATCCTGTGGCTGGCGGCACGCCCGCGACGGCCGCGCGCCGCCAAAGCCCATGCGGTGGCGGCATGATCCTGGCCCGCTACCTCGCCAACCGCTATTTCCGCGCCTTCATGCTGCTGGCGGGCGTCTTCATGGCGCTGCTGCTGCTGATCGACATGGTCGAGCAGATTCGCCGCTTTGCCGACCGCGGCATCACCCTGGGCGAGGCGGCGCGGCTGTCGGCGCTGTCGGTCGCGGGCAGTTTCTACAACATCCTGCCGCTGATCGGGCTGCTGGCGGCGATCATGCTGTTCCTCGCCCTGTCGCGCTCGTCCGAGATGGTGGCGATCCGCGCCTCGGGGCGGTCGGGGCTGCGCTGCGTCATGTCGCCCGCGATCATGGCCGCGCTGCTGGGGGCGGGGGCGGTGGGTTTTCTGAACCCCATCGTCGCCGCGACGCAGGCCCGCTATGCCGCCGCCGTGGCGAAGATCGAGCAGGGCCAGACCCAAAGCGTCAGCCTGGGCGATGATGCGCTGTGGCTGCGGCAGGGGCTGGGCGATGCCGGCGCGCAGATGATGATCCGCGCGGCGCGGACCAGCCCCGATGCGACGACGCTCTATGATGCGAGCTTCGTGATCTATGACCCCGACGCCGGCCCCGCCACCCGGATCGAGGCGCGCAAGGCGGTGCTGGCCGAGGGCGAGTGGCAGCTGTCCGACGTCAAGGAATGGTCGCTGAACACTCCCAACCCAGAGGCCGAGGCCCGCCGCGCCGACCGGCTGCAACTGCCGACCGAACTGACCGCCGGCCGCATCCGCGACGGCTTCGGCCAGCCGCAGGCGGTGCCGGTGTGGGAACTGCCGGCCTATATCGCCGGGCTGCAACGGGCGGGCTTTTCGGCGCTGCGTCATCAGGTCTGGCTGCAGATGGAGCTGGCCTTGCCGCTGACGCTGGCGGCGATGGTCATGGTCGCTTCGGTGTTCACCATGCGCCACATGCGCGGGCGCAAGGCGGGCGGGCTGGTGCTCAGCGCCTTCATCGCGGGGATGGCGCTGTTCTTTCTGCGCAACATGGCGCAGGTTCTGGGCGATAATGCCGGGGTGCCGCCGGTTCTGGCAGGCTGGGCGCCGCCCATCGTCGCGATCCTGTTCGCGGTCGGCCTGCTGCTGCAACTCGAGGACGGATGATGCGCCGATCTGCCCTTTTCGCGCTGTCTGTGGCCGCGTCGGCGCTGACGCTGGCCCCGGCCGTGGCGCAGGATCTTAGCCCGGCGCCGGGCGTGACCCGGCCTTGGTGGCAGGGCGACCCGGCCTATGCGGGGCTGGCCCGCCCCGCGCTTGCCCCGACCGAGATCGGCGGGTTGAACGCGCCCAACGCCGACGGGACCGAGCTTAGCCGCCTGACCCGCGCCGCCGCCGCCCGCCCGCCCGAGATCACGCTGTCGGGCGAGGATATCGAAGATGACGGCGGCGCGGCGACGCTGCTGGCCGACCGGATCTCGCTGTCGGGCGACCGGACGCTGACCGCCTCGGGCGGGGTGGTGGTGTGGTATCAGGGCGCGCGGCTGCTGGCGCGGCAGGTCCGCTATGACGGCGCGACCGGGCGCATGGACATCACCGGCCCGATCCACTTGACCCGTCCGGGGCTGGCGGGCACGTCCGACGACGCCATCATCATCGCCGATCAGGCCCAGTTGTCGCAGGATCTGCGCGAGGGGCTGGTGCGCGGCGCAAGGCTGGTGCTGGCCCGCGAGTTGCAGATGGCCGCGCGAGAGGTCGCGCTGACCGGCGGCGGGCGTTTCACCACGCTGACCCATGTCGTGGCCTCGTCCTGCCGGATCTGCGCCGAAAGCCCGACCCCGCTGTGGGAAATCCGCGCCAAGAGCATCGTCCATGACGATCTGGCCCAGACGCTGACCTTCGAGCGCCCGCAGCTGCGCGCCTTCGGCGTGCCGGTCGCGGCCTGGCCCGGCACGCTGCGCGCCCCCGATCCCACGGTCGAGCGGATGACCGGTTTCCTGCGCCCGCGCATCCGCACCACCTCGGGTCTCGGGTTCGGCGTGATGCTGCCATGGTTCAAGACGCTGGGGCCGCATGCTGATGTGACGCTGACGCCCTATCTGTCGGCCTCGCAGACGACGACGCTGATGCTGCGCTATCGTCAGGCGTTCCAGAACGGCGCGACCGAGTGGAACGGCGCCGTCAGCCGCGACGATCTGCGCCCGGACGAGACGCGCGGCTATCTGTTCGGCGCCGCGCAGTGGTCGCTGCCGCGCGGCTATTCGCTGGGGATGCAGTTGCAGGTCGTGTCCGACGACGCCTATCTGCGCGATTACGACGTCTCGGACGCCGACCGGCTGTGGAGCGGGCTGACCCTGCAGCGCGTCAAGCGCGACCGCCTGGTCTGGGCGCGGGCCGGCAACTATCACAGCCTGCGCGAGGATGAGGACAACTCGACCTCGCCCGCGCAGGTGGCCGAGGCGATGTGGGTGCGGCGCTGGCAGGTGGCGGGCGGTCAGGCGCGGCTGGTCTGGTCGGCGAACGCTCTGCGGCGGCCCTCGACGCTGGACGGGGTCGGGCGCGACATGGCGCGGGCCTCGATGGATCTCGACTGGCAGCGCAACACGATCCTGTCCTCGGGGCTGGTTCTGGGCACGGCGGCGGGGCTGGGGGCCGATCTTTACGCCATCCGCGACGACGACGCCTTTGACGACACCGTGCTGCGGACCCGGCCCTGGGTCGCGGCGACGCTGCGCTATCCGCTGACCGGCAGCGACGGCACCGCCTCTTATGTGCTGGAACCGGTGGCGCAGCTGGTCTGGTCGCCGCAGCGCCACCGCCATGACGACGCGGTCCCGAACGAGGACAGCCGGCAGGTCGAGTTCGACGAAGGCAACCTGTTCGCGCTGTCGCGCTATCCGGGCTGGGACGAGCGCGAGACCGGGCTGCGCGCCAATCTGGGCGTGACATGGACGCGGTTCGACCCCGCCGGATGGTCGCTGTCGCTGGCGGCGGGCCGAATCTGGCGGGCCGATGCCGATGACCGGCCCGAGACGCCGAAGCTGCTGCGCGGCACACGCTCGGACTGGCTGGTGGCGGGGCATTATTCGGACGCGTCAGGCCTCAGCCTCGCCAACCGGGCGCTGCTGAACGACGATCTGCGCCTGACTCGCGACGAATTGCGGATCGGCTGGGCGCGGCCAGAGCTGGAACTGAGCCTCGGCTATCTGTGGATGCAGGCCGATGAAAGCGAGGGCCGCGCGCGCGAACTGTCGGAACTGACCGGTGAGGTCGGCTGGCAGCTGGCGCCGGGCTGGTGGGGTTCGGCCTATGCCCGCCACGATCTGGCCGCCAGCCGGGCGCAGAAGGCGGGTTTGGGCGTGGCCTATCGAAACGAGTGCATCACGGTCGAGGCCGCCGTCTCGCGCCGCTTCACCGACACCGCCGAACTGAACCCGGAAACGGATTTCGACCTGTCGGTGCGGCTGGGCGGTTTCGGGGCACAACCGGACGGCAAGGGCACGGTGGCGCGGCGCGCCTGCATGCGCTAGATTGACGCCAGATCAACAGGGGGCATGGTTGCATGCGGCAGTTTCTACTTTCCTTGACACTCGGCGCGACCCTGACGGGGGCGACGCTGACGCCGGTGCAGGCGCAGGATTTCTCTGCCGTGGTCTATGTGAACAACTCGGTCGTGACACGCTACGAGGTCCAGCAGCGGATGCGGTTCATGGCCGTGCTGAACTCGGCCGAGACCAGTGCCGAGGCCGCCGAAAAAGCGCTGATCGAGGATCGGCTGCGGCTGGAAGCGGCCCGCCAGATCGGCGTCGAGGTCAGCGATAGCGGGCTCGAGGAAGGGCTGTCGGAATTCGCCGGCCGCGCCGGGCTGACCACGGGCGAGTTCATTCAGGTGCTGGAACGCAGCGGCGTCGAGCGGCAGGCCTATCGCGACTTCATCAAGGCCGGCGTGGCGTGGCGCGAGGTCGTCCGCCAGCGCATCCTGCCCACCGTCTCGGTCTCGGAGGCCGAGGTCGATCAGGCCATGCGCCGCATCGTGGAAACCCCCATCGTGATCGCCGTGCTGCTGTCCGAAATCATCATTCCGATCCCGCCCGGCCAGGACGAGGCGATCGTCGATCAGGCCGAGGCCATCGCCGCCCGGTCGACCAGCGAGGGCGTCTTTGCCGACGCCGCGCGCCGCTTTTCCGCCACCCCGTCGGCGGCCCAGGGCGGGCGGCTGGACTGGATGCAAGTCGCCAACATGCCGCCGACCCTGCGCCCGATCCTGCTGGGGCTGCGCCCCGGTCAGGTCAGCCCGCCGCTGACCATCCCCGGCGCGGTGGTGCTGTTCTACATGCGCGACACGCGCGGCCAGCTGCGCCCCGGCGCCAGCGAACAGACGCTGGACTTCCTGACCGTCACCTTCCCCAGCATGGCCGAGGCGCAAAGCGCCGCCGCGCAGGCGCGAAGCTGCGCCGATCTGTATACCTTCGCCAATCACCTGCCCGACCAGCAGGTGGTCCGCCAGACTGCCAGCCAGAACGCGATCCCGACCTATACCGGCGTCCTGCTGGCCTCGCTGGATGAAAACGAAACCAGCGTCGTGGCGCGCGGCACCGGGGCCGATGTGCTGATGCTGTGCGACCGCACACCTGCGCTGCTGGCCGGGCTGGACGCCGGCCCCGTGCCCACCGCGACCAGCGATGGCGAGGCCAGCACCCCGGCCAATCCCGACGCGCTGCCGGAACGCGAATCGGTCCGCGAGCAGGTCTTCAACCGCAAGATCAACGCCGCCGCCGACGCCTATCTGGCCGAACAGCGCGGCGATGCGGTCATCCGCAGGCCCTGAGCCATGGCGCGCCCGATCATCGTCACCTGCGGCGAACCCGCCGGCATCGGCCCCGAGATCGCGCCGCAACTGCTGGCGGCGGGGCTGCCCTTTGCATGGCTGGGCGACCCAAGGCACCTGCCGCACGGCACCGCCTTCAGCGTGATCGAGGATCTGTCCGACCTGTCCGGCGTCGCCCCCGACCGCCTCGCCGTGCTGCGCCACGATTTCGCCGCCCCGGCGACGCCGAGCCAGCCCGATCCGGCCAATGCGGCGGGCGTGATCGCGGTCATTGAACGCGCCGTCTCGCTGGCGCTGTCGGGACAGGCGGGCGCGGTCTGCACGCTGCCGATCCACAAGAAGGCGCTGAAGGACGGCGCCGATTTCGCCTTTCCCGGCCATACCGAGTTTCTGGCCCATCTCGCGGGCGGGGTGGATGTGGCGATGATGCTCGCCTCGACCTTGGTCTCGCCGCCCTGCCGGGTGGTGCCGGCGACGATCCATATCCCGCTGGCGCAGGTGCCTGCCGCGCTGACCGCGCCGCTGCTGGAACAGGCCATCCGCATCACCCATGCCGCCCTGGTCCGCGATTTCGGCATTGCCGAGCCGCGCCTTGCCGTGGCCGGGCTGAACCCCCACGCCGGCGAAGGCGGCGGGATGGGCGGCGAGGAAATCGCCTGGATGATCCCGCTGCTCGACCGGCTCCGGACCGAAGGCTTGTCGCTGTCCGGTCCCTTGCCCGCCGACACCATGTTCCACGCCCCGGCGCGGGCGCGTTACGACGCTGCGATCTGCGGCTATCACGATCAGGCGCTGATCCCGATCAAGACGCTCGATTTCGCGGGCGGGGTGAATGTGACGCTGGGGCTGCCCTTTCCGCGCACCTCGCCCGATCACGGCACCGCCTTCGACATCGCGGGCAAGGGCCTCGCAGATGCCGGCAGCGCCATCGCCGCGCTGCGCATGGCCGCCGACATGGCCGAGGCACGCGAGCGGGGATGAGCGCCATCGACGGCCTGCCGCCCCTGCGCGAGGTGATCGCCCGGCACGATCTGCGCGCCCGCAAGCAGCTGGGGCAGAACTTTCTGCTCGACCTGAACCTGACCGCCAAGATCGCGCGGCAGGCGGGCGATCTGCGAACTTGCGATGTGCTGGAAATCGGCCCCGGCCCCGGCGGGCTGACCCGTGGCCTGCTGGCCGAGGGTGCGCGTCACGTGCTGGCCATCGAAAAGGACGAACGCGCCCTGCCCGCCCTGGCCGAGATCGCCGACGCCTATCCCGGCCGGCTGACCGTGCTGCATGGCGACGCGCTGCGGATCGACCCGCTGCAGCATCTGACGCCGCCGATCCGCATCGCCGCGAACCTGCCCTATAATGTCGGGACCGAACTGCTGGTCCGCTGGCTGACACCGCCCGACTGGCCGCCCTTCTGGCAGTCGCTGACGCTGATGTTCCAGCGCGAGGTGGCCGAGCGGATCGTGGCGCAGCCCGGAGGCAAAGCCTATGGTCGCCTCGCCGTCTTGGCCCAGTGGCGCTGCGAGACCGGGATCGTCATGTCCCTGCCGCCCGAGGCTTTCGTGCCCGCGCCCAAGGTCCATTCGGCCGTGGTCAGCCTGACCGCCCTGCCCGAGCCGCGCTATCCGGCCGATCCGGCGGTGCTGATGCGGGTGACGGCGGCGGCGTTCAACCAGCGGCGCAAGATGCTGCGAAGCTCGCTGAAGGGGCTGCATCCGCAAATCGAGGCGCTGCTGGAAGCCTGCGGCATCGACCCCACCGCCCGCGCCGAGGAAATCGGACTGAGAGAGTTCTGCGCCCTCGCCCGCGCGTTGGAGCAAGCGGAGCGCGATTAGGGCGGCGAGCGCTAACGGGCTGCCTGTTTAGGACGCGACCCCTTCGGGCCTAGCCACTCACCAAATGCAAAAGGGCCGCAGCGCGGCCCCTTTCCTGTCTCATGCTGATCGTAAGCCTATGCCTGCCCAGCGCTGTCATTCGTCGCGGGCTCGGCCGCGGCGTCCGGGGTGGCGCGGCGGCGGGTGCGCGGGGCGGGCTTGTCGCCCGCATCGGCGGCACGCGGCGCGCGGGTGCGCTTGGGCTTTGGCTGCGTCTCGGGCGTCTCGACCGGACCTTTTTCGGGGGTGATGGCGTCGGGCAGGGCGTCCTTGGCGGTCACGTTGTCGTCGCTCGCCTCGATCGGCTTGGCGGCGTCATCCGATTGATCGGCACGGGCCTTGCCCGCGACCTCGACCTGCTCGGCCTCGCGGTTGCGTGCCGGCTTGTCGTCGCTGCGGTCGCGACGGAGCGCGGCGGCGCGGTCGTTGCTGTCGCCCTGATCCTGATTGTCCGACTGGTCGTCGGACCGGTCCTTGCGGCCGGGCTTGTCCTGCGTGTCGCTGCGGTCCTGACGGTCCGAGCGGTCTTGCCGCTCGCCACGGTCCTGGCGTTGGCCTCGGTCCTGACGCTCGCCCCGGTCCTGGCGTTCGCCACTGTCCTGCCGTTCGCCGCGCTCTTGCCGTTCGCCGCGGTCCTGCCGGTCATCCCGGCGCGAGCTATCGCGGCCCTGATCCCGGCCCTGTTCGCGGCCATTGTCACGGCTGTCACGGCTGTCGCGATTGTCGCTGCGGCTGCTGTCGTCCGCGTCGTCGCGGTCGTCGTCGCTGCGTCCGCCCTGGCCGCTTTGCTGCTGCTGACGCTCGTTCTGCTCGCGCTGCGCCTCACCTAGCATGCGGGTGTAGTGCTCGGCATGTTGCAGAAAGGACTGCTCGGCCACGCGGTCGTTCGACAGTTGCGCGTCGCGGGCCAGCGTCAGGTATTTGTCGATGATCTGCTGCGGCGTGCCGCGCACCTTGCCTTCGGGCCCCGAGGAGTCGAAGACACGGTTGATGACATTGCCCAAAGAGCGCTGACGGTTCGACTTTGAACGCGAACGGGATTTCGATGATCTCATTGTTTGACTTTACCCAGTCGTCTGGAAGGGTTCCTTGCCGCCGTTCCATGCGCTGAACCTGAAGGGGGATAGTTGCGTCCGCCTGGTGGTTAGCGATGTCGTGGCTGGTCCGTGCGGTGGATCGCCTCCCCGGCACTTGGGTTGAATAAGCACGGCAAAGGCGGCGGCACAAGGAAAAACTGCCCTATGAACGGTGTTTTTTGACATTTCTGTCTGATCTTACGCAGTTTTGACCGGGTCGGGGCCGAAATGCGCCTCGATCACGCGGTCGCGCCCGTCCAGATCCGGCAGAACCCGGACCGACGCCCCGGCCTCGGCAAAAAGCCGCGCAACCGCCTGCCCCTGCTGCCAGCCGATCTCGACCAGCACCGCGCCGTTCGGGGTCAGATGCCGGGCGGCACCGGCGGCGATCCGGCGATAGGCGGACAGCCCGTCGCCGAAATCGGTGAGCGCACCATGCGGCTCGAACTCGCGGACCTCGGGCGACAGCGCGGCCATTTCCGACAGCGCGATATAGGGCGGGTTCGACACGATCAGGTCAAAGCGTCCGGTGACGCCGTCGAACCAGTCGGCGCGGGTGAAATCGGCCTTGACCCCCAGCCGCGCCGCATTGCCGCGCGCCACTGCCAGCGCGGCGTCAGAGATATCGGTCCCCAGCCCCCCAGCCTGCGGCCGTTCCGCCAGCAGCGAGATCAGGATCGCGCCGGTCCCCGTCCCCAGATCCAGAACCGAAGACCAGTCCAGCCGCAGCGCCGCCTGAACCAGCGTCTCGGTTTCGGGTCGCGGGTCGAGCGTGTCAGGGGTGACGTGGAAATCATGTTTCCAGAAGGCGCGGCGGCCGATGATCTGGCTGATCGGCTGGCGCGATGCGCGGCGCGCGATCAGCTCCGCCAGCCGCGCCTGCTGCGCGGGCGTCAACCGCGCGGGCGCGTCGATGCCCAGCCGCGTCACCGGCAGATCCAGCGCATGGGCCATCAGCAGCCGGGCGTCGCGGGGCGCATCGGCCACCCCGGCCTGCGTCAGCCGCGCCACCGCCGCCGCAAGCTGGGCGCGAAAGCCGCCGTCGTCAGCGCCGTTTGGCTGGGTCATTGCTGGGCGGCCAGCTTTTCGGCCTGATCATGGGCGGTCAGCGCGTCCACGATCTCAGTCAAATCGCCGGCCATGACGCGGTCCAGCGCATAGAGCGTCAGGTTGATGCGGTGGTCGGTCATCCGGCCCTGCGGGAAGTTGTAGGTGCGGATGCGCTCGCTGCGGTCGCCGCTGCCGACCTGGCTCTTGCGGTCGGCGGCGCGGGCCGAGGCAGCGCGTTCGCGTTCCATGTCGAACAGCCGCGCGCGCAGCACGGCCATGGCGTTGGCGCGGTTCTGGTGCTGCGATTTCTCGCTGCTGGTGACAACGATCCCGGTCGGCAGATGGGTGATCCGCACCGCCGAATCAGTGGTGTTGACGTGCTGCCCGCCCGCGCCCGAGGCGCGCATGGTGTCGATGCGGATGTCCCCCGCCGGGATGTCGACATCGACGGCCTCGGCCTCGGGCAGCACCGCCACGGTCGCGGCCGAGGTGTGGATGCGCCCGCCCGATTCGGTTTCCGGCACGCGCTGCACGCGGTGGACGCCCGATTCGTATTTCAGCCGCGCGAACACCCCCTCGCCCGCGATCCGCACCACCGCCTCGCGCACGCCGCCGAGTTCCGATTCGGACAGTTCGAGGATCTGGAAATCCCAGCCCTGCGTCTCGGCATAGCGGCGATACATCGACAGCAGGTCGGCGGCGAAAAGCGCGGCCTCGTCCCCGCCGGTGCCGGGGCGAATCTCCATGATCGCGGGCCGTGCATCCGCAGCATCCTTGGGCAAAAGCGCGATCCGCAGCGCCTGCTCCAGCTCTGGCAGGCTGTGTTTCAGGCGCTGAACCTCGTCCTCGGCCAGTTCGCGCATGTCGGGATCGGACAGCATCGCCTGCGCCTCGGCCAGCCCCGATTGCGCGGCCTGCCAGGCGGCGATGGTGTCCACCACCGGCCGTAACTCTGCGTATTCGCGGCTGATTCCCGCGATTTCGTCGGGATTGGGTCCGGCATTGAGCCGCGCTTCGAGATACTCGAAACGCTGCATGATCTGGGCAAGGCGGTCCTGTGGCAGCATCCCAGCGGCTTAGCGTCCCGCGTCGGACACGGCAAGCGCGGCCTTACAAACAGACATGTATACTTTTTCCGCAGCGCAGCATAAAAGCGAGGTCTGGCTTATCGCTAAGGAGGCATGATGGCCCAACTTCCCGAGAAACTCGAAAAGATCCGCAATGAGGTCTTACGTCGCAACCCAAACGAGCCTGAGTTCCATCAGGCGGTCGATGAGGTTCTGAGCTGCCTCGGCCGGGTCATCGCCAAACATCCTGATTATGCCGATCACGCGCTGATCGAGCGGATCTGCGAACCCGAGCGTCAGATCATCTTCCGCATCCCGTGGGTCGATGAACAAGGCCAGGTCCACATCAACCGCGGCTTCCGGGTCCAGTTCAACAGCGCGCTTGGCCCGTTCAAGGGCGGCATGCGCTTTCACCCCTCGGTCAATGTCGGGATCATCAAGTTCCTCGGCTTCGAGCAGACGTTCAAGAACGCGCTGACCGGCATGCCCATCGGCGGCGGCAAGGGCGGGTCGGACTTCGACCCCAAGGGCCGGTCCGAGCTTGAGATCATGCGCTTCTGCCAGTCCATGATGACCGAGCTGCACCGCCATATCGGCGAATATACCGACGTGCCGGCCGGCGATATCGGCGTCGGCAAGCGCGAGATCGGCTATATGTTCGGCCAGTACAAGCGGCTGGCGAACCGTTACGAGGCCGGCGTCCTGACCGGCAAGGGCCTCAGCTATGGCGGCTCGCGCGCGCGGACCGAGGCCACCGGCTATGGCACGGTCTGGTTCACCGATTCGATGCTGCGGACCCGTGGCACCAGCCTGGACGGCAAGACGGTCGTCGTCTCGGGTTCGGGCAATGTCGCGATCTATGCCATCGAAAAGGCACAGGAACTGGGCGCCAAGGTCATCGCCTGTTCGGACAGCGCCGGTTACGTCGTCGATGAAAACGGCCTCGATCTGGATCTGGTGAAAGAGCTGAAAGAGGTCCGCCGCGACCGCATCAGCGAATATGACCGCCTCAAGGGCGACGGCGTCTATTACGTCGCCGGCGGCTCGATCTGGGACGTGCCGTGCGACATCGCGCTGCCCTGCGCGACCCAGAACGAGCTGAACGGCAAGGATGCCAAGACCCTGATCCGCAACGGCGTGATCGCGGTGGCCGAGGGCGCCAACATGCCCGCGACCCCCGACGCGGTGAACGCCTTCCACAAGGCCGACGTGCTGTTCGCCCCCGGCAAGGCGGCCAATGCGGGCGGCGTGGCGACCTCGGCGCTGGAAATGCAGCAGAATGCCAGCCGCGACAGCTGGAGCTTTGACAAGACCGCCGACCGGCTGGAAACGATCATGCGCAACATCCATGACGACTGCGCCGAAACCGCCGCGACCTATGGCGAGCAGGGCAACTATGTTGTCGGCGCCAATATCGCGGGCTTTGTCCGCGTGGCCGAGGCGATGCGCGCGCTTGGCGTGGTCTGAACCGCGCCTGCACTGACAATGTTTGCGGCGGGCCTCAGCGCCCGCCGCAATGATTCTCAGGGGCCGGAAATCACGGCGCCGGTTTGCGCCGCGTCCAGCCATAGAGGCAGATCAGCTCGGTCGCGACATGGGCCGCCGCGATCGCCGTCGCGCCGGTGGTGTCATAGGGCGGCGAGACCTCGACCACGTCGCCGCCCAGCAGGTCGATCCCGGCCAGCCCGCGCAGCAGCGCCGCCGCCTGCCAGCTTGCCAGCCCGCCCCAGACCGGCGTCCCCGTCCCCGGCGCAAAGGCCGGATCGAGCGCGTCGATGTCGAAGGTCAGATAGACCGGCCGCGTCCCGATCACCTGCCGGATGCGGTCCAGCGTGGCCTCGATCCCGTCCCGGTGAATGGAGGCCGCATCAAGGATCGTGACACCCAGCGTGTCGGGGTTCTCGGTGCGGATCCCGACCGAGACCGTCGCGGCGGGATCGACCACCCCCTCGCGGATTGCTTTGTACAGAAACGTCCCGTGGTCGATCCGGTCGGGATTGTCGTCGGGCCAGGTGTCGGAATGGGCATCGAACTGGATCAGCGCCAGCGGGCCATGCCGCTGCGCATAGGCGCGCAGGATCGGCAGGGTCACGAAATGATCGCCCCCCAGCGCCACCGTCCCCACGCCCTGATCCAGCAGCCCGCCGATATGCGCCTGAATCGCCGCCGGAACCGACCGCGTATCGGCATAGTCAAAGGCCATGTCGCCGGCATCGGCAATCGCCAGTTCCGACAGCGGATCGAAGCCCCAGCCATAGGGCGGGTCATAGGGCTGCAGGCAGGAGGCCTCGCGGATCGCGCGCGGGCCGAACCGAGCACCGGGGCGATGCGTCACCGCCTGATCGAAGGGGATGCCGGTCACCGCCAGATCATAGTCCATCACGTCTTTCGCATAGCGCCGGCGCAGGAAGGACGTGGCCCCCGCAAAGGCGTTTTCCTGGCTCAGCCCGCGCGGATCGTCGCGGGTAAAGGCCAGATCGACCTGATGCCTCGCATCTTCGAGTGCCATGTTTTCCCTTTCCTTCCAGCCTGCTGCGCCATGATGGGTCGGCGGCTGATCTGCATCAAGGTCGTTTCGCGCGGCTTGTGCTAACATCGCCTTGGTGCCGGGCTTCAGGCACCGCGACACCTGACGGAGAACACCATGACGATCAAAGCCATCCTGTCCCTCGCCGCATTCGGGCTGGTCCTGCCCGGACTGCCTGCCACGGCGCAGACCGAACTGCCCGCCGATGACAGCCTGCGCGAGGCGGCGCTTGACCTGTTCGCCCCGATCCCCCAGCAGATGGACCAGATCCCCCGCCCCGACGGCGATCCGACCCCGATCACCGCCGAAAAGATCGAGCTGGGCCGGTCGCTGTTCTTTGATCCCCGGATGTCGGTCTCGGGGCTGATCTCGTGCCAGACCTGCCACAATGTCGGCATCGGCGGGGTGGACGGGCTGCCGACCTCGGTCGGGCATGGCTGGCAGAAGGGGCCGCGCAACGCGCCGACCATGCTGAACGCGATCTTCAACATCGCGCAATTCTGGGACGGCCGCGCCCCCGATCTGGCCGAGCAGGCCAAGGGCCCGGTGCAGGCCGGCGTCGAGATGAGCAACACCCCCGACCATCTGGTCGCGACGCTGAAATCCATGGACGGCTATGTCGAGATGTTCAGCGCCGCCTATCCGGGCGAGAACGACCCGATCAATTTCGACAATTTCGCCGACGCCATCGAACAGTTCGAGGCGACGCTGGTCACCCCCAACAGCGCCTTCGACCGTTTCCTGGAAGGAGATAACGACGCCATGACCGAGCTGGAAAAGCGCGGCTTGCAGGCGTTCATGGATACCGGCTGCGTGGCCTGTCATGCCGGCGTGAACATGGGCGGGCAGGACTATTATGCCTTTGGCGTGGTCGCCCGTCCCGGTGCCGAGGTGCTGCCCGAAGGCGACAAGGGCCGCTTCACCGTGACCGATACGGTCGATGACGAATATGTGTTCCGTGCCGCGCCGCTGCGCAACATCGCACTGACCGCGCCCTATTTCCACTCGGGTCAGGTCTGGGATCTGCGCGAGGCGGTGCAGATCATGTCCTCCTCGCAGATCGGAACCGAGCTGGAAGAGGGTCAGGTCGAGGAAATCGTGGCCTTCCTGCGCACGCTGACCGGCGACCAGCCGCAGATCGTCCACCCGATCCTGCCGGTGCGCGGCGACGACACGCCCCTGCCCGCGCCGATGTAAGGCGTCCCGCGCCGACGCAGGGCCGCCCGCCGGCCCTGCGCAAGCTGGCGGCATGGCCCCGGCCGATTCCGGTTGCGTCTGCGCGGCCTGCCGCTATAAAGCCCCATCCTTCCGCAATCGCGAAACCGGCGCAGCCTCTCGTGGCGGGGTGCGGGGGGTGTGTCCCGCTGTTGAAGCCCGCCTGAAACTGAAAGGTCTGACATGCCGCTTTACGAGCATGTGCTGATCGCCCGCCAGGACCTGTCCAACACACAGGCCGAAGGGTTGATTGAACATTTCTCCACCGTGCTGGCCGATAATGGCGGCAAGGTGGTCGATAGCGAATACTGGGGTGTCCGCACCCTCGCCTACAAGATCAACAAGAACCGCAAGGGCCATTACGCCTTTCTGCGCACCGACGCCCCGTCGGCGGCCGTGCAGGAAATGGAACGTCTGGCCCGTCTGCATGATGACGTGATGCGCGTCATGTCGATCAAGGTCGACGCGCACGAGGAAGGCCCCTCGGTGCAGATGCAGAAGCGTGACGACCGCGACCGCGGCGACCGCTCGGATCGCGGCGACCGTGGCGACCGCGGTGATCGTGGCGAACGCCGCGAGCGTCGTGACCGCGACCGCGATAATTGAGGAGCTTGAGACATGGCAAACAAACCGTTTTTCCGTCGTCGCAAGGTTGATCCGTTCGGCAGCGACAACGCGCCCAAGATCGACTACAAGGACACCCGCCTGCTGCAGCGCTATATCAGCGAACGCGGCAAGATCGTGCCGTCGCGCATCACTGCCGTCTCGGCGAAGAATCAGCGCAAGCTGGCACAGGCGATCAAGCGCGCGCGCTTTTTGGCGCTGCTGCCCTATGTCGTGAAGTAAGGGGAAGACCGATGCAAGTCATCCTGCTGGAACGTGTGGCCAAGCTCGGCGCCATGGGCGACGTGGTGAGTGTCAAGGAAGGCTACGCGCGCAATTTCCTGCTGCCGCAGGGCAAGGCGCTGCGCGCCTCGGACGCCAACATCAAGGGGTTCGAAGCACAAAAGGCCGCGCTCGTCGCCAAGAACGACGAAGCCAAGACCGATGCCCAGAAGCTGGCCGACAGGCTGCATGGCGAGACCTTCGTCATCATCCGCTCGGCCTCGGACGCGGGCGCGCTGTATGGGTCGGTGACGACCCGTGACGCCGCCGACGCCGCGAATGCCGCGGGCCATGATGTGGACCGCAAGCAGATCGTGCTGGGCGCTCCGATCAAGGATCTGGGCCTGCACACCGTGCAGATCGTCCTGCACCCCGAGGTCGAGGCCGAGATCGTGCTGAACATCGCCCGCTCGCCCGAAGAGGCGGAACTGCAGGCGACCGGCAAGTCGATCCAGGACCTGGCCGCCGAACAGGACGCCGAAGCCGATTTCGAGATCTCGAACCTGTTCGACGATATCGGCTCTGCCTCGCGCGACGACGAGGACGAGGCAGGCACCGAGTAACGCCCGCCGCGAGCGACAGATACAGGCCGCGCCGATCTTCGGCGCGGCTTTTTTTGTTGGGCGAGGTGCCGGTGGCAGGCCGGTGGCGCTTTGGGTTCTGGTCGGGCGGCCTGGCTTCGGTGGGGGGTGTGGGTCTGATCCTGCCGTAAGTATCGCAGCGAGCCGGGCCGGTCCGTGAGAGAGCACGCGCCACCCCAGCCTCGAACCGACCCTCCGGCCCTGCCCTGTCCGCAGCCCGGAACAATTCGCAGCCCCGCGTCGTTTGACTGCATACCAGATTCAAAAGGACAGCCCAATGTCTTACCCCGCAGACCTGACCCCCCAACAGGCGCGCGCCCGGCGCCGTCCGCTGCCGCGCCATTATGACGAAAACACGCTGCCCGTGCCCGTGGAAGATCACGATCACGACGGGCCGAGCCTGCTCAAGATCGGTGCGATTGGTCTTGGCGCTGCTGCCGTGACCGCGCTTGGCGTGTTGGCGACGCGCGCCGTCGTGGACGCCATTGCCGGCGATGACGAGGATCGCCCGCATCCGCGCAGCCGCGACCACCTCGCGCCGCGCTATGCCAATCTCGACGACCGCGCCCGGCAGGACATGCGCAGCCGCGCGCGTTCGCTGTATGACGAGCATGACGAGCACGCGGCCGAGATCCGCGCCCGCGCCGAACGCGAGGCCCGCGCCCGCGCCCGTCAGCGCAAGGAACGCGAGTTGCGCCGCCGCCACGCGCGCGAGAACGGCCGCGGCTTCCTGAGCCAGCTGACCGACAGCGCTGGCAAGCTGGCCACGAACATCACCGCGCTGGTCGCGACGGCCAATTCCGCCGTGGACGGCTTCCACCAGATCGCCGGACGGGCCGAGGGCATGATGCGCGATTTCGACCACACCGCCGACCGCCTGCGCGAGTTTCTGGGCGAGCGGCGCAGCCCGCCCCGCCCGGCCCGCACCGCGCAGACCAATCCCAGCAGCGGCCACCCGCGCGGCACGCCCCCCGATCTGTCGCCGGATGATCTGCCGCACAGCAAGGCCGATCTGACGCGCGACCGCGCTCACCGGCTCTAGAGGCACCATGCGGACTCCCACCCCGCCCGAACGCTCGGTCCTGGACGCGGTCTTTGACCCTCTGCCGGACAGCATGCAGCCGGAAAACCCGCCTGCGGCTGACAAGGCAGAGGCCAAGGCCGAACCCGAATCGACGCCCGTGCCCACCGGCCCCGCCCCCGACACCGTCTGGGGGTTGAAGTTCAAGCAATGGTGGGCGGTGCTGAAAGACACCGTCACCGAGATCGGCGAGGATCGCGTGACCTCGGTGGCGGGCGGCGTTACCTTCTTTGCCATCCTCGCGCTGTTTCCCGCGATCACCGCGCTGGTGTCGCTGTTCGGCGTATTTGCCGACCCGGCGCTGGTGAACGAACAACTCGACAATCTGGGCAAGGTGGTGCCGCCCTCGGCGCTGGAGATCATTCGCGGGCAGGTGCAAGAGATCATCAAGACCCCCGGCACCGCGCTGTCCGTGGCCGGGATCGTCGGCCTGCTGGTCACGCTGTGGTCCGCAAATGGCGGGATGAAGGCGCTGATCGACGGGCTGAACGTGGCCCTGTTCCAAAGCGAAGAGCGTGGCTTCATCAAGCTGAACCTGATCTCGCTGGCGATGACGGTGGGGGCGATGGTGCTGGTTATGCTGCTGGTGCTGGCGGTGGCGGTGCTGCCGGCGGTCCTGCACATGCTGCCGCTGGTGCCCGACACCAAGGCGATCCTGACCATGCTGCGCTGGCCGATCATGTTCGCCGTGCTGCTGCTGGCGATCTCGGCGCTGTATCGCTGGGGCCCCAGCCGCCGTGCCGAAGGCTTGGGCAAGATCTCGCCCGGTGCGGTGCTCGCGACGGTGGGGCTGATCATCACCTCGGCCGGGTTTTCCTTCTACACCTCGAACTTTGCCAGCTATAACGAGACCTATGGCACGCTCGGCGCGGCGGTGGTGCTGATGATGTGGATGTGGCTGTCCAGCATCGTCATCATGGTCGGGGCCGAGGTGAACTCGGTCGCCGCCGAGCACCTGCGCGAGATGAAGGGCGAGCCGAAGTTGAGCAAGCGCAAATGACGGACGACCAGCCCGCCGAGGCAAGGCAGTTGCTGAAAACCGGCGGGCACAAATACGATCACGGACATCTGGCGGTGATTGCGGGCGCGCAGGCGGGGGCCGCGCGTCTGGCCGCGCGCGCCGCCATGCGGATCGGCGCCGGGCTGGTGACGCTGCTGCCGCCGTCCGACGCGCTGGCCCGCTTTCACGGCGGGCCGGATGCGGTGATGCTGCATCCGCTGAACGAGCCGGGCGGGCTCGAGGCGTGGTGCAAGGCGCGCAGGGTCTCCGCCCTCCTGATCGGCCCCGGCTGCGGCATCGACCGCGCCCATGCGCTGCTGCCGGCGGTGCTGGCCTCGGGCCTGCCCGCTATCGTTGACGCCGATGCGATCACGGCGCTGGCCGCGCATCCGGGTCAAAAGCTGCGCCCGGAGATCGTCCTGACCCCGCATGAGGGCGAGTTCAAGCGCCTCTGCCCCGATCTGACGCCGACCGACGATCCCGACCAGCGCGACACCGTGGCCCGCAGGGCGGCGCAGCGGTGGAACGCGACGATACTGCTGAAAGGCCCCGTCAGCGTCATCGCCCACCCCGACGGCACGAATTGGCGGCATGACGCCAGCGACGCGCCGCAGCTTGCCACGGCGGGCTCGGGCGATGTGCTGGCCGGCCTGATCGGCGGGCTGCTGGCGCGGGGCTTCGACGCCGCGCTGGCCTGCCGTCTGGCGGCGTGGGTCCATGCCCAGTCGGCCCGCCGCTTCGGTCCTGGCCTGATCGCGGACGACCTGCCCGAACAGATCCCGGTGCTGCTGCGCGAACTGGCTTGATTTTTCCCCTCGCACCCCGCGGCGCGCTTTGCTAGAACGGCGCGGATTTGATGGGCGGGCTGCGTGGCCTGTCTTTGGACATTGCGGGTGTGGCGAAATTGGCAGACGCACCAGATTTAGGTTCTGGCGCCGCAAGGCGTGGGGGTTCAAGTCCCTCCACCCGCACCATGACGACGTGAAGGATAGGACATGCAGGTCAAAGAGACCCAGAACGAAGGCCTCAAGCGCGGCTACCAGATGACGCTTCCCGCCGCCGATCTGGCCGCGATGGTCGATCAGAAGCTGAAGGAAGCTCAGCCCGAGGTCGAGATGAAGGGCTTTCGCAAGGGCAAGGTCCCGATGGCGATGCTGAAAAAGCAGTTCGGCCCGCGCATCATGGGCGATGCCATGCAGGATTCGGTCGACAACGCCATCCGCGAACATCTTGAGCAGTCGGGCGACCGCCCGGCCGTGCAGCCCAAGGTCGAGATGGAAAACGGCGAAGGCTGGAAAGAGGGCGACGATGTCGTCGTCAACGTCTCGTACGAACTGCTGCCCGAAATCCCCGAGGTCGACCTGTCCAAGCTGAAGCTGGACCGCCTGACCGTCAAGGCCGAGGACGAGGCCGTGACCGAGGCGCTGGAAAACCTGGCCAAGAACGCCGTGTCCTATGAGGACAAGCGCAAGGGCAGCAAGGCCGCCAAGGACGATCAGGTCGTGATCGACTTCAAGGGCTCGGTCGATGGCGAGCTGTTCGAAGGCGGCACGGGCGAGGATTATCCGCTGGTGCTCGGCTCGGGCAGCTTCATCCCCGGTTTCGAGGATCAGCTGATCGGCGCCAAGGCCGGTGAAGAGCTTGAGGTCAAGGTGACCTTCCCCGAGGATTATGGCCACAAGGCGCTGGCCGGCAAGGACGCCGTCTTTGCGACCACCGTCAAGGCGGTCAAGAAGCCGGTCGAGGCCAAGATCGACGACGAGCTTGCCAAGCGGTTCGGCGCCGAGTCGCTGGACAAGCTGAAGGAACAGATCACCGAGCGGCTCGAGGCCGAGTATCAGGGCGCCAGCCGCGCCGTGATGAAACGCGCCCTGCTGGATCAGCTGGACGAGCAGGTCAAGTTCGACCTGCCCGAGGTTCTGGTCGAGGCCGAGGCCGGCCAGATCGCCCACCAGCTGTACCATGAAGAGCACCCGGACGATCACGGCCACAACCACGGCGAGATCGAGCCCACCGACGAGCACAAGAAGCTGGCCGAGCGCCGTGTCCGTCTGGGCCTGCTGCTGGCCGAAATCGGCCAGAAGGCCGAGGTGAAGGTCTCGGATCAGGAATTCACCCAGGCGGTGATGATGCAGGCCCGGAACTTCCCCGGCCAGGAACGCGCCTTCTTTGAATTCATCCAGCAGAACCCGCAGGCGCAGCAGCAGCTTCGCGCGCCCCTGTTCGAGGACAAGGTCGTCGATCACATCGCCGATCAGGCCGAGGTGACCGAAAAGACCGTCACCAAGGACGAGCTGGAAAAGGCCGTCGAAGCGCTTGACGAGCTTTGATTCCGTGACGCCGTGAACGATATGGGCCGCGACCTGCCAAGGGTTGCGGCCTTTTCGGTTGCAGCGGCGGCACCGGCGACGGCTGGGCGAAACCGGGGGCACAGCGACGGGTCTTGCGCCGCCGCAGATGCTTCAGGCATGATGCCCGCGATTCAGGCAGACAGCAAAACCCCCACGCGCCCCGCCTTTCGCGCCTGTCATCCCGGCGCCCCGGCCACCAGACGCAGAGGACTCGCATCAAGGATCACGCGATGAAGAAAATCGAAGCGATCATCAAACCGTTCAAGCTGGACGACGTCAAGGAAGCCCTGCAAGAGGTTGGCGTCCAGGGCCTGACCGTCACCGAGGTCAAGGGGTTCGGCCGCCAGAAGGGCCATACGGAACTGTATCGCGGGGCCGAATACATCGTCGACTTCCTGCCCAAGATCAAGGTCGAGGCGGTGCTGCCCGACGATCTGGCCGAGGCCGCCATCGACGCGATCATCTCGGCCGCGCGGACCGACAAGATCGGCGACGGCAAGATCTTCGTCACCACCGTCGAACAGGCCATCCGCATCCGCACCGGCGAGACCGGCGATGACGCGCTCTAGCATCGCCCTCGCCCGCATTGCTGCAAACCACAAAGGATAAATTCCCGATGAACACCCAGGACGTTCTTGCGCTGATGAAGGAAGAAGAGGTCGAATATGTCGACATCCGCTTCACCGATCCCAAGGGCAAGTTGCAGCATGTGACCATGATCGCCGATCAGGTCGACGAGGATTTCTTTGAAGAAGGTCTGATGTTCGACGGCTCCAGCGTGGCGGGCTGGAAATCCATCGATCAATCGGACATGAAGCTGATGCCCGACCCGGCCAGCGCCTATCTGGACCCGTTCTATGCCGAACGCACGCTGTGCCTGCATTGCAACGTGGCCGAACCCGACACCGGCGAGCCCTATTCCCGCGACCCCCGCAGCACCGCCGTCAAGGCCGAGGCCTATCTGCGCGCCAGCGGCATCGGCGATGTCTCTTACTGGGGTCCCGAGGCCGAGTTCTTCCTGTTTGACGATGTCCGCTATGCCGTCACCCCGCAAAAAGTGTCCTACGAGATCGACGCCGCCGCCGCCGCCTGGAACACCGATGCCAGCTTCGAGATGGGCAACACCGGCCACCGCGCCCCCCACAAAGGCGCCTATTTCCCGGTCAATCCCATCGACGAGGGGCAGGACATCCGCGGCGAGATGCTGTCCACGATGAAGCGCATGGGCATCAAGGTCGACAAGCACCACCACGAGGTCGCGACCTGCCAGCACGAGCTGGGGATGATCTTCGGCGGGCTGGTCGAGCAGGCCGACAACATGCAGAAATACAAATACGTCATCCACAACGTCGCCCACGCCTATGGCAAATCCGCGACCTTCATGCCCAAGCCGATGAAGGGCGACAGCGGCAGCGGGATGCATGTCAACATGTCGATCTGGCGCGACGGCAAGCCCTTGTTCGCGGGCGATAAATACGCCGATCTGTCGCAAGAGGCGCTCTGGTTCATCGGCGGCATCCTCAAGCACGCCAAGGCGCTGAACGCGCTGACCAACCCCTCGACCAACAGCTACAAGCGGCTGATTCCGGGCTTCGAGGCGCCGGTGCTGCGGGCCTATTCGGCGCGCAACCGCTCGGGCTGCGTGCGGATCCCGTGGACCGAAAGCCCCAAGGCCAAGCGCGTCGAGGCCCGCTTTCCCGACCCCTCGGCCAACCCCTATCTGTGCTTTGCCGCGCTGCTGATGGCCGGGATCGACGGCATCCGCAACAAGATCGACCCCGGCCCGGCATCCGACAAGGATCTGTACGACCTGCCCCCGGAAGAGCTGGAAAGCATCCCCACCGTCTGCGGCAGCCTGCGCGAGGCGCTGGAAGAGCTGGAAAAGGACATGGACTTCCTGCTGGCCGGCGACGTCTTCACCCGCGACCAGCTTGATGCGCATATCCGGCTGAAGTGGGAAGAGGTCTATGCCTATGAGCACACCCCTCACCCGATCGAATACCAGCTTTACTACTCGGTCTGATCCCCACCGCGGGACGCAAACAGAAACAGGCGCCCCCGCGGGCGCCTGTTTTTGCTGGTATTCCGCGAATCTCCGGAGGGTAGCGGTGGTTTCGAGATCGGCTCGGCGAAAACAAGGGCAGTGAGTGCGTGGTCTCTACTCTGCCTTCCGCAGGGAGATATTCCGCCAGATTGCCGATCCAAGGACCGCGACCAGTAGTGCACCAAACAATGCAAGCGACAGCGAATTCAGATTATTGATCTGATTCTGCATCCGCGCTTCCGTTCGCTGTAGCTCATTTTCCAAGCCCGCAACCCGTTGCGCAATAACTGCCAGAGATGCGACTTCCTCAGCTTTCAGACCAATCATGGCCTCAAGATTGTCAAGTCGCGCCAGCGCATCCCGGTCTTCCGCTGGAGTGCCCGGACTTTCGGCGATGAAGCTTTCGAGGCGCTCCCGAATGGCGGCAATGTCCCGCGAAAGCTCCGCTTGAGGCATGGCGGCTATCCTTCGGAATATCTCGGGATCGGGCATAGCAGGCTCGATAGGAACAAGGGATGAAGCCCCATCATGATCTGACCGCACGCTAAGGAAAGAGTCATCGCCCGCAATGACAGCGCGAGAAAACTGATAGGCGTAAAGAAGGAAGACGATGGTTACGGTCACCGAAAGGACTAGCGCGACCGACGCTAGAAAGAACGACATCCACGCGTCGAAGATTCGCGATAGCCGCGAACGTATCGAACTCACCGGCTAAGGCCCGCCGCGATGCTGGGCACGTCGCCGGGCGCGAAGCCGTAATGGCGCAGCCAGCGCAGGTCGCTTTCGAAGAAGGCGCGCAGGTCGGGGATGCCGTATTTCAGCATCGCCACCCGGTCGATGCCCATGCCAAAGGCAAAGCCCTGCCACTCGTGCGGGTCGATCCCGCCGGCTTCCAGCACCTTGGGATGGACCATGCCAGAACCGAGGATTTCCAGCCAGCTGTCGCCCTGCCCGATCTTCAGGGCGCCACCCTCCCACGAGCAGCGGATATCCACCTCGGCCGAGGGTTCGGTAAAGGGGAAGTGGCTGGCGCGGAATCGCAGTTCGACCTCGTCGAGTTCAAAGAACGCGCGGCAGAACTCTTCCAGCGTCCATTTCAGATTGGCCATCGAGATGTCGCGGCCGATGGCCAGCCCCTCGACCTGATGGAACATCGGCGTGTGGGTCTGGTCCATGTCCATGCGATAGACCCGCCCCGGCGCGATGATGCGGATCGGGGCGCCGGTCTCTTGCATGGCGCGGATCTGCACCGGCGAGGTATGGGTCCGCAGCACATGCGGCGGCCGGTCGTCGCCGGCGTCGCGGTGCATGAAAAAGGTGTCGTGTTCCTGCCGCGCCGGATGTTCGGGCGGGATGTTCAGCGCGTCGAAGTTGAACCAGTCGCTTTCGACCTGCGGCCCCTCGGCCACGGCAAAGCCCATGTCGGCGAAGATCGTCGTGATCTCGTCCATCACCTGACTGACCGGATGGATGGTGCCCGCCGGGCGCGGGCGGCCGGGCAGGGTCACGTCCAGCCATTCGTCGCGCAGCCTCGCGTCCAGGGCGGCATCGTCCATGGCCGTCTTGCGGGCGCGCAGGGCGCTGTCGATCTCGTCCCGCAGCCGGTTCAGTTCGGCGCCGGTGGTCTGGCGCTCTTCGGGCGTCATGCGGCCAAGCTCGCGCATCTTCAGGCTGATCTGGCCCTTCTTGCCCAAAGCGGCCAGGCGCACATCCTCGAGCGTGGCGGCGTCGGGGGCGTCCGCGATCCGGGTCAGATACTCGGAACGAAGCGTGTCAATCTCGGTCATCGGGGTCATCCTGCGTTACGCGGGCGGCTTAGCATGGGGGCGGCGAGGGGGAAAGGTCGGCTGCGGGGTCAGGACTGCCGCGCGGCGTCCAGCGCGGCGGGCAGGCGCTCGGCGAAGACGGCAAGCTCAGCCTCGGGCGCGCAGGAGATGCGGATGCAGCGATCCAGCGGCGCCACCCCCGGCATCCGCGCGAACACCCCGGCCCGGTCCAACGCGCCCAGCACCCGCCGCGCGAAGGCGCCGTCGCCGCCGCAATCGACCGCGACGAAATTCGTCGCCGAGGGCAAGGCGGTCAGCCCGTTATCGGCCGCGATCTGGGCGATCCGATCACGGGCGTCGGCCACGTTCTGCCGCGTGCGGTCCAGCCAGTCGCCATCCTGCAGCGCCGCCAGCGCCGCCTGTTGCGCGATGCGGTTGACGCCGAAATGGTTGCGGATGCGGTCAAAGCCCGCGATCAGCGCGGGCGCCCCGATGGCATAGCCGATCCGCAGCCCGGCCAGCCCGTAAGCCTTGGAAAAGGTCCGCATCCGGATCACGCGCGGGTCGTTCGGGTCGATGCGGGGCAGCGCCGCGTCGGGCGCGAATTCGGCATAGGCCTCGTCCAGCAGCAGCAGGCTGCCCGGCGGGATGTCGTCAAGCATGGCAGTCAGGGTGGCGCCGTCATGCCAGCTGCCCATCGGGTTGTCGGGATTGGCGAGATAGATCAGCCGCGCCTCGACCTCTGCGGCGCGGGCGAGCAGCGCCGGAAGATCCTCTCGGTCGTCGCGGTAGGGCAGCTTCTCGATCCGCCCGCCAAAGCCCGCGACGTGATAGTTCAGCGTCGGATAGGCACCGTCCGAGGTCACGACCGCCTCGCCCGGCGCCACCATCAGCCGCACCAGCAGCCCCAGCAGCCCGTCGATGCCCGCGCCCACGACGATGTTTTCGGGGGCGACGGCGTGATGATCGGCGAGCGCCAGCCTCAGCTCGTGGCTGGTCGCGTCGCCGTATTTCCACGCCTCGCTGGCGGCGGCGATCATCGCTTCATGCGCGCGGGGCGAGGGACCGAAGCCGTTTTCGTTCGCACCAAGCCGGGCGATATAGGGCGCGCCGCGGCGACGCTCCATCTCTTCGGCGCCGATGAAGGGGACAATGGCAGGCAGCGCCTGCGGTATGGGGGCAAAGCGCATCAGTCCGGTCCCTGTCCGACAAGCGCAAAGGCCGCGTCATGCAGCGTCGCGCGCGATTGATCGACCCCGTGCAGCAGGGCTGCCACGCCCTCGGGCGCGTTGCCGCTGCGGTCCCAGGCGAGGCCGAGCAGATAGAGAAGCAGCACGCCGCCCGCCACTCCGAGGCCAACGCGAAGCCCCGCGCCATAGCCGCCCCGAGGCGCAGGCGGCGCGACGGTCGCGGGCAGGCCGGGCTCTGGTGCGGCGGCCTCGGTGTGCAGCGTCGCGGCAAGCTGGGCCACATCCGGCAGCGTCTTGGCGATTCGGCGGCTGGGAATGGGGGGCGACGGCGGTGCTGTGGTCCGGGGCGGTGTCTTGGGCCGCGCTGCGGCGGGGGTCGGCGCGGGTGTCGGGTCCGCTGCCGAGATGTGTGGGCCGGCGGCAGACGCCGAGGCTGCCCCGGCGGGGGGCTGCGGCGCGGGCTGGCCCTGCGTTGGAGCATCCGGCTGACCCTGCGGCGGGATATCTAGCTGCCCGGCCGGCGGCGCTGCCTCTGGCCGACCGACGCCGATGGCCTTTCGCAGTGCCAGCAAGCGCGGCTGCGAATCATCGGGCGCGGTCAGGGTGGTGGCCGGCCAGTCCGTTTCGTGATCGGGCGCCTCTGCGTCCTCTGCCGGACGATCCTCGCCACGATCCTCTGCCGAGGCATCCACGACACCCACCGCCGGCGCGGCGGCCTGCGGAATGGGGGCCTCGCTGCCGGGGGTGGTGATGGTCTGGACCGGCGGCAGCTCATCAAAGATCTGCGGGCGCGGGGGCGCCTCGGCGGGCGGCGCAGGGGCGGAGTCGCGCGGCGGCGGGGCAGTATCCGCAACCTCGGGCGGCTGCTCTGCGGCGTCTTCAACCTGCTCCGCAACCGGCGCGGATTGCGACTGCGATTCGGCCGGTTCAGGCGAGGATTCCGCAGCAGGCGCTGAGGCAGCGCCCTTACCTGCCCCACGTCCGGCGGCCTTGCGGGCGCTGCGGCGGGCCTCCAGCTCGCGCGCGGTTTCCTCGCGCAGGATTGCCAGCACATCGGCGGGCAAGGGGTGGCGCAGCTCGGGCGCGGGGCCAAGATCGGGCGGCGGGGTCGTATCGGGCGGGGGCTGCTTGCGGCGCAGGTCAGCCGCAAGGCCGCGCATCTCGCGCGGGTCGGCCGACTGGTGCCAGACATGGCCGCAGGCCGAGCATTCGACCTCGCGCCCCTCGGGCGGAATCATCTCGTCAGGCACGTCGTAAAGCGCGCTGCATCCGGGGCAAATCAGCCGCATCCATGCTCCTGTCAAAAACTGCGCCGTTTCTGGCAATCCACCGCTGGCTGTTCTATCAACGCAGCGCCCGGCTTCCAAGCGCCGAGCGCCACCGACCCCGCATCCAACCCCACCCGGGAGGCCGCTTTGATCGAAATGCAGGACGTGTCCTTTGGCTATCGCGGCGGCGGCGGTGCGCTGCTGTCGAACATGACGCTGACCCTGCCGGCGGGGTCGTTCCATTTCCTGACCGGCCCGTCCGGGTCCGGAAAGACCAGTTTCCTGCGGCTGTGCTATGCCGACCTGCTGCCCGACACCGGGCAGTTGTCGGCCTTCGGTCAGGACGTGGCGAAGCTGTCGCGCGACGGCATCGCCATGCTGCGCCGCAAGATCGGCGTGCTGCATCAGGACGCGCAGTTCCTGGACCACCTGCCGGTGGCCGAGAACATCGCCCTGCCGCTGAGCGTTGCCGGCCAGCAGGTCGACATGCAGGCGCTGAAGGATCTGCTGGGCTGGGTGGCGATGGGCGGCCACGCCCGCGCCCTGCCGCCATCGCTGTCGGGGGGCGAGCGGCAGCGCGCGGCCCTTGCGCGCGCCGTCATCATGTCGCCAGATATGGTCATGGCGGATGAGCCGACCGGCAATCTGGATTGGGAGATGTCGATGCGCCTGCTGCAATTGCTGGTCGAGCTGAACCGCTCGGGCAAGACCATCCTGGTCGCGACCCACGACATGGACCTGATCCGCGCCGCCCGCCAGATGGAGGTGCAGGCCCGCGTCCTGCGCATCCAGGGCAAGCGCGTGCAACTGGCGGGGGCCGACCTATGAGGCGGCCTGACCTGCGGCATGTGGACTGGCGCAGCCTGTGGCGGGGGCTGGTCATCCGCGACACCGCCGGGGCGGGGCGCATCGTGCCGCCGACCGGCTTTACCGCGCAGCTGACCCTGCTGACGGCGGGGGCGATGGCGTTTCTGGCGGTGTTTGCGCTGGCGCTGTCGATGGCGACGGGGCGGCTGGCGGATCGCTGGTCGCAATCGCTGGCCCAGACGGTGACCATTCGCGTCTCCGCCCCGGCCGACCGGATCGAGGCGCAGACCGGCGCCGTCATGGCGATGCTGAAGCAGACGCCCGGCATCGCCGAGGCGCGGATGCTGCCGCAGGACGAGCTCGAATCGCTGCTGACGCCGTGGTTCGGGCCGGATGTGCCGATCGAGGCCCTGCCCGTCCCGCGCCTGATCGAGATCCGCGAGTCCGGCGGCGAGTTCGACGCCGAGGCGCTGCGCCTGCGGCTTGAGGCCGAGGTGCCGGGCGCGGTGCTGGACGACCACACCCGCTGGCGCCAGCCACTGATCGCGGCGGCCAACCGGCTGCGGTTGCTGGGGATCGTCTCGCTGGGGCTGATCGCGGCGGCGGGGGCGGCGATGATGGCGCTGGCGGCGCAATCCTCGCTGGCGGCGAATGGGCAGGTGATCCGCGTGCTGCGGCTGATCGGGGCGCGGGACGTGACCATCGCGCAGGCTTTCGTGCGCCGCTTTACCCGCCGCGCAGGCGCGGGCGCGCTGGCCGGCACGCTGCTGGGCATGGCCGGCATCGCGATCCTGCCCGGCATGGATCAGGCCGGCGGCTTCCTGACCGGCCTCGGCTTTCACGGGTGGGGCTGGCTGTGGCCGTTGCTGATCCCGCTGATCGCCGCCGCCGTGGGCTTTTTCGCCACCCGTTGGGCGGCGCTGCGCATGTTGCGGGCGGTGCCGTGACCGCGCCGCTGCTGACCCCGGAACAGGGGGCCAAGTGGTCGCCGATCCCGCGCCCGACAAGCTGGTTCAGCTATGTCCGGGGCTTCACCTATTACCTGCATGTGGGCCTGGCCACGCTGCTGATCGGCACTTGGGGGCTGACCCAGATGCGCCACGGCCGGCGCGGCGCGAACCGCGTCGCCTCGATCTGGATCGCCTATATGCTGCGCGCGGCGCGCTGGCACATGGGCGTCGTGGTCGAACTGCGCGGCACGCCACCGGCCGAGGGCACCGACGCGCTGATCGCCGCCAAGCATCAAAGCTTTCTGGACATCCTCGCCATCGCGCAGGCCGCGAAACGCCGTGGCTTCGTGATGAAGCGCGAGGTGCTGCGCGTGCCGATCATGGGCTGGTATGCCCGCGAGGTCGGCTGCATCCCCATCGACCGAGAGCGCGGCCGCGACGCCATGGGCCGCATCGGCGCCCAGATCCGCAGCCGCATGGCCGGGCCGGACGGCGTCGGGCACCTGATCCTCTACCCCGAGGGCACGCGCACCTGCCCGGGTGAGCAGCGCCCCTACAAGCATGGCATCGCGACCCTGCACATGGAAACCGGCCTGCCGGTCTGGCCGGTGGCGGTGAATTGCGGGCTGTTCTGGCCCAAGGGCGGCCTGCCCGTCGCCGCCGGCCGCGCGGTGATCGAGTTCCTGCCCCCCATGCAGGCGGCACCCGGCGAAAGCCGCGGCGATTTCATCGACAGGTTGCGCGAGGTCATCGAAAGCCGCAGCGACGCCCTGATGGCCGAGGCCGGGTTTGTCGGAAATAGCTTGCCGAATCCGTGAATTACGGGTCTGTATGGCGCGGCGAAGGCCAGCCGGACGGGCTTGGCCGCTGACAGGAATTGATGAGATGTATGTAAAGATTACCCTTGTCGCGTGTGCCGTGGCCGCGCTTTCGGCGTGCAATATCACGCCCGAGAACTACGAATCCGCGCCGGTTCTGGCCCAATCGCCGATGGGGCCGGTGACCTGTCAGATCTATACCCGCGAGCAGGTGACCTGGGACCGCTCGATCAACCGTCCGGCCGCGATGGATGTCCGCACCGCCGACAATATCTGCCGGATGGAAGGCAAGCGCATCATGGAAGGCGGCACGCCGAATTACGCGCCCGTCGCCCAGACCGCCGCGCCGACCGGAGCGTGATCGGCGCCTGAGACAAGCGGACCGGCCCCGCGGGGCCGGTGTTGCCTGCCGCGTTTCAGTCGCGCTGCCAGACCTTCGGCTCGCGCCCGTTGGGGTCCGCGCCGCCGACCTGCCCCGCGTCTATTGACCGGGGACGTAGTTCAGCAGCGGGGCCAGCCAGCGCTCGGCCTCGGCCAGATCCATGCCCTTGCGGCGGGCATAGTCGGCGACCTGATCGGCCTCGATCTTGGCGACGCCGAAATAATAGGCGTCGGGATGGCCGATATACAGGCCCGACACCGACGACCCCGGCCACATCGCCATGGATTCGGTCAGCTCGACCCCGGTCGCCTCGGTCGCGTCCAGCAGCCGGAACAGGGTCAACTTTTCGGTGTGGTCGGGCTGTGCGGGATAGCCGGGGGCGGGGCGGATGCCGCCATAGCCCTCGGCGATCAGTTCTTCGGCGCTGAGCGATTCATCGGGCGCATAGCCCCAATGGGTGCGGCGCACGCGCTCGTGCAGCATCTCGGCCAGCGCCTCGGCAAAGCGATCGGACAGCGCCTGCACCATGATCGCGGAATAATCGTCGCCCTCGGCCTTGAAGCGGGCGGCAAGCTCGTGATCCTGCGGCCCCGAGGTGACGACGAAGCCGCCCAGATAATCGGGCTGCCCCATCGGCGCGACAAAGTCCGACAGCGCGACATTGGGCCGCCCCTCGCGCTTGGTCACCTGCTGGCGCAGCGTGTGGAAGGTGGCAAGCACCTGACTGCGCGATTCGTCGGTGAAGACGCGGATATCGTCGCCCTCGCTGTTCGCCGGCCAGAAGCCGATGACGGCGCGGGGGCTGAACCAGCCCTCATCCACGATGCGTTTCAGCATGGCCTGCGCGTCCGCAAACAGCGCCCGCGCCACCTCGCCCTGCTTTTCATCGTCCAGAATCCGGGGATAGACGCCGCGCATTTCCCAGGTCTGGAAGAAGGGCGTCCAGTCGATATAGCGGGCGATATCGGCCAGATCGAAATCGTCGATCACCCGCGCGCCCAGAAACTGCGGCGCCGGCGGGTTCCAGCCCGAGAAATCGACCTTGACCGCATTGGCGCGGGCATCGGCGATGGGCAGCCGGGTCTTGGTCTTGTCGCCGCGATTGTATTTCATCGCCACGTCTTCATATTCCGCCAGGATTCCCGCCACATAATCCGGCTTCTGATCCGACAGAAGCTGCGAGACGACGCCCACCGCCCGGCTGGCATCGGCGACATAGATCGTCTGCCCCTTCTGATAGCGGGGGTTGATCTTGACCGCCGTATGCACGCGCGAGGTGGTGGCGCCGCCGATCAGCAGCGGCAGTTCGAAGCCCTGCCGCTCCATCTCGGCGGCGACGTGGACCATCTCGTCCAGCGAGGGGGTGATCAGGCCGGACAGCCCGATGATGTCGACATTTTCCTGCCGCGCGACCTCGAGGATCTTCTGCGCCGGGACCATCACGCCCAGATCGATGATGTCGTAATTGTTGCAGGCAAGCACGACGCCGACGATGTTCTTGCCGATGTCGTGGACGTCGCCCTTGACCGTCGCCATCAGGATCTTGCCCTTGGCGTTGGATTCGCCCGACGCGGCCTTTTCGGCCTCCATATGGGGCAGCAGCCAGGCCACCGCCTGTTTCATCACCCGGGCGGATTTCACCACCTGCGGCAGGAACATCTTGCCGTCGCCGAACAGGTCGCCGACCACGTTCATCCCGGCCATCAGCGGGCCTTCGATGACGTGCAGCGGGCGGGTGGCGGCAAGCCGCGCCTCTTCGGTGTCGGTCTCGATATATTCGGTGATGCCGTTCACCAGCGCATGTTCCAGCCGCTTGTCGACCGGCCATTCGCGCCAGGAAAGGTCCTTTTCGCGGGCTTTGGCCCCGCCTTCGCCGCGATAGCGTTCGGCCAGATCCAGCATCCGTTCGGTCGCGTCGGGGCGGCGGTTCAGGACCACATCCTCGCACGCCTCGCGCAGTTCGGGGTCGATCTGGTCATAGACGATCAGCTGCCCGGCGTTGACGATGCCCATGTCCATGCCGGCCTGAATGGCGTGATACAGAAAGACGGCGTGCATCGCCTCGCGCACGGGTTCGTTGCCGCGAAAGCTGAAGGACAGGTTCGACACCCCGCCCGAGATATGGACATGCGGCAGCATCTGGGTGATGCGCCGCGTCGCGCTGATGAAGTCGTTGCCGTAATTGTCGTGTTCCTCGATCCCGGTCGCGATGGCGAAGACGTTGGGATCGAAGATGATATCCTCGGGCGGGAAGCCCACCTCGTTGACCAGCAGCTCATAGGCGCGGGTGCAGATCTCGACCTTGCGGTTCTCGGTGTCGGCCTGCCCGGTCTCGTCGAAGGCCATGACCACGACCGCCGCCCCATAGGCGCGGCAGAGCCGGGCGTGATGCAGAAACGCCTCTTCGCCTTCCTTCAGCGAGATCGAGTTCACGATCGGCTTGCCCTGAATGCATTTCAGCCCGGCCTCGATCACCTCCCATTTCGAGCTGTCGACCATGATCGGCACGCGGGCGATATCGGGTTCCGACGCGATCAGGTTCAGGTATTCGACCATCACCTGCTGGCTGTCGATCAGCCCCTCATCCATGTTGATGTCGATGATCTGGGCGCCGTTCTCGACCTGATCGCGGGCCACGTCCAGCGCGGCGGCATAGTCGCCATTGGTGATCAGCTTGCGAAAGCGGGCGCTGCCGGTGACGTTGGTCCGCTCGCCCACATTGACGAAGGGGATGTCGTCGGTCTTGGTGAACGGCTCCAGCCCGGACAGGCGCAAAGCGGGCGCGATCTCGGGGATCGGGCGCGGGGGCAGGCCGGCGACGGCCTCGGCCAGCCGGGTGATGTGTTCGGGGGTCGAGCCGCAGCAGCCGCCGACGATGTTCAGCAGCCCCTGACGCGCAAAGTCCAGCAATTGCGCGGCCATCTGGTCGGGGCTTTCGTCATATTGCCCCATCTCGTTCGGCAGGCCGGCGTTGGGATAGGCGCAGACCAGCGTGTCGGCGACATCGCTGATTTCGGCCAGATGCGGGCGCATCGCCTCAGCGCCAAGGGCGCAGTTCAGCCCCACGCTGATCGGCGCCGCGTGGCGGATCGAGTGCCAGAACGCCGTCGGCGTCTGCCCGGTCAGGGTGCGGCCGGATTTGTCGGTGATCGTGCCCGAGATCATCACCGGCAGGCGCAGCCCGTTTTCAACGAAGACCTGGTCGGCCGCAAAGATCGCGGCCTTGGCGTTCAGCGTGTCAAAGATGGTCTCGATCAGGATCAGGTCGGCCCCGCCCTTGATCAGCGCCCGGATCTGCTGGGCATAGGCGTCGCGCAGCTGATCGAAGGTCACGGCGCGATAGCCCGGATTGTTCACATCGGGGCTGATCGAGGCGGTCCGGTTCGTCGGCCCCAACGCGCCCGCGACGAAGCGCGGCTTGCCGTCCTGCGCGGTGGCCCGGTCCAGCGCCGCCCGCACCAGCCGCGCGCCCTGCTCGTTCAGCTCGTCCACCCGGCCCTGCAACCCGTAATCCGCCTGCGCGATGACGGTCGAGGAAAAGGTGTTCGTCTCGACGATATCCGCGCCGGCCATGGCATAGCGGAAATGGATCTCTTCGATCGCGTCGGGGCGGGTCAGGTTCAGCAGGTCGTTATTGCCCTGCTGGGGGTGGTTGCTGTGGATATGGCAGGCGCAGCCGGGGGCGTCGCCGGTGAAATCGCCCTCGGACAGATGCAGGTTCTGGATCTGCGTGCCCATCGCCCCGTCCAGTATCAGGATACGCTCGCGGGCAAGCGCGGTGATCCGGTCGAACACGTCAGAGCGGGGAAGGCTGGCCACGGGCATCATCCTGTCTGGCTGGGGGTTGCGGGTTCTGTATCATCCGCAGCCCGTGCCGACAATTGCGCGGCCGCGCCTTTTCCTTTACCCCGCCAGCGTCTAGAAAGGCGCAGGTTTTCAGGGAATTTCAATGGCGCGTCATCTTATCACCTCGGCCCTGCCCTATATCAACGGGATCAAGCACTTGGGCAATCTGGTCGGCAGTCAGCTGCCGGCGGACCTGTTCGCGCGCTATCTGCGCGGGCGCGGGCACGAGGTCATGTTCATCTGCGCGACCGACGAACACGGCACCCCGGCGGAACTGGCCGCCGCCAAGACCGGCGAGCCGGTGGCCGAGTATTGCGCCCGCATGCACGCCGAACAGGCGCGTCTGGCCGAGGGATTCGGCCTCAGCTTCGATCATTACGGCCGGTCGTCCAGCCCGCAGAACCACCGCCTGACGCAGCATTTCGCCGGGCGGCTGGATCAGGCCGGGCTGATCCGAGAGGTCAGCGAGAAACAGGTCTATTCCAACGCCGATGGCCGCTTTCTGCCCGACCGCTATATCGAGGGCACCTGCCCGAATTGCGGCTATGACAAGGCGCGCGGCGACCAGTGCGAAAACTGCACCAAGCAGCTTGACCCCACCGACCTGATCGACCCGCGCAGCGCCATTTCCGGCAGCACCGATCTTGAGGTGCGCGAGACCAAGCATCTGTATCTGCGCCAATCCGCGATGAAGGACCGGATCGCCGCGTGGATCGACAGCAAGACCGACTGGCCGGTGCTGACCACCTCGATCGCGCGCAAATGGCTGTTCGACGGCGACGGGTTGCAGGATCGCGGCATCACCCGCGATCTCGACTGGGGCATCCCGGTCCGCAAGGGCGACGAACCCTGGCCGGGGATGGAGGGCAAGGTCTTCTATGTCTGGTTCGACGCGCCCATCGAATACATCGCCGCCACCGCCGAATGGGCCGAGGCCCATGAAGGCGACTGGCAGCGCTGGTGGCGCACCGAAAAAGGCGCCGACGACGTCACCTATACCCAGTTCATGGGCAAGGATAACGTGCCCTTCCACACCCTGTCATTCCCGGTCACCATCATGGGCGCGGCCGAGGACTGGAAGCTGGTCGATTACATCAAGTCCTTCAACTATCTGAATTATCAGGGCGGGCAGTTCTCGACCTCGCAGGGGCGCGGGGTGTTCATGGATGATGCGCTGTCGCTGCTGCCGGCGGATTACTGGCGCTGGTGGTTGCTGTCGCACGCCCCTGAATCCGGCGACAGCGAGTTCACATGGGAGAATTTCCAGCAATCGGTGAACAAGGATCTGGCCGATGTGCTGGGCAATTTCGTCAGCCGGATCACCAAGTTCTGCCGCTCGAAATTCGGTGAAACGGTGCCCGAGGGCGGCGAGTGGGGCGAGGCCGAGCAGCAGCTTTCCGACCAGCTTGTCACCCGCATCCGCGCCTATGAGGGCTTCATGGACCGCATCGAGATCCGCAAGGCCGCGGCCGAACTGCGCGCGATCTGGGTGCTGGGCAATGAATATCTGCAATCCGCCGCGCCTTGGGCCACCTTCAAGGACGATCCGCAGACCGCCGCGATGCAGGTCCGGCTGGGGCTGAACCTGATCGCGCTTTACGCGACGCTGTCGCGGCCCTTCATCCCCTTTGCCGCCGATGAATTGCAGGCCGCGATGAACAGCAGCGCCGACTGGCCCGATGACGTGGGCGCGGCGCTGACGGCGCTGGCGCCGGGTCACGCCTTCACCGTGCCGCAGAACCTGTTTGCCAAGATCACCGACGAGCAGCGCGAGGAATGGCAGGAACGCTTTGCCGGCGCGCGGGGTTGACGCAGCGGCTTTTCACGAGGACCAGATGACACATTGCATCCTGATCGGCGCCCCCATCGACGAGGGCCAGCGGGTTCCCGGCTGCATCATGGGACCGCCCGCCTTTCGCGTCGCCGGGCTGGGACGGGTGCTGACCTCGCTTGGCCACACGGTCGAGGATCGCGGCGATCTGACCCCCGCCGCGCCCGCCGATCTGCAGCACGACAACAGCGCCATCCATCACCTGCCCGAGGTCGCCGCCTGGACCCAGGCGCTGTCGGACGCGGCGCAGGACGCGCTGCCCAAGGGGATGCCGATCTTTCTGGGCGGCGATCATTCGCTGGCGCTCGGCACGCTGTCGGGCGTCGCGGCCCATGCGGCGGCGCAGGACCGCCCGCTTTTCGTGATCTGGCTGGACGCGCACAGCGATTTCCACACGCCGCAGACCACCGTCTCGGGCAATCTGCACGGCACGCCGCTGGCCTATGCGGCGGGACGCGAGGGCTTTGACCCCCTGCCCGCCTTTCCCGCGCCGGTGCCGGGCGAGAATATCTGCCTGTTCGGCATCCGCAGCGTCGATCCGGCCGAACACGCGCTGCTGCAAGGCACCGAGATCATCGTGAACGACATGCGCGTGCTGGATGAACGCGGCATCGTCGCGCCTCTGCAGGAGTTTCTGGCCCGCGTGCGTGAGGCCAACGGGATGCTGCATGTCTCGCTGGACGTCGATTTTCTGGACCCCGCGATCGCGCCCGCCGTCGGCACCACCGTCCCCGGCGGCGCCACCTTCCGCGAGGCGCATCTGGTCTGCGAGATCCTGCACGAATCCGGCCTCGTCACCTCGCTGGATCTGGTCGAGCTGAACCCGTTTCTGGACGATCGCGGCCGCACCGCCAAGCTGATGGTCGATCTGGTCGGCTCGATGATGGGGCAGAAGGTCTTTGACCGCCGGACGCGCAGCTTCTAGCGCGGTTGCAATCGCGGGCCGCGACGCCCATCTGAACACGACCTGCGAGGATCGGAGATCACGATGTCGGAAAAGGCCATGCGGCGGCTGTCATTCTACCTGCTGATCGGGCTGACGATGTATGCCTCGTTCGGCTGGGGCCTTTAGGGAGACGTCATGTCAGAACGCTATCGCGGACCCTACTCTCCGGGCGCGGGCACCGCCTCGCAAAGCCAGCGCCGCACGCAGAACCGCCATCGCTATGAAAGCCGGACCAAGTGGATCACGGTCGCGGCGCTGCCCTTCCTCGTCTCGGCCTTCTGGCAGACGCCCTTGGGGATGGTCGCCTGCCTTGCGGGGTTCGGTCTGGTCGCCTTAGGCAGTTCGCTGACGCGCGAGGGGCTGCGGGCGCAGGCGGAATACGACGCCCGCCGCGTCGCCCGCCGTCCCGGCTGGCCGCGCAAGCTGTTCGGCGGCGTGCTGACGGGGCTGGGCCTTGGCATCGGTGCGGCGCAGCCGGATTTTCTGGGCGGCGCCATCGTCATCGCCATGGCCGGGGCGTTCCTGCATTATCTCGCCTTTGGTCCCGACCCCATGCGCGACAAGGGGATGGAGGGGATCGACAGCTTTCAGCAGGACCGCGTCGCCCGCATCATCGCCGAGGGCGAGGGCTATCTGGAAGGCATGCAGGACGCGATACGGCGCACCTCTGACCGCCGGCTCGAGGCGCGGGTGACGCTGTTTGCCGAAACCGCCCGCGACCTGTTCCGCCGGGTCGAGGAAGACCCCGGCGATCTGGCCGCCGCCCGGCGTTATCTGGGCGTCTATCTGATGGGTGCGCGTGACGCGACGGTCAAGTTCGCCGACCTCTACGCCCAGACCCGCGACGCCGACGCCCGCGCCCAATACGAGGCGCTGCTGACCGATCTGGAAGAGAACTTCGCCGCCCGCACCCGCTCGCTCATCGAGAACGGGCGCACGGATTTCGACATCGAATCGCAAGTGCTGCGCGAAAGGCTGGCGCGCGAGGGCGTGCGCGTCCCCGACCCCGCCGAGGCCGCGCCCGACAGCATCGAGGACCGCCGCGGCGTCGATCTGGCCGATCTGTTCCGCATGCCCAGCCGGACGGGCCGAAAGCAGGACTGATGCCGCGCTACGCCTTTCGCGTCGAATATGACGGCGCGCCCTTTTCCGGCTGGCAGGCGCAGCGCGACCTGCCCAGCGTTCAGGGTGCCATCGAAACCGCGCTTGGCCGGCTGGATGCGAGTTTTGCCCAGGGCGCGCGGATCGCGGCGGCGGGACGGACCGATGCCGGCGTCCATGCCAGCAGTCAGGTCTTTCACGCCGATCTGCTGCGCCACTGGTCGCCCTTTCGCCTGTCCGAGGCGCTGAACTGGCACCTGTCGCCGGCGCCGGTGGCGATCACCGCCGTGGTTCCGGTGGGCGAAGACTTTCACGCGAGGTTTTCCGCGCTGGAACGGCGCTATTCCTTCCGCATCGTCGCGCGCCGCGCGCCGGTGGTGGCGGATCGGGGCCGGGTCTGGCATGTCCGCCAGCCGCTGGACGTCGATGCCATGCGCGTTGCCGCCGCGCATCTGGTCGGGCGGCACGACTTCACCACCTTTCGCAGCGCCATGTGCCAGTCGAAATCGCCGGTCAAGACGCTGGATCAGATCACCATCACCACCCACGACTATCCGGCGGGACAAGAGATCCGGTTCTTTCTGCGCGCCCGCAGCTTTCTGCACAATCAGGTCCGCAGCATCGTCGGCACGCTGGAACGGGTGGGCGTGGGCGCATGGCCGCCCGAGCGGGTCGCCACCGCCCTCGCCGCCCGCGACCGCGCCGCCTGCGGGCCGGTCAGCCCGCCGCAGGGGCTGTCGCTGGACGGCGTGACCTATGATCCCGACCCCTTCGCCTGACCTGCTTGAACAGTAAAAAGGCGGCGAACCCTGCTGGGTCGCCGCCTTTGTCATTCGCCCTGCCGCAACCCGATCAGGCTTGCAGGCTGCGGACCCCGACCTCGCCCTCGTCCCGCGAGCGGATGGCGGCGACGGCGGCGATGCTGCCGGCGGCGGTGGTGAAGTAGGGGATCTTGCCATACAGCGCGACCGCCCGCATTTCCCGCGAGTCTCGGATCGCCTGCGCGCCTTCGGTGGTGTTCAGCACCATGACGATCTCGTCATTCTTCAGCATGTCGACGATGTTCGGGCGGCCCTCATAGACCTTGTTGACCCGCTTGGCGGCCAGCCCCTCGCTGTCAAGGAAAGCCGCCGTGCCGCTGGTGGCCACGATGCCGAAGCCCATATCCAGCAGGTCGCGCATCGCGGCGGCCAGTTCCGGCGTCTTGTCGCTGTCCTTGACCGAGACGAAGACCTGCCCGCTTTCCGGCAGGTGGATGCCCGCCCCCATCTGCGCCTTCAGGAATGCGCGTGGGAAGTTGCGGTCCCAGCCCATCACCTCGCCCGTCGAGCGCATCTCGGGGCCAAGCAGCGTGTCGACGCCGGGGAAGCGGGCAAAGGGCAGCACGGCTTCCTTGACGCTGAACCAGGGCGTGATCGGGTCGGCCAGCGTCATCGGGTCGGCAAAGGGCAGCGGCGTTTCCGGCCCCACGCCCTGCGGATAAGGCGCGCGGGCGGGGAAGTTCGACATCGGCTCGCCCGCCATCAGCCGCGCGGCGATCGACGCGATGGCGCTGTCGGTCGCCTTGGCGACGAAGGGCACCGTGCGCGAGGCGCGGGGATTGACCTCGAGTACATAGATATCGCCGTTCTTGATCGCGAACTGCACGTTCATCAGCCCGACCACGCCCAGCTTGCGCGCCATGGCGACGGTCTGTTCCTTGAGCTGCGCGATGGTGTCGGCGTCCAGCGTATGCGGCGGCAGCGAACAGGCCGAGTCGCCGGAATGGACGCCGGCTTCCTCGATATGTTCCATGATTCCGGCGACATGCACGTTCTCGCCGTCGGACAGCGCGTCGACATCGACCTCGATCGCGCCGGACAGATAGCTGTCGAGCAGCACCGGGTTCTTGCCCGACACCTCGACCGCCTCGGTGATGTAGCGGTTCAGGTGGTCCATGTCGCGCACGATTTCCATGCCGCGCCCGCCCAGCACATAGGACGGCCGGATGACCAGCGGAAAGCCGACCTTGGCCGCGATCTCGCGTGCCTGTTCGGCGCTGCTGGCGATGCCGTTGACGGGCTGCTTCAACTTCAGCTCGTTCAGCATCTTCTGGAACCGCTCGCGGTCCTCGGCCAGGTCGATGGCGTCGGGGCTGGTGCCGAGGATCGGAATGCCCTCGGCCTCGAGCGCGTTGGCGAGTTTCAGCGGCGTCTGCCCGCCGAACTGGACGATGACGCCGTGCAGCGTGCCGTTTTCCTGCTCGATCCGCAGGATTTCCAGCACATGTTCCAGCGTCAGCGGCTCGAAATACAGCCGGTCCGAGGTGTCGTAATCGGTCGAGACGGTCTCGGGGTTGCAGTTGACCATGATGGTTTCGTAACCGGCATCGGTCAGCGCGAAACAGGCATGGCAGCAGCAGTAATCGAACTCGATCCCCTGCCCGATCCGGTTCGGCCCGCCGCCCAGGATCACCACCTTCTTGCGGTCCGTGGGCCGGGCCTCGTTTTCCACATCGCCCATCGCCGGGGCTTCCCAGGTGGAATACATGTAGGGCGTCTGGGCCTCGAACTCGGCCGCGCAGGTGTCGATGCGCTTGTAGACCGGGTGCAGCCCGGCGGCATGGCGGATGCGGCGGACCTCGGCCTCGTCCTTGCCGGTCAGGGTGGCGAGCCTTGCATCGGTAAAGCCCATCATCTTCAGCGCGCGCAGCCCGTCGGTGTCGGGCAGGCCCGAGGCGCGGACGCGGTCCTCGGCCTCGACGATCTCGCGCATCTGGCTGAGGAACCACGGGTCAAAGGCGGTGACGGCGTTGATGTCGGCGTCGCTCAGCCCCAGCCGCATGGCCTGCGCGATTACGCGGATGCGGTCCGGGGTCTGGCGCGACAGGGCGCGGATGATGGCCGGGCGGCCTTCATCGGCGGCGCCGGGAATGTCGATCTCGTCCAGCCCGGTCAGGCCATTTTCCATCGAGGCCAGCGCCTTTTGCAGCGATTCCGCAAAGCTGCGGCCGATGGCCATGACCTCGCCCACGGATTTCATCGCCGTGGTCAGTTCGGGCTTGCTGCCGGGGAACTTCTCGAAGGCAAAGCGCGGGATCTTGGTCACGACATAGTCGATGCTGGGTTCGAAACTGGCGGGCGTGACCTTGGTGATGTCGTTGTCGAGCTCGTCCAGCGTATAGCCGACCGCCAGCTTGGCCGCGATCTTGGCGATCGGAAAGCCGGTGGCCTTGGACGCCAGCGCCGAGGACCGCGACACGCGCGGGTTCATCTCGATCACCACCATGCGCCCGTCGGCAGGGTTCACCGCCCATTGCACGTTCGAGCCGCCGGTCTCGACCCCGATCTCGCGCAGCACGGCAATGCTGGCCGAGCGCATCCGCTGATATTCGCGGTCGGTCAGGGTCAGCGCCGGGGCGACGGTGATCGAATCGCCGGTATGGACGCCCATCGGATCGACGTTTTCGATGGAACAGACGATGATGGCGTTGTCGGCGCGGTCGCGCACGACCTCCATCTCGTATTCCTTCCAGCCCAGCAGGGATTCGTCGATCAGCACCTGCGCGACCGGGCTGGCATCCAGACCCGAACGCACGATCGCCTCGTAATCGTCGCGGTTATAGGCCACCCCGCCGCCGGTCCCGCCCAGCGTATAGGCGGGGCGGATAATGGCGGGCAGGCCGATATCTTCCAGCGCGGCCATGGCCTCGGCCAGCCCGGCCTTGATGTCATAGCGGCCCTTGGCGTCCTTGGGGGCGGCGACGATGGTGGCCTTGGGGTTTTCCAGCCCGATCCGGTCCATCGCCTCGCGGAACAGCTTTCGGTCCTCGGCCATTTCGATGGCGGCCCGCTGCGCGCCAATCAGCTCGACCCCGTATTTCTTCAGCACGCCGGCATCGGCAAGGCCAAGCGCGGTGTTCAGCGCGGTCTGCCCGCCCATGGTGGGCAGCAGCGCGTCGGGCCGTTCGGCGGCGATGATCTTTTCGACGATCTCGACGGTGATCGGCTCGATATAGGTGGCGTCGGCCATTTCGGGATCGGTCATGATCGTGGCCGGGTTCGAGTTCACCAGAATGACGCGGTAGCCCTCTTCCCGCAGCGCCTTGCAGGCCTGCGCGCCGGAATAGTCGAACTCGCACGCCTGTCCGATGACGATGGGGCCGGCGCCGATGATCAGGATGGACTGGAGATCGGTTCTTTTCGGCATGTGGCCCCCGGACGCGTGAATGTCGGCAAATCGAACGGGGTTATAGTGATGCGACGGTCGGGCGCAAGGGGCAGCGGTCGGGCGGGCGGCGGTGGCGCCGTCGGCATGGCCGCTGCGGCAGGGGCCAAGGCGGGCCGATCTGCCCCGCCGCGCCGGATGCGGCGGTTGTGGCCCCCTCACGAAAGAAAACTTTCGCGTGAAATCAGCGTGATGAATTTTGGCATGGAACGGACCGCGCGCCTGCGAATTGAGGTTCAACAACAGCGCCCCATCGACCCTGGGGACGCCGCGGACGAGGGGAGATGCGATCCATGACACGCGACGGGCCATTCAGCCATTCGCCTCTGGCGCTTGCACTAGGTATCGGGCTGATCTGCGCCGGGCCCGCTCTTTCTGCCGAAGGCGACCCGGACGCGCGCCTGATCGAAGAGGGCGAATACATCGCCCGCGCCGGCGGCTGCATGTCCTGCCACGGCGAGGATCTGGCCGGCGGCTATGTCATCGACTCGCCCATGGGCGAGATCGTGGCGACGAATATCAGCCCCTCGGTCGAATACGGGATCGGCGATTATGACCGCGCCGATCTGGAACGTGTGCTGCGCGATGGCGTGGCGCCGGACCACCGCCTGTATCCGGCGATGCCGTTCGCGTCCTATCGCGGGATGCGCGACGACGACATCACCGCGCTCTACACCTGGCTGATGGATCAGCCCCCGGTCGAGCGGCCGCTGACGCAAAAGACCGACCTGCCTTTCCCCTTCAACATCCGCACCGGCATGGGCCTGTGGTCTGCCGTGGCGCTGGGTGAGACCGACCGCATCCTGCAAGACGATCCGCAGATTCAGCGCGGCGCCTATCTGGTCGATCATCTCGGCCATTGCGGCGAATGTCACACGCCCCGCAACGCGCTGTTCGCCATGGACCAGTCCCGCTATCTGCAGGGCGCCATGATCGATGGCTGGCTGGCCCCCAACCTGACCGGCGACCCGGTTCTTGGCATGGGCGCCTGGTCGACCGAGGCGATTGTCGATTACCTGCGCGACGGCCACTCGATGAACGTGGCGCAAGCCGCGGGGCCGATGGGCGATCTGGTGGAACACGCCACCAGCCATCTGCATGAGGACGACCTGACCGCCATCGCCGTCTATCTGCAGGCGCTGCCCTCGGGCCGCGACGCGGACGAGGCGACGCCGACGCAAGCGGCCTTCCTCGCCCCCGAGCAGGGGCGCAAGCCGACGGTGCTGTATAATCAGATCCGCACCGAACTGGCCGAGGCCGTCCAGCGCACCGACCTGACCCCGGTTCAGGCGCAATATCTGGACAAATGCGCCGCCTGTCACGGCGTCGACGGGAACGGCCAGCCCTCGGCCTATTACCCGCCCCTGCAGGACAATCTGGCGCTGCGCCGCCCCGATCCCACGAACCTCGTGCAGGTGCTGGTCCACGGCATCAGCGCCCGCACGCTTTACCGCGCACCCGGGATGCCCGGATTCGCGGACGAGATGGACAACGCCGAGATCGCCACCATGGCCAATTACCTGCGCGTCACCTGGGGCGGGCATCAGGACAGCCAGATCACCGCCGACGACGTGGCCGCGATCCTTGAAGGACAGGACCCGCCCCTGCTGGTCCGGCTGGCCCCGCCGCTGGCCTGGGCTGGCATCATCATCCTGCTGGCCCTGATCGGCTGGATCGTATGGCTGGTCATGCGCCGCCGCAACAACACCCCCGCACAGGAGCCGACGCCATGACCTTTTCGACCCCGACCAGACGACAATTGCTGGCGATGATCGGCAAGGTTGCGGGCAGCGCGGCGATGTATCAGGCGATGACCTCGATGGGCTTCGCGGCCGAATCCGAATACCGCGACGGCGTCTCGCTGCAAGGCCCCAGAGGCGGCAAGAAGGTGCTGATCCTGGGCGCAGGCATCGCCGGCATGTGCGCAGCCTACGAGCTGCGCAAGGCCGGATACGAGGTCAAGATCCTCGAATACCAGAACCGCCATGGCGGCCGGGTGATGACCATTCGCGGCGGCGATCGCTATACCGATCTGGCCGGCGACGTCATCGACTGCGACTTTGAAAGCGACGGCTATCTGAACCCAGGCCCGTGGCGGCTGCCGATCCACCACTATGCCGTTTTCGATTACTGCCGCGAGCTGAACATCCCCATCGAGCCGTTCGTGATGAAGAACGACAAGGCCTATCTGCACTCGCAACACGCCTTTGGCGGCAAGCCGCAGCGCGTGGGCCATGTGGAAAAGGACATCCGCGGCAATGTCTCGGAACTGCTGGCCAAGGCGGTCAACCAAGGCGCGCTGGACGAGGCGGTGTCGCTGGAGGACCGCGAAAAGCTGCTGGAAGGGCTGCGCGACTGGGGGGTTCTGGACAAGGATCTGCGGTACCGCAGCACCGAGGCGTTGGGCGAATATCGCGGCTGGGACGTGCTGCCGGGCGGCGGGCTGATGCCGGAAAAAGAGCCCTCGACCCCGATGGACCTGTCGCCGCTGCTGCAGTCGGGGCTGTGGAACCAGATCCTGAACTTCAACAGCTACGAACATGAATCCCCCATGTTCGAGCCGGTCGGCGGCATGGACGGCATCGCCGACGGCTTTCACCGTCAGGTCGGCAGCGTGATCCAGTATGGCGCCCGCGTCACCCGCATCCAGCAGGGCGATGACGGCGTCACCGTCAGCTATGAAGACGGCGGCCGCGGCGGCGAGCTGCGTCAGGAAAGCGCCGATTGGTGCATCTGCACGATCCCGCTGTCGGTGCTGGCGCAGTTGCAGGTCGATTGCTCGGACAAGCTGCGCAAGGCCATCGGCGCGGTGCCCTATGCCTCGGCCTTCAAGGTCGCGCTGGAATTCCGCCGCCGCTTCTGGGAGGAGGACGACTGGATCGCGGGCGGCATCAGCTATACCGACCTGCCCATCGTCCAGATCGCCTATCCCAGCCACGGCTTTTTCACCAAGGGGCCGGCGGTGATCCAGGCGGCCTATGACACCTATACCGCCGGCCGGAACTACACCTACACATGGTCCAGCCTGTCGAACGAGGAACGGATCGCCGCGGCGCTGCATTACGGCCGCCAGATCCACCCGCAATACGACACCGAGTTCATGTCGGGCGTGTCCTGGGCATGGCACCGGGTGCCGTGGACGCTGGGATGTTATGGCCAGTGGACCGAGGATCTGCGCCGGGCGCATTACGAAACGCTCTGCGAGATCGACAACCGGCTGGTGCTGGCGGGCGAGCATTGCTCTCATATCCCCGCCTGGATCGAAGGCGCGCTGCTGTCGGCGCTGGATACCGTCAGCCGGCTGGACCAACGGGAGAATGCGTGATGCGTTGCTTGCTCGCCTTGCTGAGCCTGTCGCTTGCCGCCCCTGCCTTCGCGCAGGACGCGCCGGTCGTCGGCCCCGAATCCCCCACCCGGCCCGTCGAGTCGGCGCAATCCGGCACCCCGCCCGCGCCTGACAGCCTGGATGGCGCTGCCTCGCGGAACGGAGCGGCTGAGGCGGAACGGATGAACGGCAGCGACCCTGCCGCGCCGCGCGGTGAGGCGCCGCGCGATCCGCAACCCGCTGCCGCCGACGCGCAGGACGCGACCGCCTCCGGCGCAGCGAACGGTGCCCAGTCCCGCAAAAGCTCCGGCTTCGTCACCATCCCCGGCCCGCCGAAGGCGCGCGCGCAGGACCAACAGGCGCGGAAAGAGATCGTGCGCTCTGGCCCGATGCTGGACGCGATCCTCGCCGAGTTCTCGCAGCAGGGGCATCGCTTTACCCAGACCGATGGACGCGCGCTCTATCAGACCACCTGCCGCGCCTGTCACATGGAAGACGGCAAGGGGGCCGAGGGCGCGGGCGCCTATCCGCCGCTGGCCGGAAACCCCAAGCTGCGCTCGCGGCACTTCGTGATCGACGTATTGGTGACCGGCTATCACGGCATGCCGCGCTTTGGTGACCAGTTCGACGATGAACGCGTGGCCGCCGTCACCAATTATATCCGCACCCATTTCGGCAACAGCTACAGCGACGAGGCCACCGCCGCCGACGTCGCCGCCCTTCGCGGCGGAAACTAGACGGCGGAGCTAGACAGCGGGCCGGGCCTCACGCCGCGCCCGGATGGCCCGCCACGCGGAATGGGTCAGCAACAGCGCGGTGCCGATGACGAAAACCGCCGCGATGGGGCGCTCCAGAAAGGTCATCGGGTCCCCGCGCGAGATTAGCAGCGCCCGGCGCAGGTTCGTCTCGATCAGCGGGCCCAGCACGAAACCCAGCAGCAGCAGCGCCGGGCTGAACCGCGCCAGCGTCAGCGCATAGCCGGCGGCCCCGATGGCGGCGACCATCAGGATGTCGAAGCTCGCCCCCCGCACCGACCAGACCCCCAGACAGACAAAGACCAGAATCGCCGGATACAGCCAGCGGAACGGCAGGCGCAGCATCGACACCCACAGCCCGATCAGCGGCAGGTTCAGGATCAGCAGCAGCAGGTTGCCGATGCCAAAGCTCGCCACCAGCCCCCAGAACATGTCGGGCCGGGCCTGCAGCATCATCGGGCCGGGCTGCACGCCGTGGATGACCAGCGCGCCCAGCATCAGCGCCATGATCGGGTCGCCCGGTATCCCCAGCGTCAGCGTCGGCACGAAGGCGGTGATCGCGGCGGCGTTGTTGGCCGATTCCGGGCCGGCCACGCCCTCGACCGCGCCCTTGCCGAACCGCTCGGGCTCACGCGCGATGCGGCTCTCCATGCCATAGGACAGGAACGAGGACAGCGTCGATCCCGTCCCCGGCAGCGCCCCGAAAAAGCTGCCCAGTGCCGCCCCGCGCAGCGTCGGCATCGGCATCCGGCGCAGATCGTCGCGGGTCGGGATCAAGGCGCGCAGTGCCACATGGGGCGGCGGACCGGTCCGCTCGGCCTGGCGGATATTGCCGATCACCTCGGCCACGCCGAACAGCCCCATCGCCAGCGCGACAAGGTTGATCCCGTCCAGCAATTGCGTCTGCCCGAAGGTGAACCGCTGCACGCCCGAGTTCACGTCCGTCCCCACGCAGCCCAGGATCATCCCCAGCACCACCATCGCCAGCCCCTTGGCCGCGCTGCCCGACCCGATGGTCGAGGCCGCGACCAGCCCCAGCACCATCATCGCCGCGTAATCCGCCGCGCCAAAGGCCGTGGCCGCCCGCGACAGCATCCCCGACAGCGTGACCAGCACCGCGATCCCGATCATCGAGCCGGTAAAGCTCGACATCATCGACACGAACAGCGCCACCCCGGCCCGGCCCTGCTGGGCCATGGGATAGCCGTCCAGCGTCGTGACCGCCGATTGCGGCGTCCCCGGCAGGCGCAGCAGGATCGACGCCACCGCGCCCCCGTACTGAGAGCCGTAATAGACCCCTGCCAGCATGATCAGCGCGCTTTCCGGGCTGATGTAATAGGTGATCGGCAGCAGCAGCGAGATGGTGGCCATGGCCCCGATCCCCGGCAACACGCCGACAAAGGTGCCCAGGACCACGCCCAGCACGCACCAGACCAGCACCTCGGGCGAGGTGGCGACGGCAAGGCCGTGCAGGAACCCGTCCAGCCCGCTCATCGGCGCGGCCACAGCGGCAGGTTCATGGCCAGCGCCAGATGAAAGACGCCGACGGCGATGACGCAGACGCCGCAGCCCAGCAGCAGCCGCCACAGGATGCCGCCCCGCGGCGCTGCGGCCGAGGCGACCAGCACGCTGACGAAGGTGGTCAGGACCAGGCCCAGCCGCTCGACCCCCAGCGCAAAGATCACGATGGCCGACAGCACCGCCACCAGTTCCGGCAGCGCGGGCCGAGGCATCAACTGGCCGCCGCGCAGCAGCGCCACGCTGCCGCCCAGCAGCGCCAGCGCCAGCCCCAGACCCAGCGGGAAAAAGCCCGGCCCCATGCGGCGCGGGGTGCCGATGTCATAATGCAGCGCCGCATATCCGGCCACCGCCAAGCCAATCGCGGCCAGGATTGCCCCGGCCGCGAGATCCTGTCTGTCCTGCATCTGCCCTACTTTGCGTCGACGCGGTCCAGCACCGCGCCCCAGACCTGCGTATCATCCTTGATCCGCGCGGCCAGCTCGTCAGCCGAGCCGCCCACGGCCACCCAGCCCATATCCAGCAGCTTGCCCTGCACCTCGGGGTCAGCGAGGATCTCGTTGATCTCGGTGTTCAGCCGCTCGACAATGGCCGGATCGGTGCCGGCGGGCGCGATGAAGGCGTTCCACAGCTCGGCGCGGAAATCATCGGGCAGACCCGCCTGCCCCGCCATGACCAGGACGTCGGGGATCTGCGCGAAGGGCTCGGCCGAGGTCACGCCCAGCATCTTCATGTTGCCGGCCTCGACATGCCCCATCGCGGCCGAGGGCGCCATGAAGCCGGACTCGATCTCGTTCCCGATGATCGCGGTCGTCACCTCGGCGTAAGAGGTAAAGGGGATGTGCAGCATCTCGACCCCGGCGCGGTCGGCGAACAGCTCCGCCGTCAGATGCGCGCCCGACCCCTGCCCGACCGAGCCATAGCTCAGCGCCTCGGGTTCGGCCTTGGCGGCCTCGATGAAACCGGCCAGATCGTCCGGCCCGTCCTTGCCCACCGCCAGCACCAGCGGCGAGGTCGCGATCAGCGTGACAGGGGCGATGTCGGCCTCGACATCATAACCCAGATCGGCGACCAGCCGGGGCGAGGTGGTCAGCGGGCCGTTGATGGTGGTGCCGAAATTATGCCCGTCATCCTTGGCCGCGAGCATCTGCTGAATGCCGATGACGCCGCCCGCGCCGGGCTTGTTCTCGATCACCACCGGCTGGCCCAGACGCTCGGCCAGCGGCTCGGTCACGATCCGCGCCAGCAGGTCGGGCGAAGAGCCGGCGGGGAAGCCGACATAGACGTGAACCGGCTGCGTGGGCCAGGCATCCTGCGCGGCCACGGACCCCGCGATCAGGGCAGAGGCGCAGGCCATGGCGGCGATCTTCAGGCGGTTGGTCATGTCGGTTCCCTTCGCGGCTTGAATGTCCCTGCCACTAGTGCCGACCGAACCCCCTGCGGTCAAGGGATCAGGGGGGGGTGGGCAGTCGGCTTGCGCGCACCCGCACCACGGGGGGACCGCACCATGGTCGCACCTATGGGTGTAAACGGATGGCCGCCGCACAGCGGTTTGATCCGGTCTCCCTTCCCCCAGTCAGACGCCTATGGCTTGCGCATCCGCTCCTTGGGATCGACCGGCTCCACGTCGGGGCGCGGCGGCATGTCGCCGTCGCCCAGCTGGGCCGAGGCGCGGCGCGTGGGCTTGGCGGGCGGCAGGTCGGGGTCCTCGGGCAGTTCCACGTCGGGGCGGATCGGGTCGGCGGGCAGCACGATGACATCGGGCGCCTTGGTGTCAGCCTTCGGTCCGGCCTTCACCACGACCTTCTTGCCCGCGGGGGCCTCGGCCGCGGGGGCGGGCTTTGCCGGATCGGCCGCGGGCGGCGCTGCGGGCGGGGCCGCTTTCGTGGGCGCCTCGTCGCGGTTCACCGGCTTTGCCTCCTCGGCCCGCACCGTCTCAGGCTTGGGGGGCGTCGCGGGCGGCATGGTGATTTCCGGGTCGGTGATGGTGCGCGAGGGTTCATCCTCGAAATCCGATTCGCGCGGCACCATGCCCGGCGCGACATTCGGCGCGACCGGCCGGACCGGGGCGGGGCGCGGCTGCGGTGCGGGCGGGTCGATGGCGACCGGGGCCGATCCGGCCTCGGCCGGCGGTTCGCCCGGTGCGCGCTTGCCGATCAGCAGCGGCAGCAGTTCGGCCCCCGTCGTCGCGGCGGGGCTGCGCGGATGGGGCGGCTCGCGCCAGCTCAGCGTGTCGAAACCGCCGCAATGGGCGCAGACCGGCGCCCAATCCTCCATCACGCCCTCGCATTTGTCGCAGACCCATTGCGGCCCGCGCGAGGCGCCCATCGCCTTGACCAGCCAAGCGCGGACGGCGGTGTCGTCGGCGCCCTCGCCACGCTCGATCGCGGCCATAATCGCCAGCGAACGGGTCGTCGGGTGGGTCTCCGCCAGATCGCCCAACGCACGGCGGGCGGCGGGGAAATCCTCGGCCGCGAGCAGCAGTTCGGCGCGCAGCAGCCGGGTTTCCTCGGCGTCGGGATTGCGCTTCATCAGCGCCTCGAAGCGGCGCAGACGCTGGGTCGGCGTCTCGTCGGGGACAAGCGCGGCATAGGCCTCGGCCAGATCGGGATGGGGGCGCACCGACCACGCCTTTTCCAGTAGACGCTCCGCATTGCGGCGGTCCTTCTGATCGGCATAGGTCCGCGCCGCCAGCACCACGGCGGGCACCAGATCGGGCGAGGCCTTGGCGGCCGAAATCGCCGCCTCGCGCGCCGAGATCGAGTTCCCCTGCGCCAGCACGTCGCGCGCCTCTTGCAGGGCCAGCACGGCGTCGCGGCGGATATGGACATCCTGCGGCAACTCGCCCTGACGGCGCTTGTCCTTCAGCACGCTGCGCGCGCCCTTCCAGTCGCCCTCGCGCGTGGACAGCTGCAACAGCGTGTCCTGAATCCCCACGTGGCGGGGCTTGAGCGCATAGGCCTGTTGCGCCAGTTGCAGCGCGGATTGCGTGTCGCCACGGTCGAGCCGCTGGCGCATCAGCCCGCGCACGCCGACAAAGCGGGTGCGGTCATCGACCAGCATCTCGCGGTAGACCGCCTCGGCCCGCTGATCGTCGCCTGCGGTTTCCGCCGCCTGTGCCGCCAGCAGCCGGGTCGCGTAAAGATCGCCCAGATATTTCTCGGCCCGCCGGGCCTGATCCTGCGCCTGCCGCCCCTCGCCCGAGGCCACGGCCAGCAGCCCCTGCGACAGCGCCTCGATGCCCTTTTCGCGGCGCGAGCGGGCGAAATAGCGGTTGATCGCGGTTTCGTCACCCATGACGAAGCGCAGGAACGCCCAGATCATGCCCAGCAGCTTGATGATCGCCCATGATGCCAGCATCAGCGCCGCGACCACCGCCACGGTCTGGATCGGACCCAGCGTGTATTCGGTGCCGGCAAAGACGATGCGCAGCCCATCGGCCTGCGCGGACAGCGCGTTCAAGCCCAGCGCCACGGCCAGGATGATGGCGAAGAACAGAAGGATTTTCAGAAGCGAGGCGAGCATGTTTGTTCCTTCAGTTCAGCGATTGCGACACGTCTTGCAGCGCCTTTTCGGCGGCCAGCCAGGCCTTCGCCTGCGCGGTCCAGTCGGCCATCGCCTTCTGCCCCGGCTCTGGCAGCGCGGCCAGTTCATCCAGCGCGGCCTGCACCTGCCCCTGCCCGACCAGCGCCCCGGCGCGTGACAGGATGGCGTCGGGATCGTCACCTTCGCGCGGCTCGACCGAGCGGGCGCCGGTCTGCACGCGCAGGAAGTTCCCGATCGCGCCCACCGGCCCCCGGCGCGGCGATTCCGCCTTGAGCGAGGCGGTCAGCGCGGCGCGGGCGGCCGCGTCATAGCCCATCTGCAACTGGTCCAGCGTCGGCAGATCGCCCTGCGCCAGAGGTTCCGGCACGGTGACGCCGGCCTCTTGCAACTGCGCCACGGCCTCGGTCGGCGAGCCCTCGCCACCGTTCAGCACCGCGCCCAGCAGCGCCAGCGAGGCCACCGCCTGCGCCCGGTCGCTGGCTTTTTCAGCCTCGGCCTTGACGCTGTCCAGACGCTCGCGCGCCTCGGCGGCGGCGGTTTCGATTTCCGAGCGGATGCGTTCGGCATCGGCGGCGACGCCGCGCACCTGCTCGACCGCCTGCGGGTCCAGCGTCGGGCGGCTGTCCAGCGCCGCGATCCGCTCGGCCTGCTGATCCAGACGCGCCTCCAGATCCTCGATCTGCGCCGCGAGGTCGGGTCCGGCGGGCTGTTCGGACTGCGCGGGGGCGGTGTCTGCGCTGGCTGTTTCGGCAGACTCCGTCGCCGGGGCGTCGGTGGAAGCAGTCTCACTGGACGCTGTCTCACTGGCAGCCGTCTCGGGCGCGGCTGCCTCGGGGGCGCGCTCGGCCAGTGCCGCTTGCAGTTGCGCGGTGACGATGGACTGCACCTCGGCCTCGGTCAGGCCGGCGGGCTGCGCGGCGGCCTGCTCGGCGGGCACGGCGGTTTCCAGCGCCTGCCGGGCGGCGTTTTCGCCGGCCTCGGCACCGGCTTGGGCCGCCTGATCGCGCAAGGTCGGCAGTTCCGCCTGAACCGTCTGACGGGCGGCCTCGGTCACCTGAGAGGTCAGCGTCACGGGGTCGATGGCGGTGTCAGCGGGGCGCCAGCTTGAGGGCAGATAGGGCGAGGCGGCGGGCAAGACCCACACCGCCGCCGCCGCACCGAGCCCCGCGGCAACGACGCCACCCAGAACCAAGGGGCCAAAGCTAGACCGCCGGTCCGCCCGATCGGCGCGGGGCGCAGCGGGTGGGTCGGAGCGGGTGGTGCTGCCGGACGTATCGCTGGGCTTGCCCGGCTTGGTGACCGAGTCGGAACTCGCAGGCCGGTCGGCGGCGCCGCTGACCGGCTTCGCACCCGCAGCGGCGGATTTCGACGGCTTCGCCACCTCGGGCACCGAGGATTTCTTCGCCGACGTTGCAGGTGTATCGGTCACGTCAGATTTCGCCGCACCAACCTTGTCCGCTCGGCCCAAATCCGCCTTGGGCGCAGCCGCGTCCAGCCCCGCAACCGGCGTCCCGACCAGAGAGGACTCGACCGGCGGCGCGGGGGGTGTCTTGGCGGCAGGGCCAGCGGTCCCCGCTTCGACCGGCTCGGACGGCACCACCGGCGTTTCGGACGCCGTTTTGCGTGGCGCAGCGCCAGAGGAGCTTGTCCCGGCCTTGTCGGCAGCAGTGTTCTTGTCGGTGTCGGCACCCTTGGACGTGGCCACGTCATATCCCCCTGAAAAACTGGCAGTCGGCGAAAGAACAGGACCGCCGTATCGGGCAGTCTAGCGACGCCCCTCTGCCGCCTCAACCCACGGCTTTTCGCTTCGTTCCGCGAAATCGGCCAGGTCACGCAGCGACAGAATGGCGCGCGCCATGGAAACCCCCTCGGGGCGCTCGGCGATCAGCCGGGCTTGCGTCGGCCCGTCATAGCACTCATCGGCCCGCACGCTGATCGCCACCGTGGCGATGGGCGCGGCGGCGGACACCGCCGCCTGCGCCAGCAGGGTCGCGCTGCGGGGCGAGAACAGCGGCAGGATCACCGGGCGGTCGCCGCTCAGCAGCGCGATGGCCTCGGGCGACAGGGGCTGGGCGATCTGGTCATAGATCGCCATCCCCTGCACCGGCAGTTCGCGCGCGCGGTGGCGCCCGTGCAGGTGCAGCCATTCCTCGCGCCCCGGCAGCATGGGCATCATGCCCTCGGCATCGCCGGGGCCTTCCTCGACCTGATAGCCGGCGGCGGCGGCGGCCTCGGCGGTCTGGGGGCCGACGCACAGCGCGGGCTTGCCGTTGCCGGGACCTGCCAGCGGCACCGCATTGGCCGAGGTAAAGACGATCCCCGGCGCGGCGCTGATCCGGGCCGGGTCGAAGGGCAGCGCCTCGATCCGCAGGATGGGCGCGATCAGCATCTCGATCCCCGGCAATTCGCGGGCGAAGGCCACGGACTGCGCGTGGGGTCGGGTCAGCAGGCATATCGGGGCGGTCATTGCGGCCTCGGCTTCTGGGGGCTATCTGAGTTGCTAATACCATCGCGCCCAAGGCCGCAACCATGACCCTGACCTTTCTTGGCATCGAGAGCAGTTGCGACGACACCGCCGCCGCCATCGTGCGCAGCGATGCCACGATCCTTGCCTCGGTCGTGGCGGGTCAGGTGGCGCTGCATGAAAGCTTTGGCGGCGTGGTGCCGGAAATCGCCGCCCGCGCCCATGTCGAAAAGCTGGACCTGTGTGTCGAAGAGGCGCTGGCCATCGCCGGGCTGACGCTGGCCGATCTGGACGGGGTCGCGGTCACGGCCGGGCCGGGGCTGATCGGCGGGGTCATGGCGGGCGTGATGCTGGCCAAGGGGATCGCGGCCGGGACGGGGCTGCCGCTGGTCGGGGTCAACCATCTGGCCGGCCACGCGCTGACGCCGCGCCTGACGGACGGGATCGGCTTTCCGTATCTGATGCTGCTGGTGTCGGGCGGGCATTGCCAGTTCCTGCATGTGACCGGACCCGAGCAGTTTCAACGCCTTGGCGGCACCATCGACGACGCGCCGGGCGAGGCGTTCGACAAGGTCGCCAAGCTGCTGGGCCTGCCCCAGCCCGGCGGCCCGGCGGTCCAGGCCGCAGCCCGGAATGGGAACGCGGGACGCTTTGACCTGCCCCGGCCGCTGCTGGATCGGCCAGGCTGCGATCTGTCATTTTCAGGGCTGAAGACCGCCGTGCTGCGGGTGCGGGACGGGCTGGTGGCGGCGCAAGGCGGGCTGCACGAGCAGGACCGCAACGATCTCTGCGCCGGGTTTCAGGCCGCCGTGGCCGATGTGCTGGCCGAAAAGACACGCCGCGCGCTGGCCGCCAGTCCGGTGCCGGTGCTGGCGGTGGCGGGCGGGGTCGCGGCGAACAGCACGATCCGCGAGGCGCTGCAGCGGGTGGCGGATCAGGCCGGCGCTGCCTTTGTCGCACCGCCGCTGGCGCTGTGCACCGACAATGCGGCGATGATCGCCTGGGCCGGGATCGAGGCCTTCCGCATGGGCCGCCGCGACGACATGACGCTGGCGGGACGGCCGCGCTGGCCGCTGGACCAGAGCGCCGCGCCGATGCTGGGCGCCGGCAAGCGCGGGGCCAAGGCATGAGCGTCGCCCGCATCCATGTCAGCAGGGGACAGCCATGACCACGATTCTGGGGGCAGGCGCGTTCGGCACCGCGCTGGCAGTGGCGCTGTCGGGGACCGGTCCGGTGACGCTGTGGGGCCGGCGCCTGCCCGAGGCGCGCGAAACCACCCGGCTGCCCGGTGTCACCCTGCCCGAGGCGGTGCGGCTGACCGATGATCTGGCAGCTGCGCTGACCGGCGCCGAGCGGGTGATTATCGCTCTGCCGGCGCAGGCGTTGCGGGGTTTTCTGGCGCTGCACGGGGACGACCTGGACGGGCGCTGGCTGATCAACACCGCCAAGGGGATCGATCTGGAAACCGGCGAATCGCCCTCGACCCTGATCCTGCGGGCCTGTCCCAAGGCCCGCGTCGCGGCGCTGACCGGCCCCAGCTTTGCCGCCGATATCGCGCGCGGCCAGCCGACGGCGCTGACGCTCGCCTCGACCGCGCCGGGGCTGGAGGGCTTGCAGCACGCGCTGTCGACGCCGGTCCTGCGGCTGTATCGCAGCGACGATCTGCGTGGGGCGGAACTGGGCGGTGCGCTGAAGAACGTCATCGCCATTGCCGCCGGGGTCGCCATCGGCGCGGGCTATGGCGACAGCGCCCGTGCGGCCGTGATCACACGCGGCTTCGCCGAGATGGTGCGGCTGGCGACCCGGCTGGGTGCGCGGCCGGAAACCCTGTCCGGGCTGTCGGGGCTGGGCGATCTGGTGCTGACCTCGACCTCTGCCCTGTCGCGGAACTTTCGCTATGGCAAATCGCTGGGCGAGGGCGTGCCTTTCGACAGCGGCGTGACCGTGGAAGGCGCGGCCACCGCGCGCGCGACGAGCGTGCTGGCCCGCGACAAGGGCATCGCCATGCCCATCGCCAATGCCGTCGCGGCCCTTGCCCAGGGAAGCGCAAGCGTGGCACAGACCATGGAAACCCTGATGACCCGCCCGCTAAAGGAAGAATGATGCCCTATTTCGCCGTGATCTGCCGTGACAAGCCCGACAGCCTCGATCTGCGGATGCAGACCCGCGCCGACCATCTGCGCTATGCCGAGGAATCGGGCGTGCTGTTTCTGGGCGGCCCGCTGATCGAGGACGGGCGCATGGCCGGCTCGCTCGCGATCCTCGACGTGGCCGATCTGGACGCGGCCAAGGCCTGGGCGGCGGATGATCCCTATGGCAAGGCCGGGCTGTTCGCCTCGGTCGAGATCAACGAGTGGAAGCGGGTGATCGGCTGATGCGGTACTGGCTGTTCAAATCCGAACCGGACGTGTTCAGCTTTGACGATCTGGTCGCCAAGGGCGATGCGGGCGAGGAATGGGACGGCGTCCGCAGCTATCAGGCCCGCAACAACATGCGCGAGATGAAGATCGGCGATCTGGGCCTGTTCTATCACTCGAACATCGGCAAGGAATGCGTGGGCATCGCCGAGGTCATCGCCGAGGCGCATCCCGACAGCACCGCCGACGATCCGAAATGGGAATGCGTCGACCTGCGCGCGGTCAAGCCGCTGAAGCGTCCGGTCTCGCTGGACGAGGCCAAGGCCGATCCGCGCCTCAAGGATATGGTGCTGGTCACCAACTCGCGCCTGTCGGTCCAGCCGGTGACCGAGGCGGAGTGGCGGATCATCATGCAGCTTGCCGGGATGGAATGACAGCACCGGCGGAAACGGGGGCGGGATGCAACTAGTCGTCATTATCGCGGCCGCAGTGGTCGCATGGGTCTGCGGATCGCTGTGGTACATGGTGCTGGCCCGGCCGTGGTCGCGGGTCTCGGGCGTGCAGGTGCGCAATATCGGCGAGCCGCGGAAATCCTCGCCCATGCCCTATCTGATCTCGGGCGCGGCGATGCTGGTCATCGCCTCGGCCATCGACATGATCTTTCGCATCGCGGGCATCGCGACCCTCGCCGAGGGGCTGGGCCTTGGGCTGGCCATCGGGGCGCTGATCATCGCACCGTGGATGCTGCTGAACAATACCTATGTGAAACGCCCGCTGCTGCTGTCGGTGATCGACGGCGGCTATGCGATCATCGCCTGCGCGGTGATCGGTGCGATCCTGGGCGTGACCGGCAGCCCGGCCGAGACCGTCGATGTTGTCATCCGATCCGGCGCCGGGGGCTAGCCCAGCCAGTTCCGGGCAAGGTCTGGCAGATCGTCGAAGTGATCCAGCATCGCATGGGGTGACAGCCGGGCGATGTCGGCGCCTTCGGGGCCGAAGCTGACCAGCGCCAGCCGCACGCCTGCGGCGGCGGCGGTGCGGGCGTCGGTCTCGGTATCGCCCAGCAGGAAGGATTGCGTGATCTCTCCGCCCGCGCGCAGCACGGCCTGACGGTAGGGTTCGGCATCGGGCTTGCGGACCGGCAGCGTGTCGGCCCCGACCAGCGCGGCAAAGGCATTGCGAATTCCCATCGCATCCAGCAGCTTTTCCGCCAGCGCCTGCGGCTTGTTGGTGCAGATGCTCAGCCGGTGGCCATCCGCCGCCAGCCGCGCCAGCGCATCCGCCACGCCGGGATAAAGCTGCGTATGCACGGCGATCCCCGCGTCATAGGCATCCAGCAGCGCGCCGAAATCCTCATCCTCGGCACCGGGCGGGATCAGGAACCCGGCACTGGCGCGGGCGTAACCTGCCCGCAGCATCGCCCGGCCGCCCCGAAACGCGATTGCCGCGTCGCCGACCGGGTCCAGCCCGCCCAAGCCGCGCCGGGCCAGCACAACATTGGCCGCGCCGATCAGATCGCCTGCCGTGTCGGCCAGCGTGCCGTCCAGATCGAAGACAACCGTTCCCGCCATGCTGTAACCTTTCGACAAGAGCTGTGATGCAGCGGGCGCTTGCGGCCCCTGCCGCGCAAGAGGTAAACCGCCGGTGACAAAACGGCAAACAGCGAAAGCGGGCGGCATGGTGGCAGAACAGGACAATCGCGACATTGCAGTGGTCATTCTGGCGGCCGGACAGGGCAGCCGAATGCTGTCGGACCTGCCCAAGGTGCTGCACCGGCTGGGCGGGGTGCCGATGATTGGCCACGCCCTTGCCGCCGCGTCCAGCCTGCAGCCGGACCGCATCATCGTCGTCGCCGGCCACGGCGCCGAGGCCGTCCAGACCGCCGTCGGGCGGCTGGACCCGGACGCGCTGATCGCGCTGCAGACCGAACAGTTGGGCACCGGTCACGCGGTGGCGCAGGCGCTGCCGCAGCTTGACGGCTTCAGCGGCCGGGTGATCGTGCTGTACGGCGACACCCCCTTTATCGCGCCCGAGACGCTGACCCGCATGGTCGCGGATGAGGCGCCGGTGGTCGTGCTGGGCTTTCACGCCGCCGTCGCCGGGCGCTATGGCCGGCTGGTCACGGATCAGGCGGGCGATCTGCTGCGCATCACCGAGTTCAAGGACGCCGACGCCGCCACCCGCGCCATCAGCCTGTGCAATTCCGGCGTCATGGCCATCGACGCAGACCTGCTGCGCGGGCTGATCGGGCAGCTTGGCAATGACAACGCCTCGGGCGAATACTACCTGACCGACCTCGTGGCGCTGGCGCGCGACGCCGGGCACCGCGCCGCCGTCGTGGTCTGCGACGAGGCCGAGACGCTCGGCGTCAACTCGCGCGCCGAACTCGCCACCGCCGAGGCGATCTTCCAATCCCGCCGCCGGGCCGAGGTTCTGGCCCAGGGCGTCACCCTGACCGCGCCCGAGACGGTGTTCCTGTCCCTCGACACCCGGATCGGCCGCGACGCGATCATCGGCCCGAACGTCATCTTCGGCCCCGGCGTCACCGTCGAAGGCGGGGCCGAGATCCTGGGCTTTTGCCACCTCGAAGGCTGCCACATCGCGACCGGGGCCAGTGTCGGCCCCTTTGCCCGGCTGCGTCCGGGGGCAGAGCTGGGGCAAAGCGCCCATGTCGGCAATTTCGTCGAGATCAAGAACGCGGTGCTGGATCAGGGCGTCAAGGTCGGGCATCTCAGCTATATCGGCGATGCCGATCTGGGCGCGCGCAGCAATATCGGCGCGGGCACCGTCACCTGCAATTATGACGGTGTGATGAAGCACCGGACCCGCATCGGGCGCGACGTGTTCATCGGCTCGGACACGATGCTGGTCGCGCCGGTCAGCGTGGGCGACGAGGCGATGACCGGCTCTGGCTCGGTCATCACGCAGGACGTGCCCGATGGCGCCATGGCGCTGGGCCGCGCAAGGCAGGTCAACAAGCCCGGCCTCGCCCGCCGCCTGATGCAGTCGCTGCGCGACCGCAAGGCGCGGCAGGCGTAATCCCAACGAAAGGCTAGACCACATGTGCGGCATCATCGGAATCCTCGGCAACAATCAGGTCGCACCGCAGCTGGTCGAGGCGCTGAAGCGGCTGGAATATCGCGGCTATGACAGCGCCGGCATCGCCACCGTGGACGACGCCGGCACGCTGGACCGCCGCCGCGCGGTGGGCAAGCTGGTCAACCTGTCCGACCGGCTGGTCAGCGACCCCCTGTCCGGTCGCGCCGGGATCGGCCACACCCGTTGGGCAACGCATGGTGCGGCGACCGAAATCAACGCCCACCCGCATCGGCGCGGGCCGGTCGCGGTGGTCCATAACGGCATCATCGAGAATTTCCGCGAGCTGCGCGACGAACTGGCCGCGCAGGGTCTGGCGCCCGAATCCGACACCGACACCGAAACCGTCGCCATGCTGACCGCCCGCCATCTGGCGCAGGGCCTGACGCCGACCGAGGCCGCGCGCGCGACGCTGGCGCGGCTGAAAGGCGCCTTTGCGCTGGCCTTCCTGTTCGACGACCAGCCCGACCTGATGATCGCCGCCCGCCGTGGCAGCCCGCTGGCCATCGGTCACGGTCAGGGCGAGATGTTCCTCGGCTCGGACGCGATCGCGCTGGCGCCCTTCACCGACCGCGTGACCTATCTCGAGGATGGCGACCACGCCATCCTGACCCGCGCCGGGGTCGAGATCTTTGACGCCGACGGCCGGCCGGTCAGCCGCGAGACCGCGCGCATCGACGTCGGCGCCACCGCCATCGACAAGGGCGGCTACCGGCATTTCATGGCGAAAGAGATCGCGCAGCAGCCCGCCGTGCTGGGCGATGTGCTGAACCACTATATCAAGGACGACCGCATCGTGCTGCCCGAGGGGCTGGATTTCGCGCAGGTCGACCGGCTGACGCTGGTCGGCTGCGGGACCGCCTATCTGGCCGCGCATGTGGCGAAATACTGGTTCGAAAAGCTCGCCCGCCTGCCCTGCGATCTGGATGTGGCGTCAGAGTTCCGCTATCGCGAGCCGCCGCTGTCGCCCGAAAGCTGGGGGATCTTCGTCAGCCAGTCGGGCGAGACCGCCGACACGCTGGCCGCCCTGCATTACGCGCGCGGCAAGGTGGCGCGGACGCTGGGGGTGGTGAATGTGGGCACCTCGGCCATCGCACGCGACACCGATCTGGCCCTGCCGACGCTGGCCGGGGTCGAGGTCTGCGTGGCGTCGAGCAAGGCGTTCACCTGCCAGCTTGCGGTGCTGGCCGTGCTGGCGCTGAAGGCCGGGCATGATCGCGGCTGCCTGAGCGACGCCGAACTGGCCGCGCATCTGGCCGATCTGCGCCGCGTCCCGGCGCTCGTTAACCAAGCGCTGGCCACCGCCGACGAGTGCGAGGCGCTGGCCGGCTGGCTGTCCGACGCCAGCGACGTGCTGTTTCTGGGGCGCGGGGCGCTGTATCCCGTCGCGCTCGAGGGCGCGCTGAAGCTGAAGGAACTCAGCTATATCCACGCCGAGGGCTATGCCTCGGGCGAGTTGAAGCACGGGCCCATCGCGCTGATCGACCAGAACATGCCGGTGGTGGTCGTCGCGCCGCGCGACGCGCTGTTCGAAAAGACCGTCTCGAACATGCAAGAGGTGATGGCGCGCCACGGCCAGGTGCTGCTGATCTCGGACGCAGCCGGTCTGGCCGAGGCCGGCCACGGCATCCGCGCCGGCCTGACCATGCCCGAGGGCGGCGGCGTCTTCCAGCCGATCGTCTACGCGGTCCCGATGCAATACCTCGCCTATTACACCGCCGTCGCCAAAGGCACCGACGTCGACCAACCCCGCAACCTCGCGAAATCGGTGACGGTCGAGTAAGGCGCGCCGGGCGACCTATCGTCACTCTTGGGGCGCGGGGCTGGACCCCTGCCCGATGCTGTCCTAGACTGTCCCCATCAGCCGTCCTTCGCTGGTGTCGGGTGCCTTTGTCGGCACATGCCCGACCCTCGGCGGGCTGTCGCTGTCGGGGCAGGATGCACCGGCATGGGTTGTAACCGGGGCCTTGCTGCCCGAGTGACCGCGGGTGATCGCGGTGTTTGCAGATTTGCGGTGCAGCGCCCGGACTTTGGGCCAGCTGATGACGCAGAACCTCTTCTCTTTCTCCGAGAACCGGAATTGCGCGCGGGCATCGGCACCCGATTTTAAAAGGATGTGTAATCATGACCACGGTGACATGGCTCTGGATCGGCAACAAGCCGCAGTTGAACCCATCTCCCAACAGCAACATCTCGTATGGGCAGGCAAGCGCCGCGAACGGCTGGACTGCCTCTGGGAACACGGGGCTGCAGGCGGTCGATGTGAGCGGGCCGACGAATGGCCGTTGGAATACCACCTATCAGACAGGCACCACCCGTTTTTCCTATGAACAGCCGGGCGGCGGCGTGACAGGCAATGCGAAGATCGCCGCCTTCACCAGCGCGGATTTCGACATCGAAACCGAGGACGCAGACGGAAACCGGATCACCGTGACCAAGTCCGGTGTTCTGAAGCAGGCGACGAATGGCGATGTCTTTATCCGCCCCTCCAACGACACCGTTGACGAGTGGGACGACATCACGGTGGTTTACGGGATAACGGTAAAGAACGTCACGCCATTGGATTACCGAACCACAATGGCGAAAGTCGGCTTCAACCCCGAGATCAAGGACGTCGAGATCGCGCCGTGCTTCACCCCCGGCACGATGATCGCCACCGATCAGGGCGAGGTCGCCGTCGAGGATCTGGTGGCGGGTGATCGGGTCTGGACGCGGGACAGGGGCTATCAGCCGATCAGCTGGATCGGCTCGCGCAGGCTGAATGCGGCGGCGCTCGACGTCTCGCCCAATCTGCGGCCGATCCGTATCGCAGCGGGAGCGCTTGGGAACGGGACGCCGGAACGCGATCTGGTCGTCTCGCCGCAGCATCGCATCCTGATCCGTTCGGCCATCGCCGGGCGCATGTTCGGCGCGGATGAGGTTCTGGTCGGGGCCAAGCATCTGGTCGGCCTGCCGGGCATCACCGTCGCCCGCGACATGGCGCAGGTCGAGTATATCCACTTCCTGCTGGACGGACACGCCATCGTCCGCTCGAACGGCGCCGAGACCGAGTCGCTCTATCTCGGCCCCGAGGCGCTGAAGGGGATACCCGACGCCGCCCGCGCGGAAATCCGGCAGCTTTTCCCGGAACTGATCGCTTCCGCACCCGAGCCCGCGCGTCACCTGCCGCGCGGCCGGCTGGCCCGCAAGCTGGCCGAGCGTCACGCCGCCAATGAGCGGGTTCTGGTGTCGTAACGCCAGAATGTTGATTCGACGGGCGGGCCAACGCAGGCCCGGCCGTCGCGTATTCAGTCAGCGCCAGCGTGCCTTGCCTGACCGCACCCGCAGGCGCGGCCGCCGCTGCCGTCTCGCGCCGATCCAGACTGCCTCTCGCCCACCAGCAGCTGCCGTTCATGCTGAAATCAGCGGCCCCCGAACCGCACCGAAAAGCCCCCATTTCGGGGCACGGGTTGCATCCCATCAAGAAACCGTTAGGTTCCACCTCGCTTCGTTCCGGCTGAGAACGGGGCCTGCGTGTGCCATTGCATGCGCCCGCGCTGCCGTTCTGGCGCGCGATTTTCGGCAGGAACGACGCCGATTCTGATCAGGCCGCGGCCCGCGGCATGCTTTGCAGCGGCTGCCGTTCACCCGGCAGGCGCCCTGGGCCGCGTTGTGTCAACAATGATGATAGGTGCAATGCAACTCCATCCCCTCGGAACACCGCTCGTGCTTTCGCTGATGTTTCTGTTCTTCGGCGGAACCTTCCTGTTGTCGCTGTCCATCGGACGAAAACGCGAGAACGCAGACAAGTACATGACCGCCGGCAATCAGGTCGGCTATGGCATCTCGGCCGCGTCGATGACGGCGACCTGGATCTGGGCCTCGTCGCTTTATGCCTCGGCGACCTCTGGCTATACCTACGGGATCTCGGGCCCGATCCATTACGGATTGTGGGGCGCGCTGATGATCCTGTTCATTTACCCCTTCGGCCGTCGTATCCGCAGCCTTGCCCCGGAGGCGCATACGCTGGCTGAAATCCTGCATGCCCGTCACGGCCGGTCGAGCCAGCTGATTCTTGCAGGGTCCAATCTGCTGGGCAGCGTGCTCAGCCTGACCTCGAACTTCATCGCCGGCGGTGCGCTGATCGCGATGCTGTCGCCGCTGTCCTTCAGCGCGGGCATCCTGATGATCGCGTTGGGGGTGCTGCTGTATACGCTGTGGTCCGGTGTCCGGGCCTCGATCCTGACCGACTTCATCCAGGTCTGCGCCATGCTGGGCGCGGTGGTGGTCATCGTCCCGGCGGTGTTCTTTGCCGCCGGCGGGACCGAGATCTTTGTCGGCGGCGCGGTCAACCTGACGCCCTCGCAGCAGAGCTTTTTCTCGTCCGACGCGTTCTTCAACCAGGGTGCGCCCTATATCGCGGCGGTGCTGGCCTATGCCATTGGCAACCAGACCATCGCGCAGCGCCTGTTCGCAGTGCGCGAGGACAAGATCAAGCAGACCTTCATCACCGCGACCATCGGCTATGGCGCGACGGTGATCGGGGTCGGCATCCTTGGGGTGCTGGCGCTGTATCTGGGCGTCGATCCCATTGACGGCGACACCAACAACCTGATCCCGCAACTGGCCGCCACCTATCTGGGCCCGGCGCTGCTTTGCGTGTTCTTCATCATGGTGATCGGCTCGCTGGCCTCGACGGCGGATTCCGATCTGGCGGCGATGTCGTCCATCGTGATGACCGATATCTATGGCCGCAACATCGCAAAGCCCGGCGATGCCTGTCCGCGGCTGATGCTGCTGATCGGGCGGATGACGATGATCGTGGCCACCGCGGCGGCGCTGTTCTTTGCCAGCGCGCGGTTCAACATCCTGGAACTGCTGGTGCTGGTGGGTGCGATCTGGGGGGCGCTGGTCTTCCCGGTGATCGCGAGTTTCTATTGGAACAAGGTCACCAACACCGCCTTTACCGTCTCGGTTCTGGGGGCGCTGATCGCGTTCTTCCCGGTCCGCTTCGGGCTGATCCCGCTGGAAGGGGGCATCGCGGTCGTCACCGACATCCTGTCCGTGATCGGCGTGGGCGTGATCGCGGGGCTGATGATCTTCGGCTTTCTGGGCGTGCGGGCCGGTGTCGGCGCGGGCGTGGTGGCGGCCGCTGTCGCCATGCCATTCGGCATCGGGTTCCTGCACCAATACCCGGTGCTGACCGCCTCGCTGCTGGCCTATGCAATCAGCATGATCCTGTGCGTGGCGCTGTCCTGGCGCAGCGAAGAGCGGTTCGACTTCCGCCGCATCAGCCGCAAGACCGGCAGTTTCGACGACACCGAAGCGGTCGCCTGAAAGGAGACATCATGACACCATCCTTCCTCACCTTCTATGTTCTGGCCTTCCCGGCCATCGTCGCCGTTGTCCTGTTCGTCCTGGTCCGGGCGTTCTGGGGCGAGTGGCGCAAGGCCCGCAGGCAGGGCCGCAGCATCATCTGACCGACCGGAGAGGCGCCCGCGTGGCGCGTTTTCCTTTGAAGCGGCGTGCTGCGCGGCCCATTGCCTGAAGGCGGGGTTCGGCCTTAATGGGCGCATCGGGATCTGGCGAAGGCGCGGCATGAACATCATCGGCAGGTTTGGCTTACCCTCCGCGTCCGGGGCACCGGCGACGGGGCTGCATCTGTCGCCAAGCGGGCTGGCGGGTCAGGGGACAGGCTGGCTCGGCGGCGTGGCGATGCTCGCGGACAGCGTGCTGCGCGGCATGGGGCAGGTGATGTTCCAGAACAACAGCTATGCCGGGCTGCTGTTTCTGCTGGGCATCGCGGTGAACTCGCCGCTGTTCGCGGCGGCGGCGCTGGCCGGGACAGTGACCTCGACACTGGCGGCGCTGCTGCTGGGCGCGGATCGGCAGATGGTGCGGGCGGGGCTGTTTGGCTTCAACGGCGCGCTGGTCGGCATCGCGCTGCTGTATTTCCTGGCGCCGAACCCGCTGACATGGCTTTGCGTGATCCTCGCCGCGTCCTGCGCGACGGTGCTGATGGCGGCGATGATGACGCTATTCCGGGGCTGGGACCTGCCGGTGCTGACCGCGCCCTTCGTGCTGGTGGCGCTGTCCTTTTTCATGGCGACGGCACGCTTTGGCCGGATCGAGGCCTCGGGCCTGCTGCCCACCGCCGGGCTGCCGGTCAAGGCCGGACCGCAGGGCGTCGTCACCGCCGCGAGCCTTGGCCAAGGCGCGTTGGAGGGGATCGGGCAGGTGTTCTTCCAGGGCCACATGGTCAGCAGCGCGATCTTTGGCGCCGGGCTGCTGATCGCCTCGCGCCGGGCCTTCGTCATGGCCGTGGCGGGGACGCTGACCGGGCTGCTAATCGCCTGGGCGATGGGCGCGTCCGAGGTGTCGATGCGGGCCGGGGCTTTCGGCTTCAACAGTGTGCTGACCGCGATCGCGCTGGGCGCGGTCTTTCTGCCGCCGGGGCCGCGCGCGACGATCTATGCGATCTTCGGCGCGGCGGTGACGCCCTTTGTCGCGGCGGCGGCCGCGGCGACGATGGGCACCTTTGGCCTGCCGGCCATGACCCTGCCCTTTGTGCTGACGAGCTGGGTTCTGTTGCTCGCCGCTCAGAGCCTGCCGGGGCTGACCGCGCCCGCAGCCGTCAGGCGCTAGGGAAACGACCAGTCGCCGTGGTCGATGTTGAAGATCCGCAGCGGTGCGCCCGGCCGCTCGGGATCGGCGCGCAGCGAGAACACCGCGCGTTGCGGGCGGCCGAAATTGGTGAAATCGACATTGATGAAGATCGTGCCGCGCAGCATCGGCGTGTCCGGGTCGGGCTGCGGTTCGGACACGGTGACGTCAAAATCCTGCGCGTTGAACAGCGGATGCGCCTCGACCCCATTGGATTCGATCAGCCTGACGATGTCGGTGGTGAAGTAATGGCCCGCATGGGCCGGGTCGAGCGGGCTGTCAGGCGAGTGCAGTTCCTTGTCATAAACCTCGCGGACCAGATCGCGGGCCTGCGCGATCATTGGATCGCTGGCGGGATCGGCACTGGCACTGGCCGGGCGCGGACTGGCGGCGGCGGTCTGCGCGGCGCGCGTGCCACCCGCAGCCGGCGCGGGGGCCGCAGCGGTGCCGCCCTGGTCGGGGGTGATGAAGCGCTGCGCGACCCAGCCCGCACGGGTCAGGTCCGCGCTGCGCATCAGGCACCAGCGCTGCGGCAGGGCCGCCCGCTGCGCCTCGGTCAGGGCGCTGTTATAGGGTTCGATCAGCAGCGGCACGCAGGTCACAAGCTGCAACCCGCCGGCATTCGGCGCCAGCCGGTCGATCACCGGATAATTCGTGCCCGGCCCCATCCGCATGTTCAGCACATCGTTTCCGGCCACACCCTGCACACGCCACGCATCCGGGCCATGGCCGTCGATCTCTGCCAGCGCCGGACCGGCCAGCAGCATCAGCGCCGCAACAAGAAGTTTCCGCATCGATCTCTCTCCCCCAGCCACGCGTTTCGCGCGGCCCTATTCCATTCCAAGGCTGGACGCGCCCGCCCCTCGCTTCCGGGTAGTCCACGCCGTCCAACCACTCACCCCAAGGGCGATTCGCTTGATAGCAGATCGCGGAGGGCCGCGCCCCCTTCGTTTGGACAGGCGGTTAACCAAGGCTTAACGCCCCTACTCGTCTCCGTCCGACCCCTCACCCGGCGCGAGACCGCTTTTGCGGAACCACCCCGGCAAGCCCAGCACAAAGAACACGATCACCGCGATGATCACCGCCTCGGCCAGATAGCCCAGCCCGCAGGCAATCCCGATGGCGCCCGCGCCCCAGATCGCCGCCCCGCTGGCCGCCCCGCGCAGATGCCCGTCATCCTGGTTCTTGATGATCGCCCCGCCGCCCAGAAAGCCGATGCCGCCGACGATCCCCGAGATCAGCCGGATCGGGTCCATCTGCAGGCTGCCGTCATTGGCAACCGCGCTGAGCGAGAAGTTCAGCGTCATCACGATCAGCGCGGCCGAGCCGGTGGCAACGATGATATAGGCCTGCGCCCCCAGCGGCTTGTCCTTCAGGCTGCGGTCCATGCCGATCAGCAGCGCGCAGGCCGCCGCGACGGCGACGCGCAGGATGAACTCCCACAGCTCGATCATGGCGACCCGACGGGGGGCATGGCTGGTCCCTTTCGCAGGGTGGCGGGGGAAGACGTGGCTTGGGCGAACCCGTGGCGGGCGGCTTTTGTTCCGCCCCGCCCCGGCACAGGGCGGAACAAAACCCAGCCCCATCGGTTCGGCTTGCATGCCATACACCCGGGCGGCCCCCGTCGCCCCAACCCGATGAGGTCAGCCATGAGCAATGAAAGACCGGACCCGCCCGTCACCACCAGCGAGCTGCGCAAGGATATCGACCGCGGCAAGACCGGCGACAAGGTGGCCTATCCCGACCCCGCCGCCGCGCCCCTGGGCACCGATGCCGAGGCCGGTGGCAACCCGCCGCGCCCGGCCGAGATCCGCACCGCCGGCACCCGGCCCACCGCGCCTGACGTGACCCCGATCCCAGGCCACCCCGAATCCGGCGGCCCGCCCGCCAGCAGCGTCATGCGCTGGGTCGCCTGGGCCGCCATCGCCGTGGTCGTGCTGGCGCTGCTGTCCTTCGTGATCTTCTGATCGCCGCGGCGCAGAGGGGTCATGTGGGCTTGGCTGGCTGAGAACAGCGCCTCGGTTCAGGCGGCGACGGGCATTGTCACCGCGCTGGTCTGGATCGTCTATCTGCAGATCCTCGTCTCGGGCTTTCGGCGCGAGCGGCGCAGCGTCATTCTGATCCACGGCGCCGGCAACCAGAACGTCGATCCACGCATCTTCGTCAGCAATCTGGGCGCGGAAAGCATCTATATCCTGGAAATCCTGATGACCGTCGACACCGGCTCGGGCGGCTGCGAAGTCGCCGTCACCGACCGGACCGAGGTGGCGCGCGACCGGCTGTCCTCGCCCTCGAACGCCAGCCTGCAAGGGCCGCTGGGCAGCGGCGAATGGGTCGATATCGGCAGCGTGGACGAGCTTTTGCAGCGGATGCGCGCGCATGGGATCAGGGACATCCGGCATGACGAGATCAAGCAGATCCGCCTGACCGTCGCCGCCACGACCGCGGCGAAAACCGGCATCGTCGCGGCGCGCATGGCGTTTTCGGTGCGCCCGTCCGGGGAACATCTGCTTTTGCTGCCGCGCAAGCTGCACGCGACGCAGATCCGGTCGTTCTTTGGCCGCCGCCGGATCGCGCGCAAGCTGTCCAGACGGCTGCAAGAGGCGCGCGAGAACGGCTGATCCTGCGGAACAAATCGCCCGCGAACAGGTTTTCCAGCGGCAAAAGATCAGCGAGGTTCAGATGATCGAAGGCCTGCGGCACGGCGCGTTGGGAGAGGAAGCCGTGCATCTCTGCGTCGATATTCAAGAGCTGTTCGGCCCCGCCTCGCCCTGGGCCGTGCCGTGGATGGAGGAGACGCTGCCCGTTGCCGCCGAACTCGCCGCCGCCCATGTCGAGCGCACCATCTTCACCCGCTTCATCCCGCCCCGGACCCTTGATGAGACGGTCGGCACATGGCGGCGCTATTACGAACACTGGCCGCAAATGCTGCGCGAGACCCTCGACCCCGCCATGCTGGAGCTGCGCGCACCGCTGCGCGCGTTGGTCCCGCCCGCCCGCCAGTTCGACCGCATGATCTATTCGCCCTGGGTCGATGGCCGGCTGCACCAGATGCTGCAACAGGGCGGGATCTCGACCCTGATCGTGACGGGGGGCGAGACCGATGTCTGCGTCATGTCCACCGTCTTCGGCGCCGTGGATCGCGGCTATCGGGTGGTGGTGGTCAGCGACGGGGTGTCGTCGTCGGCCGATAGCGGCCATGACGCGGCGATGACGCTGTATCGGGGCCGGCTGTCGCACCAGATCGAGGTCGCCTCGCGCGCCGAGATCGAAGAGGCGTGGCGGGTCTGAGCGGCCCCGCCCGCCCTGTGGCCGCCGCGCCACCCGACCCGCCTGCGTCACCCGGCCCGCCGCCTGGGGGGTTGCAACCCCCGTGATTGTTGACTATTTCACTGTCGCCGATCTTTTACCCGACATAGGATTTTTGACATGAAGCCTGGTGTGGCCCTTCCGAACGTTACCTTTCGCACGCGCGTCCGCGACGATTCCATCGACGGTCCGAACCCGTTCCGCTGGCAGGATGTGACGACCGACGATCTGTTCAAGGGCAAGCGCGTCATCCTGTTCTCGCTGCCCGGTGCTTTCACGCCCACCTGCTCGACCTATCAGCTGCCCGGTTTCGAAAAGAACGCCGAGGCGTTCCGCGAGCAGGGAATCGACGCGATCTATTGCCTGTCGGTCAATGACAGCTTCGTGATGAACCAGTGGGCCAAGGCGCAGGATCTGCAGAATGTCAGCGTCATCCCCGACGGCTCGGGCGAGTTCACCCGCCGCGTCGGGATGCTGGTGGCCAAGGACAATCTGGGCTTCGGCATGCGCTCGTGGCGCTATGCGGCCATCATCAACGATGGCGAGGTCGAGGCGTGGTTCGAAGAGCCGGGCATCTGCGACAACCACGACGAAGACCCCTATGGCGAATCGAGCCCGGAAAACGTGCTCGACTATCTGAAGTCCAAGAAGGAACAGGCCGCCGCCTAAGCGGGCCGACTTTGACAGGACAGATAAAGCGGGCGTTGCAGCCCGCTTTTTTCATGGCGCAGGGCGGTGGTCGTCAGACCGACAGGGCATCTGGCCCGCCCGAATCCGCTTCCTCGCCCCCTCATGTTTCGCCATGATCGGGCGACACCGCAAAAGGATGACCCCAGACGCATGACTATTCCGGCGGATCACGTTGTCCTGGCAAGGGATCTGGTGAAATCCTTTCAGACCGCAGGCGGTCAGGTGGCGGTGCTGAACGGCGTCGACCTGACGCTGCGGCGCGGCGAAAGCCTTGCCGTCACCGGCGAATCCGGCAGCGGCAAAAGCACGCTGCTGCATCTGATCGCGGGGCTGGATCTGCCCGATTCGGGGCAGTTGACCGTGCTGGGGCAGGACATCGCCCGGGGCGATGCCCGCGCCGATGATCGCACGCGGGCGGCGTTGCGGCGCGACCAAGTGGGCATGATCTTTCAGCAGTTCAACCTGATCCCCTCGCTGACCGTCGCCGCGAACCTGAGTTTTCAGGCGCGGCTGGCGGATCGCCACGACCCGGCGCGGCAGGCCGAACTGGCCGAGGCGCTGGGTCTCTCTGCCCTTCTCGACCGCTACCCCGAGCAGTTGTCCGGCGGCCAGCAGCAGCGTGTCGCCATCGGCCGCGCGTTGGGCGGCCAGCCGCCGCTGGTGCTGGCCGATGAGCCGACCGGCAACCTGGACGAGGCGACGGGCGACGCGGTGGCGGCGCTGATGCTGGCGCTGGTCCGCCAGCAGGGCACCTCGCTGGTGCTGGTCACCCATTCGCAGCGCCTCGCCGCGCTCTGCGACCGCCGCGTCCACCTGAGCGCCGGGCGTCTGGCGTGAGGCGCGCGGCGCTGATCGCGGGTGCGCTGATGTCGCATTGGCGGCGCCATCCGCTGCAACTGGCGATGCTGCTGGCCGGGATCATGCTGGCCACGGCGCTGTGGTCGGGCGTGCAGGCGATCAACGCCGAGGCCCGCGCCAGCTATGCCGCCGCCGCCGCGCAACTGGACGACAGCGCGCTCGACCGGTTCGAGGCCGCGCCGGGGCAACGCCTGACCACCGGCGATTTCGTGGCGCTGCGGCGGGCCGGCTGGCTCGTCTCGCCGGTGATCGAGGGGCAATTGACGGACAATACCGGGCGCGTCTCGGTTCTGGGCATCGAACCCGTCACCCGTCAAGCGGCGGGGACCGGCGGCCCGGCCGGGGCCATCGCGCCGGGCGATCTGCTCGCCTTCGTCGCCCCGCCGGGGCTGGGCTATGCCGACAGCGCCACCGCCGCGCGTCTGGCGGGGCAGGCGCTGAACGGGGTACAGGTCGCGGTGCGCGAGGGCGTGCCGCCCGGCACTCTGATCGTCGATGTCGGCATTGCGCAGGAATTGCTGGGGCTGGGCGACAGGCTGACCGCGCTGACCATTCTGCCCAACCAGCCCGACGGGCTGCTCGCCGCCACGCAAACCCTCCCACATCTGGTCCGCCGCGCCGCCGGCGAGCGCGCCGATCCCGCCGCGCTGACCGCGAGCTTTCACCTCAACCTGACCGCCTTCGCGCTGCTGTCCTTCATCGTCGGGCTGTTCATCACGCAATCGGCCGTCGGCCTCGCCTTCGAGCAGCGGCGCGGCACGGTCCGCACCTTGCGCGCACTGGGCGCGGCGCGGTCGCAGGTGCTGGCGGTGATGGCGGCAGAGCTGGTGATCCTCGCCCTCGTCGCCGGGGCGGCGGGGATCGTGCTGGGCTGGGCGATGGCGGCGGCGCTGATGCCGGACGTGGCGGCGACGCTGTCGGGCCTCTATGGCGCCGATGTCGCCGGCAGCCTGGCGCTGCGGCCGGTCTGGGTGCTGTCGGGGCTGGGCATGGCGCTGGCCGGGACGGCGGTGGCGGGGCTGCGCGGGCTGGCGCAGACGGCGCAGATGCCGCTGCTGGCGGCGGGGCAGTCGGCCCCTTGGGCGCTGGCCGCCGCGCGCGGGCTGCGCTGGCAGGCGGGCGCGGCGCTGCTGTTGCTGGCCGCGCTGCCGCTGGCCCTGCTGGCGGGCGGGCTGGTCGGCGGCTTTGTGGCGCTCGCCTGCGGTCTGCTGGCCGCCGCCCTGCTGCTGCCGGTGCTGCTGGACGCGATGCTGCGCGCCTCGGCACGGCTGGCGCGGGGGGTGCTGACGCAGTGGTTCGTGGCCGATACGCGGCAGCAGCTGGGCGGGCTGTCGCTGGCGCTGATGGCGCTGATGCTGGCGCTGGCGACCAATATCGGCGTCGGCACCATGGTCAGCAGCTTTCGCGGCACCTTCACCGGGTGGCTCGATCAACGGCTGGTGGCCGAGCTTTACGTCAACGCCCGCTCGGACCCCGAGGCCGCCGCGATCCGCGACTGGCTCGCCCCCCGCGCCGATGCCGTCCTGCCGATCTGGAGCGTCGATGCCCCCCTGCGCGGCCAGCCCGGCCGCATCTTCGGCGTGGCCGACCACGCCACCTATCGCGAGCATTGGCCGCTGCTGTCGGCGCAGGACGATGTCTGGGACCGGGTGGCGGCGGGGACGGGCGTCCTGATCAACGAGCAACTGGCGCGGCGCGAAAAGCTGGCGTTGGATCAGCAACTGGACCTGCCACAGGGCGCGCTGCCGGTGGTGGGCGTCTATTCCGATTACGGCAACCCGAACCCGCAGGCGATCATCGGGCTCGACGATTTCCTGCAACGCTTCCCCGACGCGCCGCGGCTGAACCAGGCGGTGCGCGTCGCGCCCGAGCGTGCGCAGCCGCTGGCCCAGGCGCTGCGGGCGCAGTTCGATCTGCCCAGCGGCGCGGTGACCGATCAGGCCCGCGCCAAGGCCGTGTCGCTGCAGATTTTCGAGCGCACCTTCGCCGTCACCGCAGCGCTGAACGTGCTTACGCTGGGGGTGGCGGGGATCGCGCTGCTGACCGGGCTGCTGACCCTCGCCTCGATGCGGCTGCCGCAACTGGCGCCGGTCTGGGCGGCCGGGCTGACGCGGGCGCGGCTGGCCCGGCTGGAGCTGGCGCGGACGCTGGTGCTGGCGGCGCTGACCGCGGCCTATGCGGTGCCGGTGGGGCTGGCGCTGGCCTGGATGCTGCTCGCGGTGGTCAATGTCGCAGCCTTTGGCTGGCGGCTGCCCATGCAGCTGGCGCCGGGGCTGATCCTGAACATGGGGCTGGCGGCGCTGGTGACTGCGCTGGCCGCCGGGGCCCTGCCCGCGCTGCGGCTGGCCCGGATCACGCCCGCGCAATTGCTGAGGGTTTTCGCCGATGAACGCTAGCTGGCTGCTCGCCCTGTGCCTCGCCGCCCTGCCCGCCGCCGCGCAAGAGCGCGGCTTTGCCGGGCTGGGCGCCGAATCGAGCGGTTTCGCCATCCCCGACCCCGCCCGTGCGCCGATTTTCCCCCGCGACCACGGCCCGCATGAGGATTTCCGGATCGAGTGGTGGTATCTGACCGCGAACCTGCAGGGCAGCGACGGGCGCGATTACGGGGTGCAATGGACGCTGTTCCGCTCGGCCCTGTCGCCGCAGGGGGCAAGCGAGGGCTGGGCCAGCCCGCAGGTCTGGATGGCCCATGCCGCGCTGACGACGCCCGACGCGCATCACGTCGCGGAACGCTTTGCCCGCGGCGGGATCGGACAGGCCGGCGTCACAGCCCAGCCCTTTCGCGCCTGGATCGACGAATGGTCGATGCAGGCCATGCCCGACTCCGACGGCATCGGCGATTTGACCCTGACCGCGCGCGGCCCCGATTTCGCCTATGATCTGACCGCGACGGCGGACGGCCCGCTGGTCCTGCACGGGCAGAACGGCTACTCGGTCAAGGGTCCGGGCGGGCAGGCGAGCCGCTATTACAGCCAGCCCTTTTACCGCGTCACTGGCCATCTGGCGCTGCCGCAGGGGGCGGTCGAGGTGACCGGGCAGGCGTGGCTGGACCGCGAGTGGTCCTCGCAACCGCTCGACCGCAGCCAGAGCGGCTGGGACTGGTTCGCGCTGCATCTGGACGACGGCCGCAAGCTGATGGCGGCCCGCGTGCGCGGCGAGACGCCCTTTGTCTTCGGCAGCCTGATCGAGCCCACCGGCGCGGTGATCCCGCTGGACGGAGAGACGCTGTTGATGACCCCGGATGCGGGCGCGCCGCCGGTGTCGTGGCGGATCGGGGTGCCGGATCAAGGGGTGGATGTGACGGTCACGGCGATCAACCCGCGCAGCTACATGACCACCTCGGTCCCCTATTGGGAGGGGCCGGTGACGGTCAGCGGATCGGTCGCGGGCAAGGGCTATCTGGAGATGACGGGGTATCCGGCGGAGTAGGACGAATGCGCGACCGGTCCTCTGCTGACCGATCTGTTCGGCACCGGGCTGGCGGTCAAACAGGTCAGCGGCCGGGATCTGGTGGTGCCGGCGTAGCCACCATCCCGGCGCCAGCAGTCAGAGGTCCCCTAACCCGCTTGCCCTGACCGGGCCGGGGCCTGTAACACTCGGTGGCGCGGGGCAGTCGCTGGCGAAAGGGCCGACCCATGTCGAAGACGATCTACATCCTGAACGGGCCGAACCTGAACCTGCTGGGGCAGCGAGAGCCAGAGATCTATGGCCACACCACGCTGGCCGATGTCGAACGCGCCTGCGCCGCCATTGCCGCCCAGCAGGGGTTTCAGCTCCGGCTGTTCCAGTCGAACCACGAGGGCGCGATCATCGACAGCATCCACGAGGCGCGGGCATCCGCCTGCGGCATCGTCATCAACCCCGGCGCCTTTACCCATACCTCCATCGCCATCCTCGATGCGCTGAACACCTTCGAGGGGCCGGTGATCGAGTGCCACATCTCGAACATCCACAAGCGCGAGGCGTTCCGCCACCACTCTTACGTCTCGCTGCGGGCCGATGGGGTGCTGGCCGGGATGGGGGTCGAGGGGTATGAGCTGGCGGTGCGGCGCATCTGCTCGCTCTGCGCCGCAAGCTGACGGGGCCCAGGGCGTCCCGGCTGGAACGAAGGCACCACCCCTCGCGTTCCCTGCAGACACCCCACAGCAAGCCGGAGGCGACATGTCCAAATTCTCGGTCGGCGACCATGTCAGCTGGAATTCCGAGGCCGGTCGCGTCTCGGGCAGGATCATCAAGGTCCATCACAGCGATTTCGATTACAAGGGTCACACCCACCGCGCGTCCAGGGATGACCCGCAATACGAGATCAAAAGCGACAAGACCGACCATATCGCAGCCCACAAGGAAACTGCGCTGACGAAGATCGACTGATGGTCGCGGCGTTCACCACCATCGGCCATTCCAACCGCAGTCTGGACGAGTTCATCGCCATGCTGACCGAGGCCGGGGTGCGGCTGCTGGTCGATGTGCGGTCCTTTCCGCGCTCGCGCACGAACCCGCAATTCAACACCGACAGCCTGCCCGACGCGCTGTCGCTGTATCAGATCGGCTATCGCCACATGCCGGATCTGGGCGGGCGTCGGCCGAAACAGCCCGAGGTCGATGACTGCCTGAACGACACCTGGCGCAACCGCAGCTTTCACAATTACGCCGACTATGCGCTTGGCGACAGCTTCGGCGCCGCGTTCGCCGAACTGCTGGAACTGGGCGCCGAACAGCGGGTCAGCCTGATGTGTTCAGAAGCCGTGTGGTGGCGCTGTCACCGGCGGATCATCACCGATTACCTGCTGCTAAGCGGGCATCCGGTCGACCACCTGATGGGGCCGGGCACGATCACGCCCGCCAAGCCCACGCCCGAGGCGCGGCTGACGAGCGATGGCCATGTCATCTATCCCGACTCGGACAATCACTGCGCGCCCGCAAGCAATCTGGTCGCGGGCAACTAACCGGCCCCGCCAGCGACCCCGTCAGCGGTTCAGATTGCGGGCGCGGTCGCGCAGCATGTATTTCTGCACCTTACCGGTCGAGGTCTTGGGCAATTCCTCAAAGATGAAGGTCCGCGGCACCTTGAAGCCCGCCATGTTCTCGCGGCAAAAGCGGATCAGATCGTCCTGGGTCAGGCTGCGGCCCGGCTTCAGCGTGACGAAGGCGCAGGGGCTTTCGCCCCACTTCTCGTCCGGGCGCGCGACCACGGCGGCTTCCAGCACGTCGGGATGACGATACAGCACATCCTCGACCTCGACCGAAGAGATATTCTCGCCGCCCGAGATGATGATGTCCTTCAGCCGGTCCTTGATCTCGATATATCCGTCCGGATGGACCACCCCCAGATCGCCCGAAGCGAACCAGCCGCCGCGGAACGCCTTGGCGGTGGCTGTGGGGTTCTTCAGATAGCCGCGCATGACGTTGTTGCCGCGCATGAAGATCTCGCCCATCGACTTGCCGTCCGGCGCGACCGGTTCCAGCGTCTCGGGGTCGGCGACCATCAGCCCTTCCAGCGCAGTATTCGGCACCCCCTGCCGCGCCTTCAGCCGGGCGCGCTGATCGGGATCCAGATCGTCCCATTTCGCCTGCCAGGCGCTGACGACCGAGGGGCCATAGGTCTCGGTCAGGCCATAGACCTGCGTCACCTCGACGCCCATCGCCTCCATATTGGCGATGACGGTGGCGGGGGGCGGGGCGCCGGCGGTCATCACCTTGACCGGGTGCGAGAAATCCTTGAACTCGGCGGCGGCGTTGACCAGCATGTTCAGCACGATGGGGGCGCCGCAGAAATGCGTCACCCGCTCGTCCCGGATCAGGCGGAAGATGTCGTCGGCACGCACCGCGCGCAGGCAGACGCTGATCCCGGCATTGGCGGCGATGGTCCAGGGAAAGCACCAGCCGTTGCAGTGGAACATCGGCAGCGTCCACAGGTAGCTGGCGTGATGCGGCATCCCCCAGGTCACGATGTTCGAGCTCGCGTTCAGCGCCGCGCCGCGATGGTGATAGACGACGCCCTTGGGATCGCCCGTCGTCCCCGAGGTATAGTTCAGGCTGATCGCGTCCCATTCATTCTCGGGCAGCTTCCAGTCGAATTCGGGGTCGCCCTCGGCCAGCAGCTCGTCATAGCTCAGCCGCCCGATGCGCTGCCCGCCCTCGAATGAGGGGTCGATGATGTCCACCACCAGCAGATCGGGCCGGTTCGCCATGCGCACGGCGCGGGCGACGGTGTCGGAAAACTCGGGATCGACCAGCAGCACGCGCGCCTCGGCGTGATCGAGGATGAAGCCGATCGCCTCGGCGTCGAGCCGGGTGTTGATGGTGTTCAGCACCGCGCCGGACATTGGGACGCCGAAATGCGCCTCGAACATCTCGGGGATATTGGCGGCGACGATGGACACGGTATCGCCGCGCCCGATCCCGCGCTGCGCCAGCGCCGAGGCCAGACGCCTTGTCCGGGCATAGGTCTCGCCCCAGTTGCGCCGCACCTCGCCATAGCTGACGGCGGGCAGGTCGGGATAGATCGCGGCGGTGCGCGCGATATAGGACAGCGGCGAAAGCTGCACGAAATTCGCGTCATTCGCGTCCAGTGCCAGATCGAAAATCGTCGGTTGTCCGGTCATCGGCCCTGCCCTTCCTGAAACGAATCGCCTGCTGACAGCATCCACGAAGCGCGCGCCATGACCAGACCGGATGTGACCCCACCCTGCGACCCGCCGCCGCGGCGTCAGACGCCCAGATAGCGGTCGCTGAGGTCGGCGGTCAGGTCGTCGATGGGTCCGGCCCAGGCGCTTTCGCCGCGTTCCAGGATCACCGCGCGGTCGGCCACGGCGCAGATTTCGCGCAGGGATTTGTCGACCAGCAGGATCGACAGCCCCTGCGCCTTCAGCGCGCGGACGCCGTCCCAGATTTCCTGCCGCACGACGGGGGCCAGCCCCTCGGTCGCCTCGTCCAGCACCAGCAGGCGCGGATTGGTCATCAGCGCGCGGCCGATGGCCAGCATCTGCTGCTCGCCCCCCGACAGCGTGGCCGACACCTGACCCATCCGCTCGGCCAGGCGCGGGAACAGCGTGCAGACGCGGGCCATGTCCCAGGGGCCGGGGCGGGCGGCGACGATCAGGTTCTCGGCCACGGTCAGCGGCGCGAAACAGCGCCGCCCCTCGGGGACCAGCCCGACCCCCAGCCGCGCGACGGCGGGGATGCTGAGACGCGCGATGTCCTGTCCGGCCACGCGAATGGTGCCGCCGGTCAGGGGCAGCAGGCGGCTGATGCAGCGGATGGTGGTGGTCTTGCCCATGCCGTTGCGGCCCATCAGCGCCACCACCTGCCCCTCCTCCATCCGCAGCGAGACGCCGAACAGCGCCTGCACCGGGCCATAACCGGCAGTGATCCGCTCGATCTCCAGCAGCGGGCTCATGCCTCTTCCCCCAGATACGAGGCGCGGACCTGCGGATCGGACCGGATCTCGGCCACGCTGCCCTGCGCGATGATCTGGCCGTAAACCAGAACCGAGATGCGGTCGGCCAGCGCAAACACCGCGTCCATGTCATGTTCGACCAGCAGGATCGGCGCGTCGGATTTCAACGCCGACAGGATCGCGGTCAACTGCCGCCCGCCTTCGGCCCCCATGCCCGCCATCGGCTCGTCCAGCAGAAAGGCGCGCGGCCGCAGCGCCAGCGCCATGGCGATTTCCAGCTTGCGCCGCTCGCCATGGGACAGCTCGGCTGCGGGGCTGTGGGCGCGGTCCTCCAACCCGGCATGGGCGATGTGATAGAGCGCGGGCGCGGTCAGGGCGTCATCGGCCAGCGCCGGGCGAAAGAAGCGAAAGACGTGGCCATCGGCGCCCGCCACGGCCAGCATGACGTTTTGCAGCACGCTGAAATCGGGAATGATGCTCGACACCTGAAAGCTGCGCGCCAGCCCCAGACGGGCGCGCGCCGCCCCGTCCAGCCGGTCGATCACCTGCCCGTCAAAGCGGATGGTGCCGGCATCGGGGCGGATCTCGCCCGTGATCTGCTTGATCAGCGTAGATTTCCCCGCGCCATTCGGGCCGATCAGGGCGTGGATCTCGCCCGGGCGCAGGGTCAGGCTGACATTGTCGGTCGCGACCAGCGCGCCGAAGCGTTTGCGCAGCCCGCTGATCTCCAGCACCGGTTCGTCGGTCAAGGGCTTAGCCATGTCGCGCCCTTCCGGTCAGGATGCCGATCAGCCCGCCGGGCGAGAAGAGCACGATGACCAGCAGCAGCAGCCCCAGCAGCGCCTGCCAATATTCGCTGACGCCGCCCAGCAGATGTTCCAGCAGGATGAAGATCGCGGCCCCCGCCACCGGCCCGCACAGCCGCCCGACCCCGCCCAGGATGACCAGCACCATGATCTCGCCCGACATGTGCCAGGACAGCATCGCCGGGCTGACAAAGCGGTTGAGATCGGCGTACAGCGACCCCGCCAGCCCGGTCAGCATCCCCGACAGCACAAAGGCGGTCAGCCGGATCGCATAGGGGCGGATGCCCACCGCGGCGGCGCGCAGGCTGTTCTGCCGCACCGCCTGCAGCGCGAGCCCATAGCGTGACTGCGTGACCATCGCCGTCAGCAGCAGCGCCAGCGCCAACAGCCCGGCGCAGATGGCGAAATACTGGATCGGGTCAAAAGTGTTCATGCCCGGAAAGTTGTTGCGGACATAAAAGCTCAGCCCGTCCTCGCCGCCATAGCGCGACCAGCTGAGCGCGAAGTAGAAGATCATCTGCGCGAAGGCGAGCGTGACCATGATGAAATAGACGCCCTTGGTCCGCAGCGACAGCGCCCCGATCAGCCCGGCTGCCGCCCCCGCGACCAGCATCGCCATGGGCCAGATGCCCAGCATGTCGTTGCTGCCCATCACCGTGAAGGGCAGCGTGAAGACCGGCGTGCCGTCCGCGGCATGGCTGGCGAGGATGCCGGTCACATAGCCGCCGATGCCGAAAAACGCCGCATGACCGAACGAGATCATGCCGCCATAGCCAAGCGCGAGGTTCAGCCCCACGCCGGCCAGCGCGAGGATCGCGACCTTGGTCGCCAGCGTCACGGTGAAGCCCTGCCCGGCCAGATGGGCGGCGATGGCCACCCCCACCAGCAGCAGCAGGATGGCAAGGTTGATCAGCGCCTCGCGCAGGGCGCCCGGTCGCTTCATGGTCTGGCCGGCGCTGTGGGTGGGTTCCTGCATGGTCACGCCCCTGTCCCGAACAAGCCCTGCGGCCGCAGGATCAGCACCAGCGCCATGAGGATATAGATCAGCATCGAGGCCAGCGACGCCCCGATCGCGTCACCGCCCGGCGCCTGACTGAAGCGCGCGAAGAGATCGGGCAGCAAGGCCTTGCCCAGCGTGTCGGTCATGCCGACCAGCAGCGCGCCGATCAGCGCCCCCTTGATCGAGCCGATGCCGCCGATCACGACGACGACAAAGGCAAGGATCAGCACCGGCTCGCCCATGCCGACCTGCACCGACTGGATCGACCCCACCAGCGCCCCCGCCAGCCCGGCCAGCGCCGCGCCAAGGGCAAAGACGATGGTGTAAAGCCGGGCGATGTCGACCCCGAGGGCCGCGATCATTTCGCGGTCGGCCTCGCCCGCGCGGATGCGGATGCCAAGCCGCGTGCGGGTGATCAGCAGCCACAGGCCCACCGCCACCGCCGCCCCGACCGCGATAATGACCAGCCGGAACAGCGGATAGACCAGCCCGCCGGGCAGCGTGACCGCGCCCGACAGCGCCGACGGCAGGTTCAGATAGAGCGGGAAAGAGCCGAAGACCCAGCGCGTCCCCTCGGAAAACACCAGGATCAGCGCGAATGTCGCCAGCACCTGATCCAGATGGTCGCGCCGATACAGGCGACGGATCACCAGCATCTCGACCAGCGCGCCGGCCCCTGCGGCGGCGACAAGGCTGGCCAGCAGGCCCAGCCAGAACCACCCCGTCGCGGCCGCCACCCAGGCGCAGGCGAAGGCGCCCACCATGAACAGCGAGCCATGCGCCAGATTGATCAGCCCCATGACGCCGAAGACCAGCGTCAGCCCCGCTGCCATCAGGAACAGCATCATCCCGTATTGCAGGCCATTCAGCGCCTGCTCGGCCACAAGTAGCACATTGCCCCCTTCAGCGAGCTTGCTTGGCGCAGAGGCGGAGCGCCGCCCCCGCGTCAGACGGGATTACATCTTGCACTGCTCGGCATAGGCATCGGCATGGTCGGTCAGCACCGGCTCGATGATGTCATTGGTCAGAGTGTCGCCGTCGCGGACGACCTCGCGGACATAGAAATCCTGAATCGGGTGCTGGTTGGACCCAAAGCGGAAATTGCCGCGCACGCTGTCGAAATCGGCCTTGGCCAGCGCCGCGCGGAAGGCGTCGGCGTCGCCCACATCGGCCGCTTGCATCGCCGACAGCAGCAGGTTCGCGGTGTCATATCCCTGCGCCGCATAAAGCGAGGGCAGACGGCCATATTCGGCCTGGAAGCTTTCGACGAATTTCGCGTTGGCCGGATTGTCCAGATCGCGCGACCAGTTGGCGGTGTTCTTGACCCCCAGCGCGGCATCGCCGGCGGCGGGCAGGATGTCCTGGCTGAAGCTGAAGGCGGGGCCGATCAGCGCGGTATCGACGCCGGATTCGGCATATTGCTTCATGAAGGCGATGCCCATGCCGCCGGGCAGGAAGAAGAACACCGCATCCGCGCCGCTGTTGCGGATCTGTGCGATCTCGCCCGCATAATCGGTCTGGCCGACCTGGGTATAGATCTCTTGCACCACCTCGCCGTCATAGAACCGCTTGAAGCCGGTCAGCGAGTCCTTCCCGGCAGGATAGTTCGGCGCCATGATCAGCACCTTGCCGATCCCGGCCTTGCTGGCATAGGCGCCCGCCGCCTCGTGCATGTTGTCGTTCTGATACGAGACCGAGAAATATTTCGGATCACACCCCGCCCCGCCAGCGCCGAGGGCGCGGCGTTGGTGGACAGGTAGAACTTGCCCTGCGCGACCGCCGCCGGCACCACCGCCATGGCGAGGTTCGACCACACGATGCCGGTCAGCACATCGACCTGATCGGACTGGATCATCTTGTCGGCGATCTGGACGGCGACATCGGGCTTTTGCTGGTCGTCCTCGATGTGCAGCTCGACCTCGGACGCGGCGTCGCCGGCGTTTTTCAGCGCCAGTTGAAAGCCGTCGCGGGTGTCGATCCCCAGACCGGCACCGCCGCCGGACAGCGTGGTGATCATCCCGACCTTGACCGGCGCGGCCAGCGCAGCCCCGGCCCCCGTCAGCGTCGCCAGCGTCAGCGCCACGGCGCTGACCCCGGCCAGATGCATCTTTGTCTTCTGCATGTTCGTCTCCCTGTTGTGTCATGGGCCGGGGCCGGGTCTGTGCCCGGTTTTGCCGGCGGGTCGTCAGTCGCGGTCTTCCAGCAGCCGGAAGCGCTGGATCTTGCCGCTTTCGGTCTTGGGCAGGCTATCCTGAAACACGATCTTGCGCGGATATTTATAGGGCGCAATCTCTTGCTTGACGTGATCCTGCAGGATGCGCGCCATGTTGGGGCCGGTCCCGACCCCCGGCCGCATCACCACATGGGCGCGCACGATCTGCCCGCGATCCGGGTCGGGCGCGCCGACCACGGCACATTCCAGCACGTCGGGATGGGCCAGCAAGGCGGCCTCGACCTCGGGTCCGGCGATGTTGTAGCCCGCCGACAGGATGATGCCGTCATTGCGGGCGGCAAAGTGGAAACGCCCCTCGTCATCCTGCAAGAAGGTGTCGCCGGTCAGGTTCCAGCCATCCAGCACATAGTTCCGCTGCTTGTCGTGGTCGTCCAGATAGCGGCAGCCGACCGGGCCGCGCACCGCCAGCCGCCCCAGCTCGCCCGGCGGCAGTTCCTGCCCGTCGGGCCCGATGATCCGCGCGCGATAGCCGCTGACCGGACGCCCGGTGCAGCCCGGATGGGAATCGTCGAAACGGTTCGAGATGAAGATATGCAGCATCTCGGTGGAGCCGATCCCGTCCAGCATCGGCTTGCCCGTCTTCTGTTTCCACTCCTCATAGACCGGGGCCGGCAGCGTCTCGCCCGCCGAGACGGCGGCGCGCAGGCTGGACAGATCGGCGCCCGCATCCATCGCCTGCATCATCACCCGATAGGCGGTCGGCGCGGTAAAGCAGATGGTCGCGCGGTGGGCCTGAATGATCTCGATCAGGTTCGGCGGCGAGGCGTTTTCCAGCAGCGCCGCCGAGGCCCCGAAGCGCAGCGGAAAGATCGCCAGCCCGCCCAGCCCAAAGGTAAACGCAAGCGGCGGCGAGCCGACGAACACGTCCTCGGGCTGCACGTCCAGCACCTCGCGCGCATAGGCGTCGGCGATGATCAGCAGGTCGCGGTGGAAATGCATCGTGGCCTTCGGCTCGCCCGTCGTGCCCGAGGTGAAGCCCAGCAGCGCCACGTCGTCGCGCCCGGTGCGGATGGCGTCGAACTGCACCGGCTTGGTCAGCGCGGCGCGGTCCAGCTCGGCATCGTGGTTGGCGCTGCCGTCAAAGCCGATGACGGTGTCCAGATAGTCGCTTTCCTGCGCGACGCGGGTCAGGTCGTCCATCAGCCGCGTGTCGCACAGCGCGTGGCTGATCTGCGCCTTGTCCACGATCCGCGACAACTCGCCCCGGCGCAGCATTGGCATGGTGTTGACCACCACCGCACCCGCCTTGGTGGCGGCCAGCCAGCAGGCGACCATGGCTGGGTTGTTGGGTGAGCGGATCAGCACGCGGTTGCCCGGCTTGACGCCGTAATCCTCGACCAGCGCATGGGCGATGCGGTTGGTCCAGTCGGTCAGTTCCTTGTAGGTGCGGATGCGGCCATTGCCGATCAGCGCCACGCGGTCGCCAAACCCCTGCTCCACCATCCGGTCGGTCAGCTCGACCGCGGCATTCAGATATTCCGGGTATTGAAAGCGCCCCAGTTCCAGTTCCGGCCACAGATCGGGCGGAGGCAGGTTGTCGCGCGTGAAGCTGTCAACATGCGCGGTCGGTCCCAGTTGCGGCTGTCGACTCATGTGGTGATGGTCCTGCTTTGCTTGGTCATGGGGGCGCGGTGCAGGTCAGCCTGACATGTTTTCGGCAAATCTCAAACATGAAATATTTGAACGCAAAGCATGTTGCCGCTCACCCGGCCTCGGCAAAGACATGGGGGTGCAGGATGATATCGTAATGATGCAGCCCCGGCTGAAGCTGAAACCCCACATCGCAGCCGGCGCGGCGCAGATGCTCGGCATAGTCGCGGCTCTGGCGGATGAACTCGGCCGTGTCGCGCTCGCCCACGGTAATGCGGTAGCGAAGCCCGGGCGCGGCGCTGCGGCGCAGGGGGACAGCGCGTCGATTTCGGCGTCAGTCAGTTGCAGCTTGTCGTTGACCGACATCAGCGCGATGGGTTCCAGATCATAGACGCCGCTGATCAACACCGCCTCGGTCACTTGCAGGCCGGACGCCGCCAGCGCCTGACCGTGATCGGCCAGCACCATCGCCACCAGATGCGCGCCGGCGCTATGCCCCGACAGCGTGACCCGCTGCGGATCGAAGCCCAGCGTCTCGGCCTGCCTCCCCAGCCAGCACAGCGCCTGCAGGCATTCCGCCAGCATCTGCCCCAGCCGCGCATCGGGGGCGAGGGTATAGTTCAGCGTCGCAAAGGCGTGACCCTGTTCATGCAGCGCGGGCGCCATGGCGGCCGAATCGCGCTGGCTCAGCGCCTGCCAGTAACCGCCGTGGATAAAGACATGCAGCCCGGCAGCGGGGTTGGGCGCGGGGAAATAATCCAGCACATGCTGCGGATCGGAGCCATAGCGCAGGTTTTCGGCCACCTGCATCCCGGCCCGCGCCTCGGTGCTGAGCGCGCGATAGGCGGCCAGATAGGGCGAGATATCGCCGCCCACCATCGAGCCGGGCGAATATTCACGCTGCAACTCGGCCTGCGTGAAACCGCGATAGAGCATCTGCGCCCCCTGCCCTGCCACGCTGTCCATAAGCGCCCCCCGATCCTGCCCCCAACGCGAAAGGTTTGACGCCCGGCCGCGCTGTTGTAAAGCTGCCGGCGCAACGCCAGAGGGGGGCCGGGGTCATGCTTAGTCGCGAGGAATGTGCCGATCTGGACCGGGACGATCCGCTGGCCTATATGCGCGACCGCTTTATTCTGCCCGAGGGCGTGATCTATCTGGACGGCAACTCGCTGGGGCCGCTGCCCAAGGCGGCGGTGGCGACGCTGTCGCACACGGTCGAGCAGGAATGGGGTCAGGGGCTGATCCGCAGCTGGGACGATGCCGGCTGGTTCGACCTGCCGCAGCGGTTGGGCGACCGGCTGGGGCGATTGATCGGGGCGGCACCGGGGCAGGTGGTGGCCTGCGACGGCACCTCGATCAACCTTTACAAGACTTTGCGGGCGGCGCTGTCGCTGCGCCCCGACCGGCGCACGATCCTGGCCGAGGCGGGCAGCTTCCCGACCGATCTCTATATCATCGAAGGCGCGGCCGAGGGGCATCGGACCCGCCTGCTGGGCCGGGACGGCGACACGCTTGACGATCTGCTGGATGACGATGTCGCCGTCGTCGTGCTGTCCCATGTCGATTACCGCAGCGGTGCGCTGCTGGACATGCGCGAGCTCACCCACAAGGCGCATCGCGCGGGCGCGCTGGTGATCTGGGATCTCTGCCACTCGGCCGGGGTGGTGCCGGTGGAACTGGACGCGTGCGAGGTCGATTTTGCGGTCGGGTGCAGCTATAAATACCTCAATGGCGGGCCAGGCGCGCCGGCGTTTCTCTATGCCGCGCACCGCCACCATGAGGCGTCGCGCCACCCGCTGACCGGCTGGTGGGGCCATGCCGCCCCCTTCGCGTTCGAGCGTGATTTCCGCCCGCAGGACGGCATCCGCCGCTTTCTGACCGGCACCCAGCCCATCCTTGGCCTGAAGGGAGTCGAGGCCGCACTGCAGCTTTACGACGATGTGGACCTTGCCGCCCTTCGCGCCAAAAGCCGCGCGCTTGGCGACAGCTTCATCGCGCTGGTCGAGCAGCATCCCGATTGCGCGGCGCTGCAACTCGCTTCGCCACGCGACAGTGCTGTGCGGGGCAGTCAGGTGGCCTTCACCTTCCCGCACGGCTATGCCGTCATCCGCGCCATGATCGAGCAGGGCGTGATCGGCGATTTCCGCGAGCCGGGGCTGATGCGCTTCGGCCTCGCGCCGCTCTATCTGCGCCATACCGACCTGTTCGACGCCGTCGAAATCATGGCGGACTGCCTGCGCCGTCAGGTATGGACCGACCCGAAATACCAGACCCGCGCCGCCGTCACCTGAGCCGCGCCCCATGATCCGCTGAAAGGCCCGCAAGATGTCAGACCCCGTCAAAGCCGAAATCCGCGACCGCGCCCTGATCCTGACCATCGACAATCCGCCCGTCAACGTGATCTCGCAGGCCGTCCGCAGCGCCCTGCTGGACGCCTGCGCCAAGGCGCGCGCGGATCTGGAGGCAGGCCGCATCGACCGCGTGGTGCTGACCGGGGCGGGACGCGCCTTTGTCGCCGGGGCCGATGCCAGGGAATTCGACGGCCCGGCGCTGGAACCGCATCTGCCCGAGGTGCTGGACGCGCTGTCGGACCTGCCCGCCATCGCCGCGATCAACGGCGCGGCCTTGGGCGGCGGCTATGAAATCGCGCTCGCCTGCCGCTATCGCATCGCCGCGCCGGATGCGGTGCTGGGCCTGCCCGAGGTGACGCTGGGGGTCGTGCCCGGCGCGGGCGGCACGCAGCGCCTGCCGCGGCTGATCGGGCTTGAACGCGCGCTGCCGCTGATCTCGACCGGGCGCACGCTGAAGGGGCGGCAGGCATTGGCCGAAGGCATGGTCGACGCCGTGGCCGACGATCCGCTGGCCGAGGCGCTGGCGCTCGACCTGTCGCGCCTGCATCCCGCCATTGCCGACATGCCCGCCCCTGCCCCCGCAGCCGAGGCCGCGCAAGCCGCCCGCGACCACGCGGCGCGGCGACTGCGCGGCCAGATCGCGCCGCTGCGGGCCATCGAACTGGTCGAGGCCGCCGCCGAACTGCCGCTGGCCGAGGGGCTGTCGCGCGAGCGTCAGACCTTCCTTGAATTGCGCCAAGGCGCGCAGGCCCGGGCGCTGCGCCACGTCTTTTTCGCCGAACGCGGCGCGGGCGCCTCACCCGCGCTGAAGCGGGTCGAGCCGGCCCCGGTCGATCATGTCCTGGTCGTCGGCGGCGGGACCATGGGCGCCGGGATCGCCTATGCGCTGAACTCGGCCGGGCTGCGCGTGACCCTGCTGGAAAACGACACCGACGCCGAAACCCGCGCCCGCGCCAATCTGGGCAAGCTGTTCGACGAGGCGGTGTCGCGGGGCAAGCTGTCGCAGGCCGAATCGGACCGTCGGCAGTCCGACACGCTCGCCTTCCTGAACGGCCCCGACGCCGCGCTGCCACAGGTCGATATGGCGATCGAGGCGGTGTTCGAGGATCTGCAGGTCAAGCGGACGCTGTTCGAGCGGCTCGGCAAATCCCTGCCCGAGGACACTATCCTTGCCACCAACACCTCTTATCTGGACGTGAACCGCATCGCCGAGGTGGTGCCGAACCCGCAGCGTTTCCTGGGGCTGCATTTCTTCGCGCCCGCCCATCTAATGAAGCTGGTCGAGGTGATCCGCGCCAGCGAGACCTCGGCCCAGACCCTCGCCACCACCTTTGCCCTGACCCGTAGGCTGGGCAAGATCGCGGTCGAGGCCGGGGTCTGCGACGGCTTCATCGGCAACCGCATCCTGACCCGCTATCGCCAGACCGCCGACGTGACCCTGCTGGAAGGCGCGCTGCCGGCGCAGGTCGATGCCGCGATGGTCGATTTCGGCATGGCGATGGGGCCTTATGCCACCCAGGACCTGTCCGGGCTGGACATCGCCTATGCCAACCGCAAGCGCAAACGCGATGCGGGCGAGGCCATCCGCGGCCGCTATATCCCCGTCGCCGACCGCATGGTCGAGGATCTGAACCGGCTCGGCCGCAAGACCAAGGCGGGCTGGTATGATTATGTCGACGGCAAGCCGGTGGCGTCTTCGGTTGTCGATGACGAGGTGCGCCGTGCCTCGACCGAGGCGGGCGTCACCCGGCGCGCTTTCGCGCCGGACGAGATCTCGCGCCGGCTGGCGCTGTCGATGATCGCCGAGGGGGCCGATATCGTGGCCGAGGGCATCGCCAACCGCCCCGCCGATGTCGATCTGGTGATGATCCACGGCTATGGCTTCCCGCGCTGGCGCGGTGGGCCGATGAAGCTGGCGGATGAATGGGGCCTGCCCGAACTGCTGCGCGAGTTCGAGGAACTGGCGGCGAGCGATCCGCAAAGCTGGACCGTCCCCGCGCTGATCCGCCAGCTGGCGAAGGAAGGGCGCAGCTTCGCCGATCTGAACGGCTGAGGGAAACGCCCGGCGCGAGTCGTTAAGTCGCGTCGGGCTGACCTGCCGGTTGGGCATCGATTGCCAAAGGGCCAGCCCGGCGCCGATCCGGTGTCAGGACAGGCCGCGTGAAACCTGATCCGCCTATAGCGACCAGTCGGGGGCCAGTTCCTTCGGCTCGACAATGCGGCCATCGGGGCGGGCGAGGCTGCCGATCTCGCGCATCTCGGCCGGGGTCAGGTCAAAGTCGAACAGGTCGAAATTCTCGGCCAGCCGCTCTTTCGTCGCGGTCTTGGTCAGCACGATATGACCCAGTTTCAGCGCCCAACGCAGCGCCACCTGCGCGGCAGTCTTGCCATGCGCCTCGCCGATGCGCTGCATCAGCGGGTCGTTGGGGATGTGGCCATTGGCCATGACGAAATAGGCGGTCAGCATGACGTCCAGCCGCTGCGCGGTGTCAGCCAGCGCGGACTGGTCCAGATAGGGATGGATCTCGACCTGGTTCGTCAGGATCGGCGCGGCGCTGAGTTCGACGCTTTCGCGCAGCTGCGCGCGGTTCTGGTTGCTGACGCCGATAAAGTTGGTGCGGCCGGTGCTCTGCATCTCGTTCAGCATCTCGATCTGCTCGGCGATCGGCACCTGATGGCCGGGCCAGTGCAGCAGCAGCAGATCGACCTGATCGACGCCCAGCCGTTCCAGGCTTTCATCGACGGAATTGGCGAAATCGCCGGGGCTGTAGCGGTTCACCCAGACCTTGGTGGTCAGGAACAGCTCTTCCCGCGGCACCTTGGCGGCGTGCAGCGCGCGGCCCAGTGCGGCCTCGTTGTCATAGATCTGCGCGGTGTCGAAATGCCGGAACCCGACTTCGAGCGCGGCGGGCACGATCTCTTCGACCTCGGCATCGGACATGCGAAAGACGCCGAAGCCAAGGGCCGGGACGCGCGCGCCGTGGGAAGTCACGTAATCCATCACTCTCTCCTGTTTGGGGCAGCGGTCATTGTGCCGGGCCATAGTCGCGGGCGCCGAAGATCGCGCTTCCGACGCGGATATGCGTCGCACCCTCGGCCACGGCGGTTTCGAAATCGGCGCTCATCCCCATCGACAGGGCGGGCAGCCCCGCATCCTGCGCCAGCTTGCGCAACACGCGGAAATGCGGCTGCGGATCGGCGTGTTCGGGGGGGATGCACATCAGCCCCTGCGGGATCAGGTCCATCGGGCGAAGCTGGTCCAGAAAGCCGGGCAGTTCATCGGCGAGGATGCCGGCCTTTTGCGGCTCGTCCCCGGTGTTGACCTGCACGAAGAGCGCGGGCGAGCGGCCCTGCGCCTGAACCGCCTGCGCCAGCTTGCGGGCCAGCGACATGCGGTCGAGCGTGTGGATCGCGTCGAACAGCGCCACGGCCTGCTTGGCCTTGTTGGATTGCAGCGGGCCGATCATGTGCAGTTCGACATCGGGCCATGTCTCGCGCCAGTCCGGCCACTTGGCCTGCGCCTCTTGCACATAGTTCTCGCCAAAGACGCGGTGGCCCTGCTTCAGCACGTCCAGAACCCGGTCGGGCGGCTGCACCTTGCTGACCGCGATCAGCTTGACGGCGCCGGGCTTTCGGCCCGCGTCCTGTTCTGCCGCGCGCAGGCGGCGGGTGATGTCATCCAGTCCCATGCGCGCAGAGTCACAAAAGAAAAGAGCGGGCGCAAGGCCCGCTCTTTGCTTCGTTCATCCGATCAGACGATCAGAATTTGAACTCGAGACCGAAGTCGGCCAGCGTGTTGTCGATGTCGTAGGAACCGACGTTGATCTTGGAGTCGACCACGCCACCCTTGATGGTCGCGCCGCCGCCCAGATCGTAGGAGGCGCCAAGACCGAACGCACGACCGTCAACGTCGACGTTCTTGAAGTCGTTCTTGCGGTAGAAGGCGGTCAGGCCGACGCCGTTCGACATCTCGTAGCCCATGCCGAGACCGTACTGGGCGTAGTCCAGAAGATCGTCATCCGACGAGGTCTTCAGGTAGGCAGCCTTGAAGGTGATGCCGTTCCAGGACGTGCCACCCGAGATACCCCAGGTATCCGAAGGCGCGGCGAAGCCGAGCGGGCCAACGGCGACCGATTCGATCCCATCGTCATCGATCACGAAGGGGTTGATCGTGTATTCGGCGCTCTCGTAGCCGATACCGAAGGTGTAGTCGCCCAGGTCGTAGCCGAGACCGATGGCCCAAGCGTTGTCGTCACGCTTGATCGAGGTGTTGCCGATGTAGCCATCGCTGAACGAGGCGTAGATGTTGGCGTTGCCGAAGCTGTATTCATACAGCAGCGAGGCGTCGCCACCGACTTCTTCCGAGGTCGCGTAGGCGAATTCGTTCCAGAAATCGAGCCCGGTCAGGCCGACTTCCGGCAGGTCGCCAACGGCTTTTTCCAGCGCGCCGTCGATGTCGCCCGCGGTCAGCTTGCCATAGGCGCCCGACACGTAGACTTCACCAGCGGTGGACGAGTTGTTGTCGCCGCGGTTGGCGCGAGCAGCCTGGTCGGCACGCACTTTGGCGCCGAAGGTGATGCCAGCATCCGATTCACCGGTCATGTGAAACTTGACGCGGGCACGGTTGACGACGTTCCACGAGCTGTCGCCCTCGTCGTAGCCGATGATGTCGCCAGCAGCATTGCGGGCGAAATCGCCGTAGTTGGTGTTGCTCTCGTAGCGCAGACCGATACGGGCGTCGCCCGACACGGCGACTTCAGCAGCAGCGACGCCGGCGGTCATGACGAGCGCGGTGGTCGCAAACAGAACCTTTTTCATGGTGTTCCCTCTTGTCTCTCGAAGTAACCCCCAAAGGCATGTCTGCCCCTTGGGTATGCTGACCATTTCGCGCTTTCCCCCGTTCTTTGCAACGGAAACGCCCGGCCCGGAACGGGATTGCCGCATCTGTGGTGCTTATTGGTCACACATCGGTGATCGCCCCGTCATCGCGCCCGCTTCCGAGCGGATAAAGCGGCAGACGCGGCCCCTGCGCGCCCGGCCGCCCCGCCTGCCGCCGGCGCTCTTGCCGCGCGGGAATTGCTTGTCCGCCCAGCCTGTTCTGCGCTAACTAGCGGCAAGGCCCGCAGGGGCGAGACAAGATAAGGACAGTGCCATGACCCGTTTTGCGTTCCGCGCCGCTGCGATCCTTGTGGCGACACTGTCGCTGTCGGCCTGTGGCGGGGGCCGGGTGTTCGGCGGGGGGAAGTCGGCGCAGGCCCAGGCCCAGCAGCAGGGCACCCGCGCAAGCGAGGCACGCGAATCGACCATCTGGGACCTGTTCTCGAACCGGCAGTCGCCCAACAACACCGTCGCGGTGAACAAGTATCTGTGGAACGCCAGCCTCGATGTGCTGAACTTTCTGCCCATCCAGTCCATCGACCCCTATACCGGCGTGATCGTCACCGGCTATGGCACCCCGCCCGGCGGCGGGCGCAGCTATCGCGCGACCATTCACATCACCGATCCGGCGCTGGATGCGCGCTCGTTGCGGCTGTCGCTGCAGGGGCCGGGGGGCGCGGCGGTCGCACCGGGCACCGCCGCCGCGGTCGAGGATGCGATCCTGACCCGTGCCCGGCAGTTGCGCGTCGCCGACGGCAAGCTGTAGCACCAAGCTGTCGCACCGGACTGCAAGCGCCCGCTGGACCCTCACGCGCGGCTTGGCTAAACCCGCGGGGCAATCTCATGCCCTCCGGAGCCACCATGCCCTATGATCCCGCCCGCAGCGAACCCCATTGGCAACAGGAATGGGCCAAGGCCGACAGCTTTCGCGCCGTGCGGGACGAGCGGCCGAAATACTATGTCCTCGAGATGTTCCCCTACCCCTCGGGCCGGGTGCATATGGGCCATGTCCGCAACTATGCGATGGGCGATGTCGTGGCCCGCTTCAAGCGCGCGCAGGGATATTCCGTGCTGCATCCGATGGGCTGGGACGCCTTCGGGATGCCGGCCGAGAACGCGGCGATGGAACAGGGCGGCCACCCTCGCGACTGGACCTATGCCAACATCGTCACCATGCGCGACCAGCTGAAGCCGCTGGGCCTGTCCATCGACTGGAGCCGAGAATTCGCCACCTGCGACGATTCCTATGTCCATCAGCAGCAGGCCATGTTCCTCGACATGCTCAAGGCCGGGCTGATCACGCGCAAATCGGCGCAGGTGAACTGGGACCCGGTCGACATGACGGTGCTGGCCAACGAGCAGGTGATCGACGGCAAGGGCTGGCGCTCGGGCGCGCCGGTCGAGCGCAAGGAGCTGACGCAGTGGTTCTTCCGCATCTCGGACCATGCCGAAGAGCTGCTGGAGGCGCTGGACGATCTGGACGGCTGGCCGGAAAAGGTCCGGCTGATGCAGGCCAACTGGATCGGCCGGTCGCGCGGGCTGGAATTCAGCTTTGATCTGGTCGACGCCCCCGCAGGCGCCAAGCCGATCGAGGTCTATACCACCCGCCCCGACACGCTGATGGGTGCGTCCTTCGTGGCGCTGTCGCCGGATCATCCCCTGATCCGCGATCTGGCGGCGCAGCAGCCGGAACTGTCGGCCTTCATCGCCGAATGCAAGCGCGTCGGCACCACCGAAGAAGCCATCGAAACGGCGCCCAAGCTGGGCTTCGACACCGGGCTGCGGGTGAAGCATCCGCTTGATCCGGCGTGGGAATTGCCGGTCTGGGTGGCGAATTTCGTGCTGATGGATTACGGCACCGGCGCGATCTTCGGCAGCCCCGCCCATGACGAGCGTGACCACGAATTCGCGCAGAAATACGACCTGCCGATTCGCGCCGCCTTCGGCCAGCCCGGCATGACCACGGCGCAGGCCGATGAACTGGTCGCGGCCGAACCCTATGTCCCGACCCGCAGCGAGGCGGTGGAATATGTCCGCCCCCTCGCTGGCGAGGCCGTGCAGACCGGCGACGCCGCCGTGGCCGCCGCCATCGAACTGGCCGAGGCGCAGGGCTGGGGCCGCGGCGTGACTCGCTTCCGGCTGCGCGACTGGGGCATCTCGCGGCAGCGCTATTGGGGCTGTCCGATCCCGGTCGTCCATTGCGCGGATTGCGGGACCGTGCCGGAAGCGCGCGAGAACCTGCCGGTGCTGCTGCCGCTGGATGTCAGCTTTGACCGCCCCGGCAACCCGCTGGACCGGCACCCAAGCTGGGCGCAGACCACCTGCCCGCAATGCGGCGGCGCGGCGCGGCGCGAGACCGACACCATGGACACCTTTGTCGATTCGTCCTGGTATTACGCGCGCTTCACCTCGCCCAATGCCAACACGCCCACCGACCGGGCGGATGCGGATTACTGGATGAATGTCGACCAGTATATCGGCGGCATCGAACACGCGATCCTGCACCTGCTCTATTCCCGGTTCTTCGCCAGGGCGATGGTGCAGACCGGCCACCTGCCCGAATCCGCGCGCGAGCCGTTCAACGCGCTGTTCACCCAAGGCATGGTCACGCATGAGATCTACAAGACCACCGACGCGCGCGGCCGGCCGGTCTATCACCTGCCCGAAGATGTTCAGGACGGCCATCTGGCTGACGGCACGCCGGTCCAGATCGTGCCCTCGGCCAAGATGTCGAAATCCAAGAAGAACGTCGTCGATCCGGTGAACATCGTGCAAAGCTTCGGGGCTGACACCGCGCGCTGGTTCATGCTGTCCGACAGCCCGCCCGAACGGGACGTGGAATGGACCGCCGCCGGGGCCGAGGCGGCCAACAAGTTCCTCGCCCGCGTCTGGCGCATGGCCGCCGAGACGCCCGAGGTCGGCGACGATCCCGACCTCGCCAAGGCCGCCCACCGCGCGATTGCCGATGTCACCGCGTCGATCGAGGGTTTCGCCTTCAACAAGGCCGTGGCCCGGATCTACAGCCTCGCCAACAGCATCGCGAAGTCGCCTGCCGGCGGCGCGCAGCGGCAAGAGGCGCTGCGGATCCTCGCCGTGCTGATGTCGCCGATGGTGCCGCATCTGGCCGAGGATGTCTGGGCCAAGGCGGGCGGTCAGGGGCTGGTGGTCGACGCGCCCTGGCCGCAGGTCGATCCGGCGATGCTGGAAGATGACAGCGTCACCCTGCCGGTCCAGATCAACGGCAAGCGCCGGGCCGAGATCACCGTGCCCAAGGACATGCCCAAGGACCAGATCGAACAGCTGGTGCTGGCCGATCCCACCGTGCAGCGTTTCCTGGAAGGCGCCAGCCCGAAAAAGCTGATCGTGGTGCCGGGGCGGATCGTCAATGTCGTTGCCTGACGGCCTGACCCGGCGCGGCCTGTTGCTCGGCGCCGGCGCCTGGGCCGGGCTGGCGCTGACCGGTTGCGCGCTGACCCCGGCCTATGGGCCGGGCGGCAGCGGGCGCGCGCTGTATGGCCGGGTGGCGCTGCGGGCGCCGGACGATGTCGACAGTTTTGCCATGAATGGCCGGATGATCGAGCGGCTGGGGCCGGAAAACGACGCCGAATTCGCGCTCGATTACCGGCTAACCACCGCCTCGCTGGCCCAAGGCATCACGCGGGACGAGGTGACGACGCGCTATTCGCTGAACGGCACCGCCGATTTCTCGCTGAGCCGGCTGGATACCGGCGCGGTGGTGGCCGGCGGGCGGGTCAGCAGCTTTACCAGCTATTCCGCCATCGGCACCTCGATCGCGACGCTCTCGGCGGAACGCGACGCGCATGAGCGGCTGATGGTGATGCTGGCCGACCAGATCGTGACCCGGCTGCTGGCCAGCAAGCTGACGCCATGATCCTGAAGGGGGCCGAGATCAACCGCTATCTCGCCCGGCCCGACCCGACCCGGCCGGCGCTGCTGATCTATGGGCAGGACGCCATGCGCGTGGCGCTGAAGCGGGCCGAGGCGGTGGCCGCCCTGACCGGCCCGAACGCGGACGAGGAGATGCGCCTGACCCGCATCGCCGGCAGCGAGCTACGCAAGGACCAGACCCTGCTGCGCGACGCGATCAAAGAGGTCGGCTTCTTCCCCGGTCAGCGCGTGGTGCTGGTCGAGGACGCGCCCGATGCCACCGCCCCCGCGGTCGAGGCCGCGATCAATGACTGGTCCCATGGCGACGCGGCCATTGTCGTGACGGCGGGCGGGCTGACCAAGTCATCGGCGCTGCGAAAGCTGTTCCAGACCCACAAGACCGCCGTGACCGCGCCGATCTATGACGACCCGCCCGGTCAGGACGAGATCGCCGCCTGGCTGTCCGCCGCCGGTCTGCGCGAGGTGCCGCAGGCCGCGATGCGCGATCTGGTGACGCTGTCGCGCGCGCTCGACCCCGGCGATTTCCGGCAGATGGTGGAGAAGATCGGGCTCTACAAGCATGGCGATTCGACACCCCTGGAACCGGCCGAGATCGCGCTGCTGGCCCCCAGCACGGTCGAGGCCGAGGTCGACGACCTGATCGACATCGTGGCCGAGGGGCGGACCGGCGATTTCGGCCCGCTGATGCGCCGGATCGAGGCGCAGGGCATCCTGCCGGTGACGATCTGCATCGCCGCGCTGCGCCATTTCCGCGCGCTGCACGCCGCCAGCGCCGATCCGGGCGGGGCGCAGGCGGGGCTTTCGCGGCTGCGCCCGCCGGTCTTTGGCCCGCGCCGCGACCGCATGGCGCGGCAGGTGCAGGCCTGGGGGATGCGCAACCTGGAAGACGCGCTGCATCATCTGCTGGAAACCGACCTGCAACTGCGCAGCGCCACCCGCGCGCCCCAGATGCCGCTGATCGAACGCGCGCTGATTCGCCTCGCGATGATGCCGCGCGGGTCGCGCTAGCGGATGGATGGCGCGGCCCTGGTCATCGGCGCCGGCCCGGCGGGGCTGATGGCGGCCGAGGAACTGGCCCGCGCCGGCCATCAGGTCATTGTGGCCGAGGCGATGCCCACCCCCGCGCGCAAGCTGCTGATGGCCGGGAAATCCGGGCTGAACCTGACCCGCGACGAGCCGCTGCCGCTGTTTTCCCGCCACATCGCCCTTGGCAGCACGCCTGCAGGGCAGGGTTATTTCGCGGGCGCCGAGGGCGCTTTCGGCCCGGCGCAGGTGATGGATTGGGCGCGGGGGCTGGGGATCGAGCTGTTCACCGGCTCGACCGGGCGGGTGTTTCCTGTGGGCATGAAAGCCTCGCCCCTGCTGCGGGCCTGGCTGGCGCGGCTGCGGGGCATGGGCGTCGATCTGCGCACCCGCTGGCGCTGGCAGGGGTTCCGCGACGATGCCCTCGCCTTCGACACGCCCGAGGGCGCGCGCCTGCTGCGCCCCGGCGTCACGGTTCTGGCGCTTGGCGGGGCAAGCTGGCCGCGCCTGGGGTCGGACGCCGCATGGGTGCCGTTTCTGGCCGAACGCGGCGTGCCGATCGCGCCCTTCCGGCCCGCGAACATGGGGCTGCGCGTCGACTGGTCGCCCGCCATGCAGCGGCAGTTTGGCCAGCCGGTCAAGGGCGTGGCGATCCATGCCGGCGACCAGACCAGCCGGGGCGAGTGGGTGATTTCGTCCAAGGGGATCGAGGGCGGGGGCGTCTATGCCGTCGCCGCAGCGATCCGCGACGGGGCAGACGCGACGCTGGATCTGGCGCCCGATCTGGACCACCAACGGCTGGCGGCGCGGTTCCAGCGGCCGCGCGGCAAGCTGTCGCTCGGCAACTGGCTGCGCCGGGTCATGGGCGATCCGGTGCGGGTGGCGCTGCTGCTGGAGTGGGGGGGCCCGCTGCCCACAACCCCGCAAGGCTGGGCCGCGCGCTGCAAGGCGCTGCCGCTGCGCCATGCCGGGCCGATCGGCCTCGACCGGGCGATTTCATCGGCGGGCGGCATCCGGCTGGACGCCCTGACCGAGGGGCTGGAGTTGCGCGCCCTGCCCGGCATGTTTGCCGCCGGCGAGATGCTGGATTGGGAGGCGCCGACCGGGGGATACCTGCTGACCCACTGCCTCGGCTCGGGAAGATGGGCGGGACAGGCAGCGGTGCGGCGGCTGGCTTCGGAGCGTTGAAAGCCTGACCCGAACGATTCGACCCGCGCCTTCGCCGCTAGAGAGACGCGTCCTCAACCGGCATCGACGGGCGGCTATCTTAAACTGCCCGCGTCAGCTGGCCTCGGCGCGCTGGAAGGCCGGGCGGGCGCGCATGCGTTGGTGATAGTCCGACAGCCAGTCCTCGGCGATCTCGAAGCGGGCGACCTGCGCCCAACCGAGGCAATGGGTCAGGATGATGTCGGGCACCGTCATCGTCTCGCCCATCAGGAAGGGCCCGTTGCCGACGCGGCGGGTCAAAGTCTGCTGGCTGTTGCGGAACTCCCACCGCAGGGTGTCCTTGATGCCGGCGATGCGCAGCTCTTCGGGCAGGATGAAGGTGTGACGCGCGGCGGTCCACAGCAGCGCGTCGAATTCGTCCAGCAGGAACTGGGTCAGGCTGTCCTGCCGGGCGCGTTCCAGCGTGCCGGCGGGATAGGTCAGCGCGCCGTGGCGGTCGGCGAGATATTGGATGATCGCCGTCGAATCCGAGATCGGCGTCCCGTCCGCGACCAGCACCGGCACCTTGCCGCCGGGGTTGAGGCTGACCACGCTGTCCGACTGCGGCGCGGCCGGTGTCACCTGATAGGGCCGGTCCAACTCTTCCAGCATCCAGATCACCCGGAAGCTGCGCGTCGTTCGCGCGCCGATCACCTGATACATGCCGTCCCCCATTCTTGTCATGCGCCGGAACGCTAGAACGCGAGGCGGCGGGCTGCAAGGCGGGTCGTGCCGGGCAGATCAGCGCAGCACGGGCCCGGTCAGGCGGGCGTGGCGCAGACGGGCGCTGGATGGCACCAGCTTGCCCGGATCAGCCGGCAGGCACCGGGGCGGGGTCTTTCCACGCCAGCGTCATCTGGGTCTGGGTCACGCGGGCGGCGACCTTGCCGTCGCCGCGGGTCACGGTGATCTCCCAGATCTGGGTGGTGCTGCCGATATGGACGGGCACGGCCACGGCGCGGGCGACATCGTCGATGCGGATCGGGCGCAGGAAATTGACCTTGGATTCGATGGTCACGGTATTTTCGTCCGGGGCGAGGTTGATCGACGCCGCCGTGCCGCCCGCATTGTCCGTCAGCCCCAGGATCGCGCCGCCATGCATGACCCCGTTGCGGTTCGACAATGCCATGGTGACCGGCAGCTCCATCTCGACCCGGTTCTGCTCGGCGCTGACCAGACGGATGCCCAGATGGCGGGCGAATTCGGGCTGATTGTCAGAGATTTCGCGAAGGCGCGCAGGGTCGATCATGGCGGTTCTTTCGTCGCAAGGGCCGGGTCAGGCGCGGTGATAACACCCCTTATCAGGCGGGGAAAGCCGCGCTAATCAGGGCCGATGATCCTGGACGTGCTGCAGAATATCCCGACCGCCTCGCTGCTGACCTTCGTCGGCGGCGGCCTGCTTTTGAACCTCGCGCCGGGGCAGGACGTGATGTTCGCCTCGGCCTGCGGAATCCGGGGCGGACCGCGCGCGGGCGCCTTGGCGGGGCTGGGCGTGGGGCTGGGGGTGGCGTTTCACCTGATGCTGGCAACGGTGGGGCTGGGCGCGATCGCGGCCTCGCATCCGGGGCTGTTGGTGGCGGTGCGCTATCTGGGGGCGGGCTATCTGCTGTATCTGGCCTGGCAGGCCTGGCACGAGACGCCCACGGCCCCGACCGCGCGGACGCCCGAAAACCCGTGGCGGATCGTGCGGCGCGGGGCGCTGTCGAACATCCTGAACCCCAAGCCGGTGCTGTTCCTGCTGGCCTTCCTGCCGCAATTCACCCGGCCCGACTACGGCCCGGTCTGGCAGCAGGTGTTGGGGCTGGGGCTGATCTTTACCGTCACCGGCACGCTGATCACGATGGGCTACGGGCTGGTCGCGGGCTGGCTGGGGCTGCGGCTGGGGCGGCATCTGCGGGCGCTGAACCGGCTGGCGGCGGTGATCTTTGGCGGGCTGGCGCTGCGGCTGGTGCTGAAATGAGCTTTGTCTACACTCCGCCGTCCGATCCGCCGGTGATCCTGCATCACGACCATCAGGTGCTGGTCGTGGACAAGCAGGCCGGGCTGCTGTCGGTGCCGGGCCGGGGCGAGGACCGCGCCGACTGCCTGATCGCGCGGTTGCGGCTGGCCTTTCCGACGGTGCTTCTGGTGCATCGGCTGGACCTCGACACCTCGGGGGTGATGGTCTTTGCGCTGACGCCGCACGCGCAGCGCGACCTGTCGCGCCAGTTCGAAGAGCGGAAGACCAAAAAGACCTATGTGGCCCGCGTCGCCGGGCGGGTGGCCGACAAGACCGGTAGCGTCGAATTGCCGCTGATCGTGGACTGGCCGAACCGGCCCCGGCAAAAGGTCGATCACGATCAGGGCCGCCCGGCCCGGACCGAGTGGCGGGTCGACCGCGCCAGCGATGCCGAGACCCGCATCAGGCTGTTCCCGATCACCGGGCGCAGCCATCAATTGCGCGTCCACATGGCCGAGATCGGGCACCCGATCCTGGGCGACAGCCTTTACGCCACAGGCGCGGACGCCGACCATCCGCGCCTGATGCTGCATGCCGAGTCGCTGCGCTTTCGCCACCCCGAAAGCGGCATCCAGCAGGGCTTTTCCGCGCCTGCCCCGTTCTAGCCGCCGACGCGGGACGCTTGCCCCCAAGCCCCTTGCCCCGATACGGTGCGGGTTCAGTCCTGTGGGGGAAGCGGCCATGTTTCTGTCGGTGTTCGACATGTTCAAGATCGGCATCGGTCCCAGCAGTTCGCACACCATGGGGCCGATGACGGCGGCGGCACTGTTTCTGGACGATCTGGCGCGCCTCGACCCGCCGGCGGATGCGGTGGCGGTCAGCCTGCACGGCTCGCTTGCCTTCACCGGGATCGGCCATGCTTCGGACCGGGCGGTGATCCTGGGCCTGTCGGGCGAGACACCCGATCAGGTCGATCCCGACGGAATGGAGGCGATTGCCGCCCGCGTGCGGACCCGGCACCGCGTCACCCCGCCCGGCCATGACGGCTATCGCTTCGATCCCGCCGTCGATCTGCGGCTGGACCGCAAGATCCCCCTGCCCGCACATCCCAACGGCATGATCTTCACCGCCACGCGCGACGGGGCCGAGGTGCTGCGGCGGGTCTATTACTCGGTCGGTGGCGGCTTCGTGCTGCCCGAGGATCAGCTCGACTGTCCGCAGCGGGCGCGCGCCGAACGGCTGGCGGTAGTGCCCTATCCCTTCACCTCGGCCGAGGAAATGCTGGCCTTGGCCGCCGAAAGCGGGCTGTCGATTGCCGAGATGAAGCGGCAGAACGAGCTGCGCTTTACCGATGAAGCCGATCTGGACGCGAGGCTGGACCGGATCGCGCAGACGATGATGGACTGTATCGACCGTGGCATCAGCCAGGACGGCATCCTGCCGGGCGGGCTGAAGGTGCCGCGCCGCGCCCGCGCGCTGCATGACCGGCTGCAGGCCGACCGCCAGCTGAATCGCCCCAACCCGCTGCTGGCGAATGACTGGCTGGCGGTCTTTGCCATGGCGGTGAACGAGGAAAACGCCGCCGGCGGCCGCGTCGTCACCGCGCCCACCAATGGCGCGGCGGGGGTCATTCCGGCGGTGCTGCGTTATTTCCGGCAGTTCCACCCCGACCTGGACGCCGAGGCGCATCGCGTCTTTCTGCTGACGGCGGCGGCGATCGGCGGGCTGATCAAGCACAACGCCTCGATCTCGGGCGCCGAGGTCGGCTGTCAGGGCGAGATCGGCTCGGCCTCGGCCATGGCGGCGGGCGGGCTGGCGGCGGTCATGGGCGGCACGCCCCCGCAGATCGAGAACGCAGCCGAAATCGCGCTCGAGCATCACCTCGGCATGACCTGCGACCCCATCGGCGGGCTGGTGCAGGTGCCCTGCATCGAACGCAACGCATTCGGCGCGGTCAAGGCGGTGACGGCGGCCTCTATCGCGGTCAAGGCGGACGGGGTGCATTTCGTGCCGCTGGACGCCTGCATCCGCACCATGCGCCAGACCGGCCTGGACATGGCCGATAAATACAAGGAAACCAGCCTTGGCGGGCTGGCGACCAGCGTGCCGGTCAGCCTGCCCGACTGCTGACCCCGCCAAGGCCCCCGGCGCCGCTGCCGCCCGCTTACCTTGACTTTCCGCCCCCCCGGCATCATGCAGCCGGGATTGAAAAGCCCCAAAGGACGGATGATGGCGGTCAAGGCAGAGAAGAAGGAAGGCATCTGGGAGACGGTCAAGACCGTATTCTGGGCGCTGCTGATCGCGGGCGTGTTTCGCACGCTGTTCTTCCAGCCGTTCTGGATCCCCTCCGGCAGCATGAAGGACACGCTGCTGATCGGCGATTTCCTGTTCGTCAACAAGATGGCCTATGGCTATGCCGCCGTGTCCTGCCCCTTCTCGATCTGCCCGATCGAGGATCGGATCATGGGCCGCGAACCCGGGCGCGGCGATGTCGTGGTCTTTCGCCACCCGACCCGCGGCGTCGATTTCATCAAGCGCGTCATCGGCCTGCCCGGCGACACCGTGCAGATGGTCGATGGCCGGCTGATCATCAATGATGAGCCGGTGGCCTATGAACAGCAGCCCGATTTCATCGAGGTCAAGGCCCCGCAGGGCAGCCAGCAGTTGATGCCGCGCTGCGCCAATGAACCCGTCCCGCCCGGCGGCGACTGCATCAAGCACCGCTTCACCGAAACGCTGCCTAACGGCGTCAGCCATGACGTGCTGGACATCTCGCCCAACTGGATCGCGGACAACACGCCCGTCTATACCGTCCCCGAAGGCAATTACTTCTTCATGGGCGACAACCGCGACAATTCCGAGGATTCGCGGTTCGAGGCCGCCCGCGGCGGGCTGGGCATGGTCCCGGCGAAATATCTGATCGGACGCGCCGATCGGATCATGTTCTCGTCAGCGGGGAAATCGCTGCTTTACGTCTGGACCTGGCGTCCGGACAGGCTGTTCAAGGCGATCCGGTGAAGGTCGGCAACGATCTGCGCGCCTTCATGGCGCGGCTGGGTCACGAATTTGCCCGACCCGAACTGCTGCTGCGCGCGCTGACCCACGGCTCGGTCGCCTCGGTGACGCGGCCCGACAATCAGCGGCTGGAATTTCTGGGCGACCGCGTGCTGGGCCTGATCATCGCCGAGGCGCTGTTCGCCGCCGACCGCAGCGCGACCGAGGGCCAGCTTGCCCCGCGCTACAACGCGCTGGTGCGCGGCGAGACCTGCGCCGCGATCGCGCGCGAGATCGGGCTGGGCGATGTCCTGAAACTCGGCCGGTCCGAGATGCTGTCGGGCGGCCGGCGCAAGGACGCGCTGCTTGCCGACGGGATGGAGGCGGTTCTGGCCGCGATCTACCTCGACGCCGGGTTCGAGACCGCCAAGGCCGTCGCGCTGCGGCTGTGGGCGGAACGGCTCGACTCGGTCGATGACGATGCCCGCGACCCCAAGACCGCGTTGCAGGAATGGGCGCAGGCCCATGGCATGACCCCGCCGCGCTATCAGGTCACCGACCGCAGCGGCCCCGACCACGCGCCGCAATTCGAGATCACCGTGACGCTGGACGATGGCCGCTCGGCCGCCGCGACCGGTCAGGGCACCAAGCGCAGCATCGAACAGGCCGCCGCCCGCGCCTTGCTGAGCACGGTCAGCGCATGACGGCCCCGCGCCCGACGCCCTGCCCCTGCTGCCCCATCATCCGCAGGCGCAATGCCTGCCCGCCCCCTTTCTCCGCACAGACGGGAACCACGCCATGACCGATGTCACCATCACCCCCGAAACCCCGCAGCGCGCCGGCTTTGTCGCGCTGATCGGCGAGCCGAATGCCGGGAAATCGACGCTTCTGAACCGGATGGTGGGGGCCAAGGTGTCCATCGTCACCCACAAGGTCCAGACCACCCGCACCCGGATTCGCGGCATCGCCATGGAAGGCGACGCGCAGATCGTCTTTGTCGACACGCCGGGCATCTTCCGGCCCCGCCGCCGGCTGGACCGTTCCATGGTCGCGGCGGCCTGGGGCGGTGTGTCGGATGCCGACATCATCGTGCTGCTGATCGAGGCCCATCGCGGCATGACCGACGGCGTCCAGACCATCCTGACCCAGCTGCGCGACAGCGTCGGCGACCGGCCGGTGGCGCTGGCGATCAACAAGATCGACCGCGTCAAGGCCGAGCATCTGCTGGCGCTGTCGAAACAGATGAACGAGGCGTTTCCCTTTACCAGGACCTTCATGATCTCGGCCGAAAAGGGCTATGGCACCGACGATCTGCGCGGCTGGCTGGCCTCTGAACTGCCGGTCGGACCGTGGCTCTACCCCGAGGATCAGATCGCCGACCTGCCGATGCGGATGATCGCGGCCGAGATCACGCGCGAGAAGCTGACCCTGCGCCTGCACGAGGAACTGCCCTATCAGCTGACGGTGGAAACCGAGGCGTGGGAGGATCGCAAGGACGGCTCGGCCAAGATCGACCAGATCATCTATGTCGCCCGCGAGGGGCACAAGGGCATCGTCCTGGGCCACAAGGGCGAGGCGATCCGCGCCGTCGGCAAGGCCGCCCGCGAGGAACTGTCCGAGTTCCTGGGCCGCCCGGTGCATCTGTTCCTGACTGTGAAAGTGCGCGAGAAATGGCTGGACGAGGCCGAACGCTTCCGCGAAATGGGCCTCGATTTCAATGACGGCTGACGCCGGCCTTGGCTGAACCGAGGCTGGCCACCCATGTCTGGGTCGGCGCCTATCTGGCGCGGCTGGGTCAGGCCGGCATCCCGGCCTATGTGCTGCGGCGCGGCGACGCGACGGCGGGCAGCGTGCTGGTCAAATGCGCGACGCTTGACGGGCAGGCGGTGCTGTGGCGCCACGAATGGAACCTCGACAGCGACCGCCGCGAATGGGTCCGCGCCGCCACCGGCGCCGAGGCGCAGATCGACACCGCCATCGCGCGAGAGGCGCGTTTCGACCCCGATTTATGGGTGATCGAACTCGAAAGCCGCGAGGGGGTTACGCTTCTGGACCAGCCGGGGCTGGAGTAGCGGGGCCGGTCAGACGGCTTGTTGCCGTCACCGCAATGGTTCAGTTTGCACCGCCATTGTCGGTCGTCTCTGCGTCACTCCCCGCCTCTGCGGCTGCGTCCGATTGACTCTCAGCATCTTGGTCTGGATCGGGCTGCGCATCGGCAGCCGGTTCGGCCTCTGCACCCGGCGCGGACTCCAACTTCTCCTCCGGCGCTTCCTCTTGCGGCGTCGCTTCCGCGCCATCTGCGGCTGGCGCGTCCGCTTCCGCCGCGCCTGCGTCCGGCGCAGCGGCCCGTCCCTCTGCCGCCGTATCCTTGGGCAGCGCCGATGCCGCCTCGATCACCATTGCTTCGAGCTGCTGGCACATGGTGGCGACGTCGGTGTTCTGCAACTGCGCCGCCTCGACCAGCGATTGCTCGACGCCAAGCGCCGACACCACGCCCTCGCGCCCCTTGGCATAGGCCGCATCCGCCGCCGCCGCATCGCCCGGCGCGGGCAGCATCGAGATCATCCGCGTCTGGCTTGCCGCCGCCTCGGGGCCGATATGGCCGTGGGTCTGGCAGTATTCGACCACCCCAAGCTGGTTGCGCGCCGCAGCGACGGCGTCGTCCAGCCCGGCCTGCGCCGGCTGCTGCGCCGAGGCCGCGCTCGCCACGAAACCGACCGAGGCGGCAAGAAATGCGATCTTGAACATGGTCTGCCTTTCTTTCAACGTCACCCGACCAACGCCTGCCGACGGGGCCGGTTGCATCGCCGCGCTTGCCCCGGTTGCTGCCAGTGAAATCTTGCCGGTTCAAGCATTTCCGCTCTGCCCTTTCCCGCGCCGCTTGCCTATCGTCCGGCCATGACCCACGCCCCCCAGCCCGCCGATTCCCCGAAAGGCTTTGCCTATGCCCTTGCCGCCTATGGCAGCTGGGGGCTGCTGCCGCTGTATATGAAGGCCGTGGCCCACATCCCGCCGACCGAGGTGATCGCGCATCGGGTGATCTGGTCGCTGCCGGTGGCGGCGGCGGTCCTGATCCAGCAGCGGCGCGGCGCGGACCTGCGGCAGGCGCTTGGCCGGCCGCGGCTGCTGGCGATGGCGGCGCTGACGGCGGTGCTGATCACGATCAACTGGCTGATCTATGTCTGGTCGATCGGCAATGACCGCGCGCTCGAGGCGGCGCTTGGCTATTACATCAACCCGCTCTTCTCGATCTGCCTGGGCGCGCTGCTGCTGGGCGAACGGCTCAGCCGGATGCAGCTTGTCGCGGTGGCGCTGGCGGCGCTGGCGGTGGTGATCATGACGGCGGAAAACGGCAGCCTGCCGGCGGTGGCGGTCGGGCTGACCTTTTCCTGGGGGCTTTACGCCTTCTTCAAGCGCAGCCTGCCGCTGGGACCGAATCAGGGCTTTACGCTCGAGGTGATGTTGCTGCTGCTGCCCGCGCTTGCCTATCTGGCCTGGCTGCACAGCCATGGCGGCGGGCATTTCGGCGGAAGCTGGTCCGATACGCTGCTGCTGATCGGCTGCGGGCCGGTGACCGCGATCCCGCTGATGTTCTATGCCAACGGCGCCAAGCTGCTACGGCTGTCGACCATCGGCGTGCTGCAATACATCACGCCGACGATGATCTTCCTGATCGCGGTCTGGCTGTTCGATGAACCGTTCGAGGGCGCACGGCGCATCGCCTTCCCGATGATCTGGGCGGCGCTGGTGATCTATTCCGTGACCCTGATCCAGTCCGCCCGCGCCCGGCGCCGCGCCGCGCGGCTGCCGACCGCGCTGCGGCCCGATTAACGCAGCGAATCGGGCAGGGGCTGGTCCGGCAGCGCCTCGATCACCACGAAGGCCTGCGCCCAGGGGTGATCGTCGGTCAGCGTGACATGGACAAGCGCCGAATAGCCCGCCGGGGTCATCGTGGCCAGCCGCTCGGCCGCCCATCCGCTGAGCGTCATCACCGGCTGGCCCGAGCGTAGGTTGTCCACCGCCATGTCGCGCCAGCTGATCCCCATGCGCAACCCGGTGCCGAGCGCCTTGGAACACGCCTCTTTCGCCGCCCATCGCTTGGCCAGCGTCCCGGCCTCGTCCTTGCGGCGGGCGGCCTTGGCGAGTTCGGTCGCGGTAAAGACGCGGTTGCGAAAGCGGTCGCCGTGACGGTCCAGCACGCCCTGGATCCGTTCGATATTCGCCAGATCGGTGCCGATCCCCAGGATCACGCGCCCGCCCTCTTGCGCCGCCCGCGGGCCGACAAAGCCATGCCCGCCGTCATGCCCGCGCGGCGTCCATGCGGCGGCGCATCTCGCGAATCGCGCCGTCGAGGCCTACGAACACGGATTCCGAGATCAGGAAATGGCCGATATTCAGCTCCATGATCTGCGGGATGGCGGCGATGGGGGCGACGGTGTCAAAGGTCAGCCCGTGGCCGGCATGAACCTCTAGCCCCAGATCATGGGCGCGGGCGGCACCTTCGCGCAGGGCGGCCAGTTCGGCGTCGCGTTTGTCGTGGCGGCCTTCGGTGTCGTAATCGCAATAGGCGCCGGTATGCAGCTCGACCACCGCCGCGCCGATCCGGGCCGCGGCCTCGATCTGGCGCTTTTCGTGGCTGATGAACAGCGAGACGCGGCTGCCCATCTCGCGCAGCGGCGCGATATAGCGGCCAAGCGCGGCCTCGTTTCCGGCCACGTCCAGCCCGCCTTCGGTGGTGCGTTCCTCGCGCTTTTCGGGAACGACGCAGATCGCGTGCGGGCGGTGGCGCAGGGCGATGGTCTGCATCTCGGCGGTCGCGGCCATTTCTAGGTTCAGCGGCAGGCGCAGCCCGGCCATGAGCGCGTCGATATCAGCGTCGCTGATGTGGCGGCGATCTTCGCGCAGATGGGCGGTGATGCCGTCGGCGCCGGCTTCCTCGGCCAGTTGGGCCGCCCGCAGCGGGTCGGGCCAGGGCGTGCCGCGCGCGTTGCGGATGGTGGCGACGTGGTCGATATTGACGCCGAGTCTCAGCATGTCAGACCTCCTGTTCAGGCCGGATGATGTCAGCGGCCAGTCTATCCCGCGCCGGGGGCGGATGCCAGTTTGGTCGCGGTGATCCACCAGCCGTCATGGACGGTGCCGATCCGATAGGCCGCCAGCCCGGCCGCGCCCACATCCGCGAAGATCCCGAAGCAGGTCGCGCCAGAGCCGGACATCCGCGCCAGCAGCGCGCCTTCGGCGTCGAGCGCGTCGAGGCAGTCGCGGATCGGCGGGAACAGCGCCACCGCAGGCGCCTGCAGGTCATTGCGGCAGCGATGCAGGTGGTCCACCAGCCGGGCCAGATCGGGGCGGTCGGGAAAGGGCGGCAGCGGGGGGTTGGTCTTGGTCGGCAGGGCGGCAAAGACCTGCGGGGTCGGCACCGCGATGCCGGGATTGACCAGCACCAGATGCAGTTCCGGCAGGGGCGGCAGCGGTATCAGGATCTCGCCCACGCCCTGCATCCGCAGCGGGCGGGGGTGCAGGCAGACCGGCACATCGGCACCCAGACGCTCGGGCGCCGGGGGCAGCGGGTGCCCCATCCGCGCCAGCCCGCGCAGCACGGCGGCCGCATCGGCCGACCCGCCGCCGATCCCCGAGGCCACCGGCAGGTTTTTTTCCAGCGTGATCGCCACCTCGGCCCCGACCAGCCGCGCGGCGTCGAGACACAGGTTGTCATTCGGCGACAGCCCGGCCGCGAACTGGCCGGTGATCTGCAGCGACAGCGGCGCTTGTGTCAGGGTCACGCGGTCGCCGACCTCGGCAAAGGCCACCAGCGAATCGAGCAGGTGATACCCATCCGGCCGCTGCCCGGTCACATGCAGCGCAAGGTTCAGCTTGGCGGGGGCGAATTCGGTGACGCTCATGCGCTGATCGCCGCCGCTGCGCCGGTCCGGCCCTGCATCACTCGGCCGGCGGCAGGTCGGCGTCATCCCCGGTCGCGTCATCCCCGGTCGCGGCATCCCGAGTCGCGGCATTCTCGGGCGTGGCGTCGGCGGGGGTTGCGTCGGCGCTGGTCTCCTCCGGGACAGCCGGCGGGGGCGGCAGCTTGCCGCCATTCGCGGCCTCTTCTTCCAGCACCGCGTCCAGCCCGCGATCCAGCTTGGCGCGGATGCGGTAAGCCTCGTCCTCGGTCTCGGGCTTGAAGCTCAGCGCGCGCTGCCACTGCATCCGCGCCTCGCGCTTGCGCCCGACTTTCCAATAGATGTCGCCCATGTGGTCGTTGACCAGCGGGTCATTGCTCATCTGCGCCAGCGCGCGTTCCTGCGGTTCGACCGCTTCCTGATAGCGGCCCAGCCGATACAGAACCCAGCCCAGCGAATCGAGGATATAGCCGTCATCCGGCGACAGCTCGACCGCCTGCTCGATCAGCCGCAGCGCGAGGTCGAGGTTCTCGCCCCGGTCGACATAGGAATAGCCCAGATAATTCAGCATCTGCGCGTTGTCGGGGCGGATTTCGAGGGCGGCTTTCAGATCCGTCTCGGCCCGTTCGAAATTGCCGCTGCGCTCGAAGGCGATGGCGCGGGCATAGAGCGGGAACCACAGCGAATCGGTGTCGGCGGGGTCGATCAGCGCGATGGCGCGGTCATAGGGGGCGACGGCCTCGGCCCAGCGGTCCTGCTGGCGCAGCAGGTCGCCAAGCGCGATCCAGCCCTGCGCGATCTGGGGGCGAGCCTCGGTCAGGGTGCGGGCGGCGCGTTCGGCATCCTCGATCCGCCCGGCGCGGGCCAGCGTGTCGATCCGCACCAGTTCCGCCAGCGGGCGCATGTCGCCCGATTCGCGCAGCCTGTCGAACTGCGCCTCGGCCGCGTCGAACTGCCCGGCGAGTTGCAGCATCTGCGCCACCATCAGCCGCGCATCGGCTATGTCGGGCGCGATGTGGCTGGCCAGCCGCGCATGGACAAGCGCCAGCGGCCCCGGATCGACGTCGTTCGACAGCAGCGTGGCAAAGGTCAGAAAGACCTGCGCGATCCCGTCGCGCGGGCCGCTGACCACGTCGAACTGCACCGGCTCGCCGGATCTTAGCAGCGCCAGCTTTTCTCCGGCGATGTCGTCCAGCCCTTCCTGCTGGACCTGTTCCAGCAGGGCGATGGCCTCGTCCCGGCGGTCGAGCAAGGCGAGGATCTCGGCATGGGCGATCAGGCCGACAAGGCTCTGCTCGGCCGAATCGCCCGCCAGCAGCCCGGCGGCGGCTTCCAGATCGCCGACCAGCGCCTTGGACAGCGCGCGGTGATAGCCGACCAGAGTTTCAACGCCACGGATCTTGGCGGTCTCGACGAAGGCCGCATCCGCCTCGGCCGCGCGGCCGGCACCCAGCAGGGCCCAGGCCCGCAACATGCCGTCGAGCAGTTTTTCCTGCTGTTCACCCTTGCTGCGCTCGGCCTCGATCACCGCCAGCAGCGCGTCCCAGTCCTGCTCTTCCGCCAGCCGGGCACGCTGGATCAGCCGTGCGATGGGCGATTTCGCGCCCGCGCCTTCGGCCGCGAACTGATCGACCAGCGCGATCGCCCGATCCACCCGCCCCGCCGCGACCAGCGAGATCAAGGTGCTGTCGTTCAGAAACGGCGAGTTCCGATCGGTCTCGAGCGCGCGCAGATAGTAATCCGACGCCGCCTCAAACGCGTTGTCGGTGGCGGCGACGCGCCCGGCCAGATAGGGACCGGCCAGCGAGCGGGTCAGCGGGGTGTCGCGTTTCGGCGCAACGGGCGCTTGCGTCGGCGCGTCCAGAACCGGGCGCGGCGGTGGCGGCGTGTCGTCCTGCGCCGCCGCAGGCAGGGTGGCGGGCAGGGCAATCAGCGCAGCAAGCGCCAGAAGATGCAGAAGCTTCATCGACAGGTCCACATGACGAATTCTTGCCGACCCTAACGACGCACCGCCCCGCACGCAACGCCGGCCCGGCCCCCGCGGGCGGTCCGGCGGCGGGAAGCGCGGCCCGGTCGATCACATGTTCGGGTAGTTCGGCCCGTCGCCCCCCTGCGGCGTCGTCCAGACGATGTTCTGCAGCGGGTCCTTGATGTCGCAGGTCTTGCAGTGGACGCAGTTCTGGAAGTTGATGACGAAACGCGGCCCCTGCGCGTCCTCGACCACCTCATAGACCCCGGCCGGGCAGTAGCGCTGCGCGGGTTCGGCATAGACCGGCAGGTTGACGCCGATGGGGATCGAGGGGTCTTTCAGCTTCAGATGCGAGGGCTGGTTTTCCTCGTGATTGGTAAAGCTGTAGGCGACGTTGGTCAGCCGGTCGAAGGACAGCTTTCCGTCCGGGCGCGGATAGACGATGGGCTTGAAATCCTCGGCCTTGCCGGTGGCCTCGGCGTCGGTCTTGCCGTGCTTCCAGGTCCCCAGCGGGTTCCAGCCAGTCAGGTTCGCCATCCACATGTCCAGCCCGCCCAGCGCCAGCGAGGCGGTCAGCCCCAGCTTGGACCATAGCGGCTTGACGTTGCGGACCGGGCGCAGATCGCTGGCGATGGGGCCGCTGCGGACGTCGTCCTCATAGCGGGTCAGCTCGTCGCCCTCGCGCCCTTCGGCAATGGCGGCGGCGGCGGCATTGGCGGCCGCGAGGCCCGAGAACATGGCGTTGTGGTTGCCCTTGATGCGCGGGACGTTGACCATCCCCGCCGCGCACCCCAGCAGCGCGCCGCCGGGGAAGGTCAGCTTGGGCAGCGACTGCCAGCCGCCCTCGCTGATCGCGCGGGCGCCATAGGCGACGCGCTTGCCGCCCTCCAGCAGCTCGGCCACCATCGGGTGATGCTTGAAGCGCTGGAACTCGGCATAGGGATACACATAGGGGTTGGCGTAGTTCAGATGGACCACGAAGCCGATCAACACCTGATTGTTTTCAAAGTGATAGATGAACGACCCGCCGCCGGCATTCTTGCCCAGCGGCCAGCCCATCGTGTGCACGATCTTGCCGGGCTGGAACTTGTCGGGCGAAACCTCCCAGATCTCCTTCATGCCGAGGCCGTATTTCTGCGGCTCGTGCCCGTCCGACAGGCCGTAATGCAGGATCACCTGCCGCGACAGCGAGCCACGCACCCCTTCGGCCAGCAGCACATATTTGCCGCGCAGCTCCATCCCCGGCTCGTATTGCGGGCCGGGCGTGCCATCGGGGTTCAGCCCCATCTCGCCCGCGACGACGCCGGCGACACGCTCGCCCTCCATCACCAGGGCCGAGCAGGCCATGGCGGGGAACACCTCGACGCCCAGCGCCTCGGCCTGTTCGGCCATCCAGCGGCAGACATTGCCCATGCTGACGACGTAATTTCCGTGATTGTTCATCAGGGGCGGCATCGGCCAGTTCGGCACGCGGATCTCGCCCGCCTCGCCCATCAGGTAGAAATTGTCCTGCGTCACCTCTTGGCGGATGGGGGCGCCGCGCTCGCGCCAGTCGGGCATCAGCGCGTCCAGCCCCGAGGTGTCCAGCACCGCGCCCGACAGGATATGCGCCCCGATCTCCGATCCCTTTTCCAGCACGACCACGTTCAGCTCGGGGTCGATCTGTTTCAGCCGGATCGCGGCAGACAGCCCCGCAGGCCCGCCGCCCACGATGACCACGTCGAAATCCATCGATTCGCGTTCGATGATGCTGTCCTGCTGGGCCATGGGCTTGCCTCCCGCTTGCGAATTGCCAACATTGTCCTAGCCCGTGCCAGCGCCGCGGGCAATCGTGACGCGACGCTTCTGGCGCATATCGCGCGGTTTTCGCGGCAAAAGCCGCCCTGGCCGCACGGTTGCGCGGCACCTTGCGCATGTGACGCCGTTTGACTTGCAATGCGACGCCGGATCGGGGAACGCTGTCGGCAACGCAATCGTAACGCCTCTGCCAAGAAATTGGCGGGGGCGTTTCCCAACCACCGTCCGGTCCGGGCGGCGAAGGCAGAGACAGGTAGAGACATGGAAAAGATTCCGATGACCCGCGCGGGCTATGACCAGCTTGACGCCGAACTGCGCGATTTGCGGTCGAATGAGCGGCCGGCGATCATCGCCGCGATTTCCGAGGCGCGCGAGCATGGCGATCTGTCCGAGAACGCCGAATATCACTCGGCCCGCGAAAAGCAGAGCTTCATCGAGGGCCGCATCAAGGAGCTTGAGCAGGTTCTGTCGCGGGCCGAGGTGATCGACCCGGCCAAGCTGTCGGGCGGCATCAAGTTCGGCGCCACCGTGGTCCTGCTGGACGAGGATACGGAAGAGGAAAAGACCTATCAGATCGTGGGCGAGCACGAGGCGAGCCTGGAAAAGGGGCTGCTGAACCTGCGCTCGCCGCTGGCGCGGTCGCTGATCGGCAAGGAAGATGGCGACGTGGTCGAGGTGCAGACCCCCGGCGGGCTGAAGACCTTCGAGATCCTGTCGGTCCGGTTCGAGTGATGCGTCCACGCGGCCGCGGCATGTGGGATTCGCAGGGCCGCTTCGGGCTGGACATGACCCGGCCCGGCGGTCGCGCGGTCTTGGTCGGCGCGGTGCTGACCCTGCTGTGGCTGCTGGCGCTGCTGCTGTTTCCGTCTGGCAGCGGGGGCTGGGGCTGGGTGGCGGGGGCCAGCGCGCTGGTGCCGCCGGTGCTGATCTGGATCGCGGTCGGGCTGATCCGCAGCATCGACGCCTTGCGGGCCGAGGCCGAAAGCCTGCGCGCGCTGCTGGACCAGCACCCTGACAGGCCGGATTCCTTGGGCGTCGATGCGCCACGCCCCGCGCCCCGCGCGCCTGCCGCGCAGGCGGCTTACGCGCCGGCCGCTCAGGTCGTCCGCAGCACCCCTACCAGTGCACCCCGCGCCGCCGCCCCACGCGCCATCGCGCCGCAGACCGCGGTCCCTGCGCCCCAGCCGGTGCCGGGCGATCCGCGGCAGACGAGCCTCGGTTTCGACGCGCCGTCAGCCGTGGAACTGCCGCCCGAGATCGTGATCCAGGCGCTGAACTTTCCCGACGGACCCGAGGACCATTCCGCCATCGCCGCCCTGCGCGAGGCGCTGCGCGACCCCGACCATGCGCGGCTGATCCGCAGCGCGCAGGATGTCGTCACCCTGCTGGCCGATCGCGGGATCATCACCGACGAACTGCCCGCCGGCCCCACCGACGCCTCGGCCTGGCGGCGCTTTGCCGATGGGCAGCGCGGGCAGGCGGTCAGCGCTATGGGCGCGATCACCGATCCGGCAGTGATCGAGGCCGCCACCCTCGCCATGCGCGGCGATGACGTGTTCCGCGACGCGGTCCACCATTTCCTGCGCCTGTTCGACCGGGGTGCGACGGCGCTGATCCCGCGCCTGAGCGATGAAGAGATCGTCTGGCTGGCCGAAACCCGCTCGGCCCGCGCCTTCATGTTACTAGCCCGCGCCGCCGGTCTGTTCGGCGCGACCTGAGCCGAGCGGCGGCTCCGGCCCGGCGAGATCAATCACTGCCCCTGCCGTTGTTGGTTGCCTTCGGCTCCAGTCCAGAATGCCAAAGGCGTCGTCGATGATGCTCCGCCGATTGCCTCCGGCTAAAAGCTTATGAGCCGCTGACGCCCTCGCCGTCGTCGCCGATTCGTCGCTGCCTGCGCCCACCCTCTCTGCCTTTGCTTGCGCCCGCCAACGCCTCGGCTTAGTTGGAGAATTGCCTTGCTCGCGGACTGCCATGACCCACACCTCCGACCCGAAAACCCGCCGCAGCGCCGCGCTGGCCGCCAGCCGCGCCCGCGCCCTGGCCCGCAGCCCGATGCAAAGCGTGTGGCACGGCATGGTCCAGTCCCTGCCCTTCCTGCTGGTGATGGTCCCCTTCGGACTGCTGTTCGGCGTGGTCGCGGATGCGGCGGGGTATGATCTGGCGCAGATCACCGGCTTCACCGTCCTCGTCCTTGCCGGGGCGTCGCAGTTCACCGCGATCCAGCTTCTCAGCGACAACGCGCCGATCTGGCTGGTGCTGCTGTCCTCGCTGGCGGTCAATCTGCGGATGGCGATGTATTCGGCCTCGCTGGTGCCGTGGCTGGGCGGGGCGTCGCAGCCGGCGCGCATGGCGGTAGCCTATGCGCTGGTCGATCAGACCTTTGCGCTGTCGGTCGATTATTTCCAGAACACGCCGCAACTGCGGATGGCGCAGCGGCTGGGATATTTCACCGGCACCGCCATCCTGATCTGCGGGTCGTGGATGCTGTTTTCGCTGCTGGGCGCCACGCTGGGACGCGCCATTCCCGACACGATCCCGCTGGATTTCGCCGTGCCGATCACCTTTCTGGCCATGATCGCGCCGGCGCTGCGCAGCCTGCCCCATGCAGCGGCGGCCGGGGTGGCCGTGGTGATGTCGTTGCTGCTGGTCGGGCTGCCCGCGGGCGTCGGGCCGATGATCGCGGCGCTGCTGGCGATGCTGACCGGCGCGGCGGTCGAACTGCGGTTGAACCGCCAGCGAGGGGCTGCGGCATGACCCAGAGCAGCGTCACAATCTGGACCACGATCCTGCTGCTGGGGCTGGGCACCTTCCTGATCCGCTACAGCTTTCTGGGCGCCATCGGCAACCGCCGGATGCCAGCGTGGTTTCTGCGGATGCTGCGCTATACGGCGGTGGCGGTGCTGCCGGCGCTGGCCGCGCCGCTGGCCATGTGGCCCGACGCGACCGGCGGGCAGTTCGACCCGGCGCGGATGGCGGCGGGGATCGCGACCGTGGGCGCGGGGGCCGCGACCCGCAATACGCTGGCCGCCATCCTTGCGGGGGCGGCCACGCTGATCATCGGGCTTTACCTGTCATAGGTCCGCAGCGACCCGTCCTTCATCCGCAGCAGATCGCCATGCACCAGCCGGGGATCGCCGTCATAGAAGGTCGAGGTCTGCACCCCCGGCAGGGTCAGGAACCATTCCCGCGTCCGCAGCGGGCTGAACCCGCCCGGCGCCTGCTGGAACCCCGGCACCCGGCGCAGCACGCTGGTCGTGGCATTGGCGCAGAACGCCTTGTTCGCCGGGCCCTGCATCTCGGCCGAGCGGATCGCGGCATCGGCGACCTCCAGCGGCACCTGCACGGTGTCGAGCGTGACATAGTAACGCTCTTTCCCGACATCGCGGGCGTGATAGTCGATATAGACGTTCCGCATCTGCGGCGTGATGCCATAGAGCACGTCGTGACGTTCAGGCGCGCGGGGGTGCGAGAAGCTGCCGGCCGGGTCCCAGATCACCTGCTGGCTGCCGTTCAGCAGCAGCGCGGTATGCCCGCCTTCGCCCCGCGGGATGCCGATGACGGTCAGCAGCGAGATCGACGGCGGCTCGTCCGAGCGATAACGCGCGGCGCGCACGGCATCGTCGCTGGCCCAGATATTGTCGGCACCGCAGGCCGCCAGAAGCAGCGGCAGTGCCAGCGCGATCAGAATGCGGCGCAGCATGTCAGGCGTTGGTCAGTGCCATGAACACCAGCACCAGCAGCGAGATGATGCAGGCCCACATCGCCAGCCGGACAAAGCCGGCAAAGGTTTTCTGGTGTTCGCGGATTTCCATCTCGCCGTGAACGTGGTCGGTCTGGTTGTGTTCGGCCATGCGCTGCCCCTGATCGCGGTTGGTTTTGCCGTTCAATACCCGATCATTCGCGCGCTGTCACGCCACCGCGCGCCAAAGCGTCGCACCCGTGTCATCGCTGCCAGCCCGCTCGATCCGGTCGCGGGCCGCGAGCCAGTTCAGATGCGCCACCGCCTCGACCAGCGCCAGCGTCATCTCTCCGGGACCGATGGGGCGCTTGAACAGCGCCGGAAAGCAGCCGACGGCGGTGTTGGGCGCCTGCGCCAGCAGCGCCTGCACGCGGTCGAGCGCGCCGATGTGGTTCTCGCTCATCTGCGTCAGGCGCAGCGGCAGGCCGGTGAAGGGCAGCTTGTGGCCCGGCAGCACCAGATGGTCGGGCCGGGCCAACGTGGCAAAGCGGTCGCAGCTGTCCAGCCACTCGGCAACCGGATCGGCGCCGGGCTCGGTGGCATAGACGCCGAGATTGGGCGAGATGCCGGGCAACAGCTGGTCGCCGCCGATCACCAGATCATCGTCCTGCGACCAGAAGGTGGCGTGTTCGGGGGCATGGCCGTCGCCGGTTGCGATCCGCCAGTCGCGCCCGGCCAGACGGATGGTCTGCCCCTCGACCAGTCGGGTATAGCCCTGCGGGATCGGATGCACGCAATCGGCAAAGTTGAAGGGCCGCTCGGTCGCGCGCTGCGCCAGCAGGTCGGGCGGCATCCCGGCGGCGCGCCAGAACGCCACCGCCTGCGGGGTCGGCGCGGGTTGTTCGTCCAGCACCAGCATCCGCGCGGTCAGCCAAGCCGTGCGCGTGGTCCATAACTCGGCCCCATGTTCCATGAACCAGCCGGCCAGCCCGATATGGTCGGGGTGGTGATGGGTGGCGATGACGCGGCGCACCGGCCGGCCATGCAGCGGGCCGTCCAGCAGCATCTGCCAGATCGCCCGGCTCTTGCCGGTGTCAAAGCCGGTGTCGATGATCGTCCAGCCGTCCGGGTCATCCAGCGCATAGACGTTGACGTGGTCCAGCCGCATCGGCAGCGGCAGGCGCATCCACAGCACGCCCGGCGCCACCTCGGTCGCCTGACCCGGCGCCGGCGGCTCGGGCCAAGGGTAACGGATCTGCTCGGTCATTCAGGCGAGACCGAGCGCCGAATCGCTGATCGCCTGCAGATCGTCGAAGCCGGCCTCGACCTCGATCAGCTCGGCGCGGTAGCGGGGCAGGACGCGGTCGACATAGATCCAGGCCAGCCGCTTGTCGTCCTCGTTCCCGGCGGCGGCGGCGCGCAGGTGGTGATAAGCCCCCAGCACGCGGGCGAAGGCCGACAGATAGGGCACTGCGCCGGCGTTGCGGTCGTTCATGCCCCGCTCGACCAGCCGATTCGTCGCCTCGGACAGCGTCTGCGCGGCCTTCCACACCGCCTCGACGCGGGTGCCGTCCATCTGGCTGTGGGCGCGGGCGTCGTCCATGATCTCGTCCAGCAGGGCTTGGGCGGCGGTGCCGCCATCCATCATCTTGCGTCCGACTAGATCCATCGCCTGAATCCCGTTGGTGCCTTCATAGATGGGCGTGATGCGGACGTCGCGCAGATATTGGGCGATGCCGGTTTCCTCGATATAGCCCATGCCGCCATGGACCTGCACCGCGGTATCGGCGACCCGGCAGCCGACGTCGGTGCCATAGGCCTTGGCGATCGGGGTCAGCAGCGCCGCGCGTGCCGCCCAGTCTCGATCGCCGGTGGCCCGCGCCATGTCGAGCGCCGTGGCGCAGGACAGGCAGATCGCGCGGGCGGCAAAGATCTCGGCCCGCGAGGTCGCCAGCATCCGGCGCACATCGGCGTGGCGGATGATCGGGCCGAACTGCTCGCGCTCGGCGGCATAGGCGGCGGCCTGCTGCAGCGCGGCTTCGCCCACGCCCACGCCCTGCACACCGACGGCGAGGCGGGCGTTGTTCATCATCGTGAACATCGCCGCCATGCCGCCATTCTCGTTCCCGATCAGCCAGCCCTTGGCGTTTTCATAGGCCATGACGCAGGTCGGGCTGCCATGGATGCCCAACTTGTGTTCCAGCGAGACGACCTTGACGCCGTTCGGCTCGGTCGGGTTGCCATCGGCGTCGGGCAGGTATTTCGGCACCATGAACAGGCTGATGCCCTTGGTCCCCTGCACCCCGTCGGGCAGGCGGGCCAGCACCGCGTGGCAGGTGTTTTCGGTCACGTCGCTGTCGCCCCAGGTGATGAAGATCTTCTGCCCGGTGATCGAGAAGCTGCCATCGCCATTCGGCTCTGCCCTGGTCTTCAGCGCGCCGACATCGGACCCCGCGCCCGGCTCGGTCAGGTTCATGGTCCCGTTCCACGCCCCGCCGATCAGCTTGGGCAGGTATTGCGCCTTCATCTCGTCGCTGGCGTGGTGTTCCAGCGCCTCGATCTGGCCCTGGGTCAGCAGCGGGTTCAGTTGCAGCGCCAGACAGGCCCCGGCCATCATCTCGCCCACGGCCATGTTCAGCGCCTGCGGCAGCCCGGCGCCGCCATGTTCGGGATCGGCCGACAGCCCGATCCAGCCGCCCTCGGCAATCGCCTGAAAGCCCCGGTCGAAGCCGGGCGAGGACCGAACGACGCCGTTTTCCAGACGCGCGGGATGTTCGTCGCCGGCGCGGTTCAGGGGCGCCAGCACCTCGGACGACATGCGCCCGGCCTCGGTCAGGATCGCCTCGACCATGTCGGGCGAGGCTTCGGCAAAGCGGTCGGTCGCGGCGACTTCGGCAAAGGGCACGACATGGTCCAGAATGAAACGGATCTGCTTGACGGGGGCTCGGTAGGTCATGGTTCTTCCCTGGCTGTCTTGCCCGATCGGCGCGAGGCATCTATGAAATGGTTGCGTTCCCGCCAGATTAGCCGCACCCGGTGCTGTGGCAATGCGTCGCGACAAAAACCCTGCGTAACGCCACGTCACCGCTGGCGCGCGCCCTGCCCCGTCCCGGTGCCGCCGGGCCTATCCAGCGTTGGTGATGACCCAGAGCCCCATCGAAACCCGCCTGCTGTCCCCTGATTCCGAACATATCGCCTATGCCGCGATGATGCTGGCCAAGGGGCGGCTGGTCGGGATGCCGACCGAAACCGTTTACGGCCTTGCCGCCGATGCCCGCAATCCGCAGGCCGTGGCCGGAATCTACGCCGCCAAGGGGCGGCCGTCCTTCAACCCCCTGATCGTGCACGCCCCGGATCTGGAGGCGGCGCAGAGGATCGGCCGGTTCTCGCCCGATGCCGAGCGCTTGGCGCAGGCCTTCTGGCCCGGCGCGCTGACGCTGGTGGTGCCGCTGCAGGACGGCGCGGGGATCGCCCGGCTGGTGACGGCGGGGCTGGATACCATCGCCATCCGCGTGCCCGCCCATCCGGTCGCGCAGGATCTGCTGCACGCCTTCGGCGGCATGGTGGCCGCGCCCTCGGCCAATCCGTCGGGGCGGATCAGCCCGACGCGGCCCGCGCATGTCATGGCCGGCTTGGGTGGGCGGCTGTCGGTGGTGCTGGATGCGGGGGCCTGCCCGGTCGGGGTCGAATCGACCATCATCGGCTGGCAGCAGGGCCGCCCGGTGCTGCTGCGCCCCGGTGGCATCCCGGCCGAGGCGCTGGCCGAGGCGCTTGGCCAGCCCATCGCCACCGCCCCGCCCGTCACCGACACCGCCCAGCCCCTGGCGCCGGGGATGCTGGCCAGCCACTACGCCCCCCGCGCGCCGCTGCGGCTGAACGCGATCGAGGCGCAGGGTGATGAAATCCTGATCGGCTTCGGGCAGGTGCGGGGCGAGTTCTCGCTGTCAGAGCGCGGCGATCTGGTGCAGGCGGCGGCCAACCTGTTCGACGCGCTGCACCGCGCCGACGCGACCGGGCGGCCCATCGCCATCGCCCCGATTCCCGATCACGGCTTGGGTCAGGCGATCAACAACCGGCTGGAACGCGCCGCCGCCCCAAGGTGAAAGCGCGGCGGAGCGTTGTTTAGGTTCGCTTGTCCGGCCCCGCGCCGCTCAGGCCCGGCCCGCCGCGCCGGACAGCAGCAGCGGATCGACGCCCAGCGATTGCAGCGCCCGCGTCCACAGCGTGCCGGGATCGCCAAAGGCGTAATCCGCCTGCATCCCCGCCGTCAGCCAGCCATTGGCGCGGATCTCGTGGTCGAGCTGCCCCGGCCCCCAGCCCGCATAGCCAAGCGCCAGCATGGCCTGCCCCGGCCCCTTGCCCTGCGCCAACTCCTCGAGGATGTTGCGCGTCGTGGTCAGCGCCAGCCCCGCGCCGACCGGCATGGTGCCGTCATCGGGCGGGCGGTCGGCGCTGTGCAGCACGAACCCACGCCCCGGCTCGACCGGGCCGCCGCTGCGGATGGGAATGTCGCGGGCCTCGGATTCGGTCTCGATATCCAGCAGTTCCAGAAGCGAGGCAAAGCTGGTGTCGGTGACCGGGCGGTTCAGCACCAGACCCATCGCGCCCTCGTCGGAATAGGCGCAGACCAGCACCACCGCGCGGCGAAAGCGCGGGTCGCCCATATCGGGCATGGCGATCAGGATCTTGCCGGTCAGGTCGCTGTCTTGGGTCATCGGGGCCTCCTGTCCTTAAACTTGGCGCTTTGGCGCGCTTCGGCAAGGGTGTCGGCGCGGGCTCTGGCAAAAAGGTGATTTCCAGCCGCAGGGCGCGGGGGCTAGGCTGACTGCATGAAACACCTGACCCTTCTTGCCTGTCTGGCCCTGCCCCTCGCCGGTCTGGGGCTGTCGGCCGCCGCCCTGCCCACGATATCGCCCGCCACCGGCGCCGCGCAATCCCGGGCGCCAAAGGCGCTGCCGCAGGGGCTGCGGTCGGCCCGGCTGCTGCCGGGCTGGACGGACGCGCAGGGGCAGCGGATTTCGGCGCTGGAACTGGTGCTTGCGCCCGGCTGGAAGACCTATTGGCGCAGCCCCGGCGATGCCGGTCTGCCCCCGCAATTCGACTGGCGGGGCGAGAATATCGGCGCGGTCACGCTGCATTGGCCCGCGCCTGAAATCGTCATCTCGGACGGCGTCCGCACGCTGGGCTATCACGACCGGCTGGTGCTGCCGTTTTCGGTGATGCCCGCGCAACAGGGGCAACCGGTTGAACTGGCAGCGCATCTGGAACTGGGCCTGTGTGAAAGTGTGTGCGTGCCGGCCAGCCTCGATCTGGCCGCGCCGGCCGCAGGTGACACGCCCGACCCCGCCATTCTTGCGGCGATGAAACTGGTCCCGCAACAGGGCGCGCATCTGCCCGCCTGCGAGATTGCCGAGATCGAGGACGGCATGACCGTCACCCTGTCGCTGCCCGAAGCCGGCGCCGATCTGGCCATCGAACACGCGGCGGACGAGTCGATCTGGGTCTCGGCCCCGCAGCTTTCCGCCGACGGGACCGAGGCGAGCGCCGATTTCGTCGCACCCAGCGGCAAGCCCTTTCCGCTCGACCCCGATGCCGTGGTCATGACCCTGATCGGCGCGCAGGGCGCGGTCGAATATCAGGGCTGCGCGGCGGGCTAGGCCGGGGCTACAGCCCCAGACACCAGCGCATCACCGCCTTTTGCGCGTGCAGGCGGTTCTCGGCCTCGTCGAAGACGACGGAGTGTGGACCGTCCATGACCGCGCTCGTCACCTCGTCATTGCGGTGGGCGGGCAGGCAATGCATGAACAGCGCGTCGGGCCGCGCCTTGGCCATCAGCGCCTCGTTCACCTGATAGGGGCGCAGCAGGTTGTGACGACGCTCCTTGGCCGATTCGGGATCGTGCATGCTGACCCAGGTGTCGGTGACGACCAGATCGGCGCCCTCGACCGCCTTGGCGGGGTCACGCTCGATCACCGCCTGAACACCCTTGCTGCGCGCGAACTCGATCCAGTCCGGTTCGGGGTCCAGCCGCGCCGGGCCGGTGAAGGTGAAGTCGAACCCGAACTGCCCGGCGGCATGCAGGAAGGAGGCGCAGACATTGTTGCCGTCGCCCGACCAGACCACCTTCTTGCCGGTGATCGGGCCGCGATGTTCCTCATAGGTCAGGATGTCGGCCATGATCTGACAGGGATGGGTGCGGTTGGTCAGCCCGTTGATGACCGGCACGCTGGCATATTCGGCCATCTCGTGCAGCGTCGCCTCCTCGAAGGTGCGGATCATGATCAGGTCGACATAGCGCGACAGCACGCGGGCGGTGTCGGCGATGGTCTCGCCATGGCCAAGCTGCATCTCCTTGCCGGACAGCACCATCGTCTCGCCGCCCATCTGGCGCACGCCGACGTCGAAGCTGACGCGGGTCCGGGTCGAGGGCTTTTCAAAGATCAGCGCCACCATCCGCCCGGCCAGCGGCTGGCTGTCGTCGGGCGTGCCGCGCGGGCGGCTGTTGCGCGCGGCCTTCATGTCGCGGGCGGAATCGATGATGTGGCGCAGATCGTCGGGCGCGGTGCAGTGGATATCGAGGAAATCGTTCATAAGAATCCGTCTTTCGGCTGATCGGGACAGAGGGCCTGCTTGGCGCAGGCGCGTCAAGCGGAATGGCAGGCGACCGCGCAGGCGCGCCGTCGCCGCCCGCTATCGTCGGCGCCCGATCCGCAACGCGGTGCCGCGGGACGCAACCTGCGACGCCCCCACCCTGTGCTGCGCGTTTCTGCCGCGATCACTCATCTGCCGTTCCGTCCAGCATCGCCGCGACCCGGTCCAGCCGCGTCACTGCCTCGGCGATCTCGTCGTCCGAGATGTTCAGCGGCGGCAGCAGGCGCAGCGTGTTGTCGGCAGCGGCCACGGTCAGGATCTGCTCTTGATAGCCCACGGCCACCAGATCGGCGGGGGCGACGCGGCATTTCAACCCCAGCATCAGCCCGACGCCCCGCACCGCCTCGAAAATATCGGGATGCGAGGCGACCAGCCCTTCGAGCTTTTGGCGCATCAGGGCGCCCTTGCGGCCGACCTCGGCCAGAAACTCGGGATCGGCCACGATCTCGACCACCCGCGCGCCCACCGCGCAGGCCAAGGGGTTGCCGCCATAGGTCGAGCCATGCGTGCCCGCGACCATCCCCGCCGCGGCCTTGGCCGTAGCCAGCACCGCGCCCAGCGGAAAGCCGCCGCCGATGCCCTTGGCGATCATCATGATGTCGGGCACGATCCCGGCCCACTCATGCGCGAACAGCCGCCCGGTCCGGCCCATGCCGCATTGCACCTCGTCCAGGATCAGCAGCGCGCCGGTCTGGTCGCACAGCGCGCGGATCTCGCGCAGCGTCTCGTCGGACAGCGGGCGGATGCCGCCCTCGCCCTGGATCGGCTCGATCATCACCGCGCAGCTTTTGTCGCTGACCGCCTCGCGCAGCGCGTCCAGATCGCCAAAGGGCACCTGCCGGAAGCCGGGCATCAGCGGACCGAAGCCCTTGACCATCTTTTCCGCCCCCGAGGCCGCGATGGCGCCGGTGGAGCGGCCGTGGAAGGCGCCCTCGAAGGTCACGATCTCGACCCGCTCGGGCTGGCCGTTGCTGTCGTGGTATTTGCGCGCCATCTTGATCGCCAGCTCGGCCGCCTCGGTGCCCGAATTGGTAAAGAACACCGTCTCGGCAAAGCTGTGCTCGACCAGCAGCGCGGCCAGCTTTTCCTGTTCGGGGATCTGATACAGGTTCGAGACATGCCAGATCCGCTGCGCCTGCGCGGTCAGCGCCGCGACCAGTTCCGGATTGGCGTGACCCAGCGCGTTGACCGCGATGCCCGCCCCCAGATCCAGAAAGCGCGTCCCGTCCGCCGTGATCGCCCAGACGCCCTCGCCTCGCTCGAAGGCCAGAGAGGCGCGGTTATAGGTCGGCAGGACATGCGGAAAAGCGGACATGATAAGCCTCAAGCTGAAATGGTCATGATGGTGCAGGGAATGGCCCGTTGACCGCCGGACATGCGGGATCGCGCCTTAGCGGCGTCGGGAACGGTCGGTCTGGGCAAGCCGTGCGATCATGGCGGGATTGTTGCGGCAAAACCCGGCGGGCGGCAAGGGCGATTCCGCGCCGCGCGACGTTTTGCGCGCCGCCCTCATGGCTTCAGCCGATAGCCGCTGCGCAGCAGCGCCCAAGCCAGCGCGCAGACCGCCGCCGCGCAGCCCGCCGACACCGCCAGCCCCAGCACCGGATCGGCGTCGCTGACCCCGGTAAAGCCGAAACGCGCCCCGTCGATCAGGTAGAAGATCGGGTTGATGTGGCTGATCGCATAGAAGACCGGCGGCAGCGCCTGAATGGAATAGAACGTCCCCGACAGAAAGCTGAGCGGCGTCACGATGAAGTTCGTGATCACGGCCATCTGGTCGAATTTCTGCGCGATGATGCCGCCGACCAGTCCCAGCCCGCCCATCAGCACCGCCGCCAGCAGCACGAACAGCACCGCCCATAGCGGGTTCTGCGGCAGCTGCCCCAGCAGCAGCGCCATGCCAGCCCCGATCGAGACCGCGACCAGCCCGGCCCGCGCCACCGCGCCGATCAGATAGCCGGTCAGGATCTCGCCCGGCGACAGGGGCGGCATCAGCGTGTCGATGATATTGCCCTGCATCTTGCTGCTGATCATGCTGGACGAGGTGTTGGCAAACGCGTTCTGGATCACCGACATCATCAGGATGCCCGGCCCCAGAAAGGCCAGATAGGGCAGGCCCATCACCTCGCGGTCGCCGCGGCCAAGCGCCACGGTAAACACGGTGACGAACAGCCCCGCCGTCATCAGCGGCGCGAATACGGTCTGCTGCCAGACCGACATGAATCGCGCGATTTCGCGCAGCGCCAGCGTATACAGCCCCAGCCAGTTGACGCGGCCGAAACGGCGCGCGCCCATGGGGCGGCGGGTGGTCGGATGGGTCTTGGTCAGGTCGGTCTGGTGCTCTGTCACGGCGGGCTTCTTGAATTGGCGGGCTTGACGGGATATTTCTGGTCATTCCCCGGAAGGTCCGGGCACGTCTGACCCGGTGTGACCGGGCACGTCTGAAAAAGCAAGATGGGGCGGGTGACCGCCGGAAAGGTCGAAATGTCCTGGACTGAGGAACGCGTCGAGACGCTCAAGCGGATGTGGGCGGACGGGCAGTCCGCCAGCCAGATCGCCAAGGAACTGGGCGATGTCACCCGCAACGCGGTGATCGGCAAGGTCCACCGGCTGGGCTTGTCGAACCGCGACGAACCCGAGGCCGCGCAGCCCGCAGCCGCCGCCGCAGCCCCCGCGCCCGAGGCCGAAGCGCCGCGCGCCAAGGCCAAGCCCGCCGCGCGCAGCCGCGCCGGCGGCAAGCCCGCCGCCGCAGCCCCGGCAGCCGCCGCACCCGCCGCCGAACCGGCCGAGGCCGCCGCGCCCGCCGCAGCCGAGGCAGAGCCCGAACCCGCGACCGAATCGGCCGCGCCCCCGCCGGTGGCGGCACCCGCCAATTTCGGCCGCCGCCCGATCGTGCCGGCCGGCCAGCCGCTGCCGCCCCAGCCTTCGGCCAACGAGATCAGCCCCGAGGCGCTCGCCACCGTCCGCGAGGTCGAGAAGAAGGCCCGCAAGCTGACCCTGATGGAGCTGACCGAACGGACCTGCAAATGGCCCATCGGCGACCCCGCGACGGAAAAGTTCTGGTTCTGCGGCCTGCCCTCGCAGCCCGGCAAACCCTATTGCGAGGCGCATGTCGGCGTCGCCTTCCAGCCGATGAGCTCGCGCCGGGATCGGCGCCGCTGATGCTGGGCTGGCTGGATCACGCCGACACCGGCGGCGGCGACGGCGCTCATGCGCGGCTGAGCGAGATCGCCGCCACCCTGGCGGCCGAAGGGCTGGCGGTGCGCGGCACCGTCCAGACCAATCTGCGCCGGGGCGGCGACGACTGCCATTGCGACATGGTGCTGCGCGTGCTGGCCGATGACGGGCCGCAGGTGGTGATCTCGCAGGATCTGGGCGCGGGCTCGCAAGGCTGCCGGCTGGACGCCGACGCGCTGGAAGGCGCGGCGCAGCGGGTGCTGGCAACCCTGCCCGAGGGGGTTGCCGAGGGCGGCGCCATCGTGGTGCTGAACAAGTTCGGCAAGCAAGAGATGATCGGCCGTGGCATGGTCGCGGTCATCACAGCCGCGCTCGACCGGGGATTCCCGGTGCTGATCTCGGTCGCGCCCGCGCACCGGCCCGCCTTCGCCGAGTTCGCCGGCGAACTGGCGGTGCATCTGTCGCCCGAGGCGGCGCTTGAGTGGTGCCGCGACGCCCTCGCCGCCGCCCGCCTGACCCCCGCCGCATGAGGCGCAGGGCATGAGGGTCCGCCGGAGGGCCGCGCTGCGCGTGATCCAGCCGCATGGGGCGCGGCGGATGGGCGGCCGCCTCACCGCGCTCCGCATGTGCCAGCCGCATCAGCAACGCGGCACGAGCGACCCGACATGACCGAACCCTCCTCGCCTGGTGACGCGGCCGCAGAGGCGCTGCAGGTCGATGCGCGGGGCCTGCTATGCCCCCTGCCCGTCCTGCGCCTGCGCAAGCGTCTGCAGACGCTGCCTTCGGGTGCCCGCGTGGCGCTGATCGCGACGGACGAGATGGCGGCCATCGACGTCCCGCATTTCTGCGCCCAGTCAGGGCATAAACTGATCGAGACCCGCGCGATGGAGGACGGCGCGACGCTGTATCTGGTGCAGCGCGGTCCCGAACCGCCGATAGGCTAGCGCAGGGCCTCGCCAGCGGTGCCGTCTGCCGATCTCATTCAAGGCGCGGCCCGCCGTTACCCGACTACGCGCCCTCGCCCGCCCTATCCGCCGCTGCCGGGCCTGCCATCCTGCCCGGCAGCGCATCCGTCCCAACCTCGGGCGGCTTCACGCCGAACACCGCGCAATACAGCGCCGGGACGAACAGCAGCGTAATCAGCGTGCCGGCGATGATCCCGCCCATCATCGCATAGGCCATCGGCCCCCAGAACACCTGCCGCGAGATCGGGATCAGCGCCAGCGAGGCCGCCGCCGCCGTCAGCAGGATCGGGCGGGCGCGGCTGTCCGAGGCCTCGTAGACCGCCGTCCAGCGGTCGCGGCCCTTGTCGATCAGCACCTGGATCTCGTGCACCAGGATGATCGAGTTGCGGATCAGGATGCCGACCAGCGCCAGAATCCCCAGAATCGCCACGAAGCCCATCGGCACGCCGAACCCGGCCAGCACGATGACCACCCCGATCAGCCCCAGCGGCGCGGCGGCAAAGACGATGGCCGACAGCCGAAAGCTCTGCATCTGGGCCATGATCAGGAAGGCCATGATCAGCAGCATCATCGGCACGACTTCGGCGATCGGCTCCTGGCTCTCGCCCGAGGTCTCGACCGTGCCGCCGACCTCGACCGAGACCGAGGCTGGCAGACCATCCGCGAACGCCGCGACCCGGTCGGCCAGCGCCGCGACCAGCGTCGCGGGCTGGTCGGCGGTGGCGATGGCGGCCTTGACCGTCACGGTAGGCAACCCGTTGCGCTGCATGATCAGCGGCTGCTCGGTCCCGTATTCGGCGGTCGCGATGCTGGCCAGCGGGATCGCCTGCCCCGAAGGCGTGGCGATCTGCAGGTTGCGCAGCGTATCCAGCGAACTGCGCTCGGCCGCATTGCCGCGGCTGACGATGTTGATGAGAAACTCGTCGTCGCGCAGCTGCGTCACGAAGCGGCCCGAGAACATTGCCGCCAGCGTGCCGGCGACGTCGGCGGAACTCAGCCCGACGCGGCGGGCCTGATCCTGGCTGACCTGCAGCCGGACCACGCGGGCCGGTTCGTTCCAGTCCAGCGCGATGTCGGTCAGGCGCGGCTCGGTCGCCAGCACCGCCGCCAGATCGCGCGCCGCATCCCGCGTCGCCTCCAGATCCGGGCCAGAGACACGATACTGCACCGGCTTTCCGACCGGCGGCCCGATCTCGAGGTTCTTGATGAACAGATCGACGCCGGGAAATTGGGTATCGGCCATCTCGTTCAGCCGCGCCTTGACGCGGTCGCGGGACGCCAGATCGGAGGTCTGGATAACGATCTGCCCCATATGCGGCCCCGGCGTCGGCACATCCATCGCCAGCACGAAGCGCGGCGCCCCGCGCCCGATATAGCTGGTCCAGAACGACACGTCGGGGTCTTGCGCCAGCGCCGCCTCGATCCGGTCCACGACATCGCTGGTGGCGTGGATCGAGGCATTGTGCCGCAGTTCCACATCGACCAGCACTTCGGTCCGGTCGGAGGTGGGGAAGAACTGCTGCTCGACAAAGCGCATCCCCCAGACCGAGACGCCGAAGGCCAGGAAGGTGACCGCGATGGTCACCCATTTGAACCGCATCGCCATCCGCAGCGCGGCGTGGAACCAGCGCCGCAGCCGCCCCGGCCCCTGATCGTGATGCTTCATCTGCTTGGGCAGGAACGTCACGCCCAGAAGCGGTGCGAACAGCACCGCCACCACCCAGCTGACCACCAGCGACACCGCGATGACCACGAACAGCGAAAACGTGAACTCGCCCGCTGCCGAGTTGTTCAGCCCGATGGGGATGAACCCCGCCACCGTGACCAGCGTCCCGGTCAGCATCGGAAAGGCGATCGAGGTCCAGGCATAAGAGGCCGCATCGGTCAGCGTCTCGCCGATTTCCAGCCGCGAGATCATCGTCTCGATGGCGATCATCGCGTCATCGACCAGCAGCCCCAGCGCGATGATCAGCGCCCCCAGCGAGATCCGTTGCAGGGTGATGCCCCAATATTCCAGAAAGACGAAGGTGATCGCCAGCACCAGCGGAATGGTCATCGTCACCACCAGCCCGGCCCGCAGACCAAGGCTGATGAAGCTGACGACCAGCACGATGGCCACCGCCTCGACCAGCGCCTGCACGAAATGACCGACCGCGTCGCGCACGACATGGGGCTGGTCGGCGATCTTGCTCATCTCGATCCCGATGGGCAGTTGGGCCGCCACCTGCGCCATCAGCGCGTCCACCTGCTCGCCGAATTCCAGGATATTGCCGCCGGATTTCATCCCGATCTGCAACCCGAGCGCAGGCTTGCCATTGGCGCGGAAGACGGTTGCAGGCGGATCGACATAGCCGCGCCGCACCGTCGCCACATCGCCCACATTGAAGAAGCGGTCGCCGACGCGCAGGTTCACGGCGGCAATCGCCTCGGCGCTGTCGAACTGGCCATCGACCCGCATCAGCACCCGTTCCGGCCCCGAGGTGATGACCCCCGAGGGCGCAATCGCGTTCTGCTGCGCCAGCGTCGCCAGCACCTGTTCGTGGTTGAGGCTCAGCGAGGCGAGGCGCGAGGCTGAGAACTCCAGATAGATTTCCTCGTCCTGCGCGCCCAGCAATTCGACCTTGCCCGACAGCGGCAGGGCGCGCACCAGATCGCCGATGTCATCGACGCGGTCGCGCAATTCGCGCGGGGTGAAGCCGTCGGCGGTGAAGGCGAAGATGTTGCCATACACGTCGCCGAAATTGTCGTTGAACTGAAAGCCCGCGAATTCCTGCGGAAACTCGGGGCGGATGTCCGACATCATGTCGCGGATGCGCTTCCACACCTCGGGGACGCGGCTGCCGCGCACGGTGGGATCAAGCTCGACATAGACCACCGTCTGCCCCGGCATAGTGACCGAGCGGGTGAAATCCAGCTCGTCCAGCTCTTCGAGCTTCTTCTCGATCCGCCGCGTCACCTGAGAGATGGTCTCGTCGATCGAGGCGCCGGGCAGCGCTGCGCCGATGACCATGACCTTGACGGTAAAGTTGGGGTCTTCCTCGCGCCCGAGGTTCAGATAGGACAGCGTTCCCGCCAGCATCGACACGATCAGCAGGAACCAGACAAAGCTGCGGTGCCGCAGCGCCCATTCGGACAGGTTGAAACCGCGTCGCTGCATCAGGGCGCCACCCTTTCCCCGACCTGCTGGCCGTCATTCAATGAGTTCACGCCCCGGATCACGACCTCTTCGCCGGGATCGAGCCCCTCCGCGATCACGACGCTGCTGTCGTCGGTCGCCTCTCGCAGCGTCACGTCGCGGGCATGGACGGTCGCGGTGCCGTCGGCGTCGCGGGTGACGACCCAGACCATCGGCGCCTCGGCCGGGCCGGTGATGGCATCGCGGGGCAGGGTCAGCACGGTGTTGGGCAGATCGCCCCGCTGCGCCCGGATCAGCGCGCCCAGCCGGAAATTCTGCGGCGAATCCATGGCGATATGGACCCGCCTTGTGCGGGTGGCGGTATCGGCCAGGGCCTCGATCCGCGTCACCCGGCCGCTGCTCCGGATGGACGGATCGGATTCCAGCCACATCTCGGCCGGGGTGCCAACGGGGGTCGAGGACAGCACCGCCTCGGGCAGGTCGATGACCGCCTCTCGCGTTTCGACATCGGACAGGGTGACGATGGGGGTGCCGGCGTTGACCACGGCGCCGGGCGATTCGAAGACGGCCGAGACCACCCCGTCAAAGGGCGCGAGCAGCCGGGCGAAGCCCTCGGCATCCTCGGCGCGGGCCTTTTCGGACAGCGCCTGCTGCAGGCCTGCCTCGGCCGATTTCAGCCCGCGTTCCGCCTGTTCCAGTTGCGCCTTGGTGGCCACGTTGCGCCGCGCCAGATCGCGGGTGCGCTCGGCCGTGGCCTCTGCCGTTTCCAGCGTCACCCGGGCCGAGGCCACGGCCGAACGCGCGGCCCGGACATTGTCCTGCAGATCGTCCGGGGCCAGTTCGGCCAGCAGATCGCCGGTCTCGACATGATCGCCGATATCGACGGGACGCGAGGACAGCCGCCCCAGCGTCTGAAAGCCGATCTGCACCTCGGTCCCGGCCACGACGACCCCGGCAAAGCTGCGCCGGGCCGAGGGCAGATCCTCGACCAGCATCGACACCACCGGACGCGGCGCGGCCGGCGGCGGCGGCTCCGCTGTCCGCTGCCCCAGCCAGCCCATCGCGGCCAGCGGCGCGGCGGTCAGCGTCAGCAGCAGCGCGACAAGCGGCAGGGCGCGGAAAAAATCAGCTGCGGCCCGCATCTATTCGCCCCCCACGGGGATCACGTCGCGGCCCTCGAACAGTTTTTGCGACCCCAGACCGACGACGATCTCACCCGCCGAGACGCCTTCGGAGAGCAGCAGGTTTTCGTCGTCGAACCGCTCGATCCGCACCGGGCGCAGATGCACCCGCCCGTCCTCGACCACCCAGACGGCGGGCGAGCCGCCGCCCGAGCTTAGCGCCGTCCACGGGATCTCGACCGCCTCGCCGGTGCTCAGGGTCACGCGGCCGCGCACCGCCGCGCCCAGCAGGCTGGTATCGCGCGGCGCGTCATTGACCAGCGCCCGCAACCGCACCGAGCCGGTGACCGGGTCGATCATGGGCGAGATTTCGGTGACATGGCCGCGCATTGGTGGGGCGTCGACCTCGATGGTGGACAGGGCGACCTCTTTGCCCATCGCTCCATGCAGCGCCTGCATGTCGGCGGCCATGAACACCGCCTCGATCCCCGAGGCAGAGGCCAGCGACAGCACCGTCTGCGCCGGGCCCACGACCTGCCCCGGCTCGCCCCGCCGATCCGTCACGACGCCGGTGAAGGGCGCCCGCAATTCGGTATCCGAGACCGAACGGCGGGCCTGATCGAGCACGCTTTCCGCTTGTTCCCGCTGGGTTTCGGCGGCGCTGAGCTGCTGGCGCGCCTCGTCGCGGGCGGCGCGGGTGCCGACGCCGCGTTCCAGCAGCGCCTCGGCCCGTTCGGCGGCCTGCCGGGCCTGATCTTCGGCCGCGCGCGCCGCCGACAGCGCCGCCGTGGCCGCATTCAGCGCTTGTTCAAGCTGCAACGGGTCGATCCGCGCCAGCACATCGCCCTCGGCAAAGCGGTCGCCCTCGTTCACGTTAACCTCGATGATCCGCCCGCCTTGGCGAAAGCCCAGCTCGACGCTGTCCAGCGCCTCGAGCGTGCCGGTCAGTTCGATGTCGATCTCGGTCGCGCGCGGGGCCACGGTGATGAACTCGACCCGCAGGGGCTCATCCGCAAGCGCGGGCAGCACGCCCGCAAGCCCAAGGCCAACAGCGACGGCCGCGATCGCGCCGCGTTTCAGAACTGCCACTGACACATCAGCCTCCGTTGCTGGGGGCGAGATTTGCCCGAAAACGCGGCGGTTGAAAAGGCCCGGGCGGCGGTGACCCGGCGCAAGCCTTCCGCTCGCAGGGATTTGTCCCTAGATTCGGTGGAAGCCTGCACGGGACCGTCACATGTTGCGCATCAACGACCAGATCAGCATTGAGGAATGGGAGCTGGTGGAAAGCTTCACCCGCTCGCAAGGGCCGGGCGGGCAGAATGTGAACACGGTCGAAACCGCCGTCGAGCTGCGCTTCGAGGCCGAGCGTTCGCCCAACCTGCCAGAGCCGGTCAAGCGCCGGCTGCGGCGGCTGGCCGGGCGGCGCTGGACGCAGGACGGGGCGGTGGTGATCCTTGCGCAGGAAACCCGCAGCCAGGCCCGCAACCGCGAACTGGCCCGGCAGCGGCTGGCCGAGCTGATCCACAACGCCACGCTGACGCCGAAACGCCGGGTGCCGACGCGCCCGACGCTGGGCAGCCAGCGGCGGCGGCTGAAGGCCAAGGCGGTGCGGGGCGAGGTCAAGGCGCTGCGCGGCAAGGTCGAAGGCGCGGATGACTGACCCGTTGACCGACCGCCTGCGCGGGTGGCTCGGGACGCTTCTGGGCCGCCGCCCGTCGGGGCTGCAGGTGGGTGCGCTGTGCGTCGATGCGCTGACCGGCCATGTGCTGCTGGTGACGACGCGGCGGACCGGCAGCTGGACCATCCCGCGCGGCTGGCCGATGTCGGGCCGCAGCATGGCCGGCGCCGCCCAACAAGAGGCGCTCGAGGAAGCCGGCGCGCGGGGCGAGATCGCCGAGGCCGCGATGGGGCGTTATCGCTACAAAAAGAAGCTGGGCGCCGGACTGACGCAGCCGGTGATCGTGCAGGTGCATCTGATGCAGGTGACGACGCTCGAACGCAAATACCGCGAGCGCGGCCAGCGCCAGCGCGCCTGGCTCACGCCCGAAGAGGCCGCAGACCGCGTAGCCCCACCGGGCCTGAAGGCGCTGATCTGCGGCCTGGCACCTGCGCAAGAGGGCACGCCCCTGCCCTGTGCCCGCAAGCGCTGACGCGGCGCCCTGAAAGGCTGCGTCTGCCGCTTCGCCACGCCAGCTTGCGCGTGCCTCACCCCTGTCCCGCCGTCTGCGCCCGCTGCTTGCCACGGCGCATCATTGGCGTATCGTCGCGCCAATGCCAGACCGCCGCGACTTCCGTATCCTCGAGACCGACCTCGACCGCATCGGCCAGACCGAGAGCGCAGGCCGCCGCGCCACGCGTCCAATCCGGCGGCTGATCTTGCCGCTGATGCTGGCGCTGCTCGCGGTCATGCTCTCACCCCTGGCCGGGATCGCGACCGCGCCGCAGGTGGCGCTGATCGTGGGGCTGGCGGCGACGGTCTATCTGGGCGTGGCTTTGGGGGCGAGCGAGGTGGCGAACAGCCTTGGGCCGCCGGTCGCCGCCAATGCGCTGACGATGACGTTGGGGCTGGCGCTGGTCGCGGTGGCCCAGCTTGCCGGGGCGGTGCTGGCGGGCGGGCAGGTGACGCAGACCGTCTCCTCCGGGCTTGTCGAGTTCGCCCCGGACGGCGCAACCGTCCGGATCATGGCCGCCGCGCTGATCGGTGCCGCGCTGTGGGTGACGCTGGTTCACTGGGCGCGGGCGCCGGTGTCGACCTTGCAAAGCATCGTTGGCGCCGTCCTCGGCGCGGGGCTGGTGGGGCTGGGTCCGGCGGCGATCCACTGGCCGATGCTGCTTCGGATCGTTGCGGCCTGGCTTGCCGCCCCCCTTCTGACGGCTTTGCTGGCGACGCTGCTGCTGGCGCTGCTGCGCGGGCGGGTGCACTTCGCGGCAGATCGCAGTAGCGCAGCGCGGGTCTGGCTGCCGCTGGTGGTGGGCGTGACGCTGGCGGCGCTGGTAGCGTATCTGTCGATGCTGCACGCGATGCCGCGAGATCTCTGGCTCCGGCTGGCGATGACTGCCGCCGCTGGCCTCGCAGGCTTTGTGATCACGGCCCGCCAGCTTGACCGCCAAATCGCGGCCAAGGGTGGCTCGGTCGGGCTGAAAAAGCTGCTGGGGGGTCCGCTGGCGGGGGTTGCGCTGCTGTCGGGTTTTGCGCAGGGCGCGACCGAGGTGGCGGTTATCGCGGGGCCGCTGACAGGCTTAATGACCTCGGTTGAACCGCTGACATGGCCGCTCTGGGCCTTGCTTCTCGCGGCGCTGGCCGTGGCGGTGGGGGTGCTGCTGCCGGGGCGGCGGATGGTCCGCATGGTCGGGCGCAGCGCGCGGCGGCTCAACCCGCTGCGGGCGTTTTGCGCCTTGCTGGCGGCCTCTGTGACGGCGCTCGGCTTCGCCGCGCTCGGCCTGCCGGTTTCGCTTTCAGGTTGTGTCGTCGGCGGCCTCTTCGGCATCGGCATCTACCGCGCTCAAGAGGACCGCCGCCGCAAACACCGCGAGCCCCTGCCGCCCGAGGAACAGGCCCGACGCCGCGCCCTCCGCCGCAGCCATCTGTTTACGCTGCTGGGCGCATGGGCGGTGACGCTGCTCGGTGCCGGGCTGTTCGCGGCGCTCGCTTGGCTCGCCCTGCGGCTGGTCGGCTGACCTGTTTACCACTGCTTTACCAAGAGCTTGAATCGCGCGCTTTGAGTCTGGCCCGGTTCTGCAACCCATGGTAGCTTCAATTCAAATCCAGCGCGGAAAACAGCGTGATGAGGCAGTGATGATTCGAACAGTACGGGCATTGCTTGCCCTTGGACTATTGCTATTCGTGACGGCCTGCGGCGGCGGCGACAGCTTGCCCGGCGGCCCTACCCCGCCCCGCTTCCTGTCCTATGACGGCCCGCCGGTGACGCAGATCGTGGTCAACAAATCCGACCGCAAGATGTTCCTGCTGTCCGGCACCACCATCCTCAAGACCTACAAGGTCGGCCTCGGCAACCAGCCGCTCGGGCCCAAGCAGTTTGAAGGCGATGGCAAGACGCCCGAGGGCATCTATTTCATCGACCGCTTCAACCCGCGCAGCGCCTATCACCTGTCGGTCGGGGTGAACTATCCCAGCGTGCAGGACACGGCGCGGGCGCTGTCGGTCGGGCTGCGGCCGGGCGGCGACATCTTCATCCACGGGCGCGGCCGCGACGGCGCGCTGGCGCGGGCGAACAAGGTCGATGACTGGACCGCCGGCTGCATCGCGGTCGAGGATCACGAGGTCGAAGAGATCTTTGCCATGGTCAAGACCGGCGTGCCGATCGTCATCAACCCCTGATCACGGCGGCACCCCGGCCGCTGATGACCTGAGCACCTGCACAAGGGCCGGCCCTCGCGGCTGGCTCTTGCACGCGGGCGGCGATCCGTCATGGTGCCCAAAAAGGAGCCGCCAGATGAGCGATGAGATTCTTGTCATCAATGCCGGGTCGTCCTCGCTGAAGTTCTCGATCTTTGTCGACGCCGATGACACGCCCGAGGTCAGCGGAAATATCGACGGCATCGGTCAGCACCAGCCGGCGCGGATCGTGCTGAAGGACGCCGCAGGCGCGCGGCTGCCGACCCATGGCAAGGGCGAGGTCGCCGATCACGGGCAGGCGCTGCTGGTCGCCATCGACGCCATGGCCGCGCATTATCCCGACCACAGCGTCAAGGCGGTGGGGCATCGGATCGTCCATGGCGGCGCCGATCTGGCCGAGCCGACGGTGATCGACGCGCCCGTGCTGGCGGTGCTCGAGTCGCTGGTGCCGCTGGTGCCGCTGCATCAGCCGCATTGCCTGAACGGGGTCCGCGCGGCGCAGGCGGCGTTTCCGGATGCGATGCAGGTGGCTTGTTTCGACACCGCCTTTCACCGCACCATGCCCGAGATCAACCAGCTCTGCCCGATCCCGCGGCGCTTCTTTGACGAGGGTGTG